>CALMBD010000348.1 GCA_937861115.1 uncultured Bacteroidota bacterium | reverse complement strand
TGCGCTCTTTGCACTGGCAGTCCTGATCATCGTTGCCGGTATCATCGCCATGGCGCCAACAGGGAACACCTTTCTTGAATCTCAAGGCGATGCGCTGATCATCGGCGCAGCACTAATGGGTGCGGTTTATCTCGGCCTGGCTATTGCCAGCCTGAAATATTTTATGGTGCCGTTCGGACTGGCAGCAGGCATTTACGGTTTGTCGATTTTATACGAAGCCACTGAAGACCCGACGAGTATCGTCCGCGGTATTATCATAAAGATCATCGTGATTTATTACCTCATAACGGCCCTGATGGCGAGCGTCAAATTAAAAAGGACCATCGAAAGCGCCGCAGCGCTGGGGCTTTCAAGAGAGGCCCTGATGGAGTGATCAGCGGTCGAAATCCATTACAATTACACGCCAGTCCTCCCCGGTCAGATCGTCGGGATAGGTATGCAGGGTTTGAAAACCCACCCGTTCGTGGGCGCGCAGGGACCTTTTATTGCGCTCCGCAACTTCTGTTACCGTAAAGTCGAAATCGGCCCTGCAGGATTCTTTCATCTTGCCGTACATCCCGTCGAACACGCCCTGTCCCCTGTAACCGGCAGCAACGCAAACCTGGCCCATTACAAACCAGCGCGGCGTATCGCGCAGCAGTTTGCCGCGCCACGACAGGTGTTCCAGCATTTCAAACAAGGGCAATAAAACAGGAATATCGGGTGCAAACTCCCGTGGCATAACCAGCGCGTAACCCGCCAGTTGATTTCCATCCTTGGCGATCACGGACGGATACGCTTCATTCATGCGGCGCAGCACGTCAGGATCGTGCCGCACCGTCAAGAACCCCTGGCTTTCTATGGTTTCGGTACTCAACGCGCTACCGATATTTTGTGCCTGCAATGCCAGGATTTGCCGGATCTCGTCAGAATTAGAAACCGTAGTAAAATGCATAGGCCTATTTTTACCGCACAAATTTGAACACTAAAATCATTATCCGGTAAAATATTTTAACCTGATTAGCATGCCTCTCGTCCATCCGTTACCACCTGATCACGACCATGAAGTCGCCGAACTCGCCCAGTTTTTTAATGAAACGCTCGGATTTTGCCCCAACAGCGTATTGACCATGCAGCGTCGCCCGGCCATTGCCAAGGCCTTTATCCAGTTGAATAAAGCCGTAATGGAAAACAAGGGTCGCGTGACCAGCGATTTGAAGCGCCTGATCGGCTATGTGGCCAGCCAGACCGCCGGCTGCCAGTATTGCCAGGCACATACCATACGAGCAGCCGAGCGCTACGGCGCCACGGAAGACAAACTCCTGCACGTCTGCCGGTACCGGACACACCCCGCATTCTCGGATGCCGAACGCGCAGTACTGGATTTTGCAGCCGCCGCATCAGCAGTGCCCAACGCAGTGGATGAGCAGATATCAAACAACATCCGACAACATTGGGACGACGGTGAAATTGTGGAAATACTTGGCGTAATTGCCCTGTTTGGCTACCTCAACCGCTGGAACGACAGCATGGGGACGCCGCTGGAATGGCCGGCCAGGGAAAGCGGCGAGCAGTTTCTGGGCAAGGAAGGCTGGACAGGCGGGAAGCATATAAGCGAGAGATAAGTGCCTGTGCCACAGAGAATCAGATTTCCGCAGGCGCCTTTTCGTAGTAGAGTATCCAGTTACCTTCTGTATCGATATACTTGGCGCCGGGAAAAACCTGCCGAAACTTTCGCTCGTAAAACCGTTCGGTTACCAGGCGAATGGAGTCGTCGCCGCCATGCAGCCTGTTGAACATCAGCAGGCCGCCCGGGCGTAGCAGCAGGTCGCAGTCCTGCAGGAATTTTTCCGTCTCAAACTGGGGAGGTGTCAGTTCGTCTTCAAATATATCCACGATCACCAGGTCGTAACTTTCCTCGGTCACCTGGACAAACACCTCTGCGTCGGCAGTCAGGATATCGACCGGGCTGGATAGCCGCGACAGGGTATACCGCGCTGCCAGTTCGCTGATGGTCTCATCCCACTCGATGGCGGTGTAATGGTATTCCCGGTGAAATACCTTTTCCAGCATATAGGGAATGGAACCAAGCCCCAGACCAAGGATGAGTACATCCTGAATGGGTCGCTCGTCAATTTTCAACCGGTCAAAAGCCAGCAGGAAATTTTTATACAGATCATCCCACGAATAGATCGCATCGCCGCTCAGGAGTTGAAGCCGACCGCGGTACAGCATCACGGAAAGTTCCGGATTTTGCTCCGAACTTGTTTCCTCCAGGGTGAACGGCACCATATGCGACATCCACCTTTTCCAGCGTGGAATTTTTACGGGCATAATGTCATTGTCGTCATTGGGTCATTGCCATTATTTAGTCCATTAACGCCGCAATATTCATCATTCATCATTCATCATTCATCATTCATCATTCATCATTCAATTATTCTTCTTCTTCTTTTTAAACGGATCCCAGTCTTCCAGTTTCTTTTTAGCCTCATCCACCGTTTTTTTGCCTTTGTCGCCCAGCACTTCATCCGCTTTCTGACCGGCAGCGTCACCCACCTTGTTACCCAATTCCTGGGTTGCCTTGTCCTTGGCTTCCTGTAATTTTTTATCGGCGACATTGGACAGGCTGTCTACTGCTTTGTCTGCCGCGGCCTTTACTTTGTCCTTTGCTGCATCCAGTTCGCGGGTAGCCACATTCCGCAGAGAGTCTTTGGCCTTATCAACCGAAGCCTGTACGGTAGCGCCTGCTTCGTCCTTGATGGTACCCTGACCGTCGGAGCCGAGTATTTTCATGGCTACTTTCGGGCTGCTCAGGGTACCCGTGAGGTCAAAACGAATATTGATAAATTCGCCCTGTGCGATGTTCACTCCGAATTTTCCGGCCTCTTTGGACAGGAAACTGAGTCCGGAGTTGGCCATTCCACCCACAGCACTTTTTTCCAGCGCCTTTCTCGGCGTTTTGGTTATGATCTGGTAGTTCATTTCCTGGTCGAGGCCGTGGCTTCCGCCGATCTTCATGGCCACGTCGCGCGCCTGCACGTCGAAAGGTTTAACCACCACATTGCCGTCTTTGATCTCGAACCAGTTGCGGGTGTTCTTCAATTCCAGGTTATTCAGGTAATTGATCCCCAGTTTCGAACCGATCTCCGTCATCGGCTTGAAATTGCTGAACACGGCATTCAGTGTTTCCAGAAACCCGGCAGCCGACAAGGTTTTCATGTCCGGCGTCATATCCTTGCCAAGCAGTCCACTCATCGACAGCGTTGTATTGTACCGGCCGTCGATCATCTGCATCACGGGAGCGAAGGACCGGACCGTGACAAAGTTCTGGAAGGATTCCTTAAAGCCCATGTTCTGCAGGGCCATATCAACATTGAACGAAGGTTTGGCGAGGTCTTGGGTATTGTATTCTCCTGAAAGGCCGATCTGCCCGCCGAAAGCATCGGCAGTAAAGTCCTGAAGCCTGGCGGCGCGGTCTTTCACAACCACCTGGCCTTCCAGGTTGCTGAGATCGTAGGTCGTGTATTTTACCTTCCCGAAATCGGCATTGATGGTCATGTCCATGTTCTCCGGTACCGGGATAATTTCAGCAGCGGCAGCAGGGGCATTTGCCGGGGCTGGTTCTGTCATGAACTGGTTGAGATCGAAGTTATTGGACTGGAGGTTGATCACCCCTGCCACCGTCTGGTTGTCAAAAAGATAATTCCACGCATTTCGAATCTGGCCGTTCCCGCGCAAATCGCTGTCGCCGATTTGCAGTCCAAAATCCGACACATCCATTTTATTCGGGGTAAAATGCCCCTTCATATTCATATTGGTGATGTCATAGGTGTCGTATTTCAGGCGGTTGATCCTGCCATCCACCGTAAAATCCCAGCGATCGAAGGCTTTTTCTGCGGGTGCGGCGGCCGTTTCGCTGGGCACAACACCGGCCGCTTCTGCGCCGGCGGGTTCTTCCATCCACTCGTTGGCATCAAAATAACCCGACGAGAAATTGAGCACACCGGTCATCGTCTTTTTGGTGGAAAAATAGGCGAGAATATTATCGATGCTTCCGTTTGCCTTCAGGTCAGAGCGGCCAAGTTTTGCATCAAAATTCTGAATATCAACCCGTTGGGGGGTCAGACTTGTTGACAGTTGGTTGATTTTTACATCAGGTGAGCCCGCTGCGCGATATGTGATGCCGCTCATGGCAAAGTCGCCGGCCATGTTGACCTGGTCGTACTGCTGGCGTTCTACCTGGCTCATGGCGGCCTTCAGAGTGATATTCGCCTTGATAAGTCCCGCCAGTTCCTGTACACCTTCCATCGGGAATGCCTTGGAGAGTTCGCCGAGGTTGAGTGAACCGACGACCTTCATATCGACCGTCGGGTCTGTCTCTGGGGTTTTCAGTTTGAAATACCCTTCCAGCGGATTCGAACCGATACGCAGGCTGAAGCGCGAAATATCGACCGTCATGTCGTTCATGCGCTGGCTTGGACTGTTGATGGAAGCGTCTACGTTGATGCCGCTGACGCCGAGGGGCAGGCTCGGGTATTTGAAATCCGCATCACCTACTTTGAAGTCAAGTTTAAAAGCCGGGTAAATCGTTTCGTTGTACGTGCCACGGGCGAATCCGCTAAACTGCACGGTACCGTTGGCTTGCACCGCCTCGTAGTCTTTGGTGTAGGCTCCGGGAATAATGGAGAGCAGGCTTTTGAATGTATTCTGCGGCGTGCCGAACTTCAGGTCCATTCGGATATCCTCGCTATTTTCCGGCATCTGCACCCATCCGTCGAGCATAACCTGCAGGGCATTGACTTTCAGGTCATTATCCTTAAACGTGTATTTCATATTTACCATATCGGCCGACAAAGTGGCGTCCCAGTCGGCACGAGCGTCCCGCAGGTACTGCACCCCGCCGTAATTGACCGATAATTTTTCCACGCCGGTCTTCATCACAAAATCGAAAAGGTCGGCCGTAAATTCACCGGAACCGGTGTGGTTGACGCCTTCCAGTTCGGCGCGCATGTCCAGCCCCCTGTCGTCGTACAGAACCTTGCCTTCGTTGATACCGTAGCGTTCGAGCCGGACCGGGCCTGAGGCCTCCGAACCGGTGGTGGCAGCCGCGTCGTCAGGTTTGGTGATATCGTAGTTGGCGCTGCCGTCGCTCAGGACGTACACCCGGATATCGGGTTTATTGAGGTACAACCCCTTTACGACCACTTCACTGCCAAAAATAGCAGACCACAGGTCGATAGCGACATCGAGGCGTTCGCACTGGACGAGTTTTACCCCGTTGAAAGGACCGGGACCATTGGTCACTTCAAGCCCTTCAAGGCCGACTGAAAGTTTGGGAAAATGCCGGAAAACGGAGATATCGACGTCTTTGAAATCTACCGTTGCCGTCAGGCTTTCGTTGGCGGTGGCTTTCACCTGGGAGATAATCTCGTCCTTGAAAATAAATGGCAGCGCAATCAGCGCTCCAACGAGCAGAACGATAAAAATGGCTATGCCAAAAAGTATTTTTTTCATGGTTGTCAGAATCAATTGTCAAAAGAGGGGCCGAAAGATATGAAACACAATACGGGTATATCTTTAACGGCACAAAGTAAACGATGTTCAAATTATATTCTTTTGCATAAACCGGATAAAAAGAAACGCCGCTACCCGTAAACCCTAAACCCGAAACCTTTTTACATTTACCCCATGAATTACCAAGTGCATTTCCTCGAGAAGCAAAATGATTTCGACCGTGTCATGGAATCCCTGGCAAACGAACCCTGGATTGGCTTCGATACAGAGTTCGTCGGCGAAAAAACATACATACCCGTTCTTTGCCTGATCCAGATTGTTTCGGAACGGGATATTTACCTGGTTGATACGCTGCGTATTGCCGATCTGGACGGCCTGCTTTCCATTCTTGAAGATCCGAAAGTGCTGAAGATCACCCATGCAGGCGACAACGATTACCGGCTGCTGAACACGCTCTACGGCACTGTTCCCAACAATACATTCGACACCCAGATCGCCGCAGGTTTTGTCGGATACAACTACCCGGCCGGATTTGCCAAAATCGTCGAACGCGAACTGCGCGTCACGCTGGCTAAAAGCCATACCGTTGCCGATTGGGGCGCCCGGCCACTTGATCCCAAAGCGTTGGAATATGCAATCGAAGACGTGAAGTACCTGCCCGCCCTGCACGAGAAATTTACCGGCAAACTGCGCAAACATAACCGCGAGGCCTGGACCCGTGAGGAGAACAGAAAATGGGAAACCGCCGATTTCTATGCCGTCGATCCCAACAAGGAATTGCTGGCTAACGACTTTGTACACCAACTGGAATTCCGGGAAAAAGTATTCCTGATGCGCCTGTATCGCTGGCGGATCAGCCGCGCCATGGAAGTGAACCTGCCGAAGGAAAGTGTTTTGCAAAGCCGGCACATCAGCACCATCCTGCGGGCAACAAAAAACGGCCCCAATGCCTTCAAGGCCAACCGCACCCTTCCGGAAAATGTCTGGCGAAAGAACCTGGATGCCTGGCAGGCACTGTGGAAAGCACCGGCTACCGAAGAAGAAAAAGCCTTCTTCAGCGCATTACCCAAACCTGCGCCGGAAAACCCTGAACGCGAGTGGACGATGGAACTCCTCTACCACTTTGTAAAAAAACAATGCCTGGAACACGAGATCAGCGCGGCACTTTTGTTGCCCAAGGGCGATTTCAACAGACTGAAATCGGGAAGCGACGATTTCGATCAGAACCTGCTTGCCGGATGGCGGGCTGAATTACTGGGTGCAGAACTGGTACACTGGCTGACCAAGGGTGGCAAGGTGAAAGTGAAATGGGAGAACGGCATTTGCAAACTATCGATGGAATGAGTCGATTGTTGGAAATTATCGATTTGACGGTGGACTTTTCCACGCCACGCGGTTCAACCCGGGCGGTGGACAACCTTTCATTGTACCTCGACAAAGGCGAGACGCTCGGCATCGTCGGAGAATCCGGATCGGGAAAGTCGGTGACGGCATTGTCTGTCATGCGACTGCTCGACACGCCTCCTGCCCAAATCAGCAACGGAAAGATACTGTACACCACAAAAGACAACGCCAATGCCGCGACACCCGGCCCGGTTGATCTGTTGCAACTCCGCAATTCCGAATTGCGCCCCTATCGCGGCGCAGAAATTGCCATGATATTTCAGGAACCGATGACCTCCCTCAACCCTGTGTTTCGCTGCGGGGAGCAGGTTACCGAGGCCATTCAACTGCATCAGCGAGTTTCTCTGGACAAAGCGAAACAGATTACCCTCCAACTCTTCGAAAAAGTGCAACTGCCCGACCCCGAAAGGATATTCAGGGCATATCCCCACCAGATCAGCGGCGGCCAGAAACAACGCGTCATGATCGCCATGGCCATGTCGTGCCAACCGGCTATTCTGATTGCCGATGAGCCGACCACCGCGCTCGATGTGACCGTACAAAAAGCCATCCTCGATCTCATGCGGGAACTGAAGGAAGCATCCGGGCTCTCCATGCTGTTCATCAGCCACGACCTGGGGGTGATCTCGGAAATCTGCGACCGCGTGATCGTGATGTACCAGGGCAGGGTTGTGGAAACCGGCCCGGTGGCGCAAATCCTGAAGGCGCCCCAACACCCTTATACCAAGGGGCTGGTAGCCTGCCGGCCTTCCCTGAAACACAAATTACACCGGATGCCGACCGTGGCTGATTTCCTGGCCGAGCATGATTTTGAAGCACATGTCGTTACAGCAGCAGCAACCCAAAAACGCAGGGAAGAACTGTTTGCCCGGGATCCGGTTTTGCAGATTAAAGACCTGGTGGTACGTTACCCTGCCGAAAAAAACTGGCTGGGACGACCGCTAAAATGGCTAAATGCCGTTAATCAGGTTAGTTTCGATGTCTACCCGGGTGAAACCTTTGGCCTCGCCGGCGAATCCGGATGCGGCAAGACCACCCTGGGCAGATCAATCGCCCGACTGACGGAAGCCTATTCCGGCAGGATTATTTACAAGGGCGTCGACCTTCAGTCGCTCGATGAGCGGGATATTCGCCCCTACCGCAGGGAAATCCAGGTTGTTTTCCAGGATCCCTACTCTTCGCTGAATCCGCGCATGACCATCGGCGAAGCCATCACAGAACCCATGCAGGTCCATCGGCTGCACGACAATCATGCCGCGCGCCGCGATAAAGCGGTCGAATTGCTGGAGACGGTCGGGCTGGAGGCCGATCACCTCAGGCGGTACCCGCACGAGTTCTCGGGCGGGCAAAGGCAGCGGGTATGCCTGGCCAGGGCGCTGTCGCTGGAGCCGAAGTTTTTGATCTGCGACGAGGTCGTTTCCGCGCTCGATGTATCGGTACAGGCGACTGTGCTCAACCTGCTCATGGACCTCCAGGAGAAATTCGGCCTGACTTACCTGTTTATTTCACACGACCTGAGCGTTATCAAACAAATGTGCGACCGCCTGCTCATCATGAATGCAGGCGAGGTTGAAGCGCTCGGCACACCGGAGGAGATATTCCTGAATCCTGAAAAGGAATACGTCAGGCGTTTGGTGGAGGCTATTCCGGGTCAGTAAACGCATTGAGTAGGTTTCCCGCAGATTTCGTAAAAAAATGAGCCGCCTCCGGATGGAAGCGGCTCATTTTTAATTGATCCTGTATGAGGAATTAATGGCAGATCGCCACTTTCTTCATCGTAGAGCCTTCGCTCGTACGGATCCACGCGAGGTAGTAGCCCGAAGGCAGATCGCCCACTTGCATGGTAATCTGGCCATTCTGGAAGTTTTTCTCCACCTGGGTGCGTACCGGACGGCCCGTCCAGTCGAGCAGCGATACAGCAACGGCGTTGCTTACTTTCTCAAGTGCCACGTCGAGACGAACGATGTCGTTAGCCGGGTTCGGTGTGATGTTTACCTTGGAGGCATCCAGCAGTTTGCTTTCTTTCGTGCTGGTCGGAACATAGCCTTCCAGTTGCATGCGCTGGATAACTTCGGCGCCGTTCCATCCGCTGAAGAAATCGCCGGTTACTTCAAGCGGCGTTGTCAGGTTGATGCGGTATGGCACATCTGTCGTGTTGCTGAACCGGATACAGTATCCTGTGCCGGCCAGCGTTCCGTCGTACACCAGAGAGATGTAGTAAGGATGCTGGGGAACCAGCGGAACCGGATCGGAACCTGTGCTAAAGTCATAGATCGGCACGTCGATCAGTGCGTCAACACCTTCGTCGCCGGTCATGGTATAAGAGCCGATACCGACCTGGTTGAACTGAAGGTCAGCCCAGCCGCCCGTCATGTCGATGACGCCGTTGTTGTCGGCATCAGCGTCGTAAACGATAATGCCGATCGTATTGGCCTCGTCGCCTGCGCCATCCACGAATACCGTATCTGCATTGGCAATACCGAAGGTAGCATACGTTGCCGCGCCGCCATCCGTACCGGTGATACACAGACCGCCGTTCTGAATGAAGAAGTTACCAGAAATAAAGTCGGCATCGGTCGGGCCGATACCCAGTGGGTCTATCACGAGATTGTCCGTAGCAAAGGTATAATCCGTATGCTCGAAGAACGTCGTGAGACTGTCACGGGAAGTCGTATAAGCGCTGTTGCTGAATACCACCTTGAATTTACCGAGTTCAAGCGCGGGTTTGCAGGTAGGAAAATCGATCGTATCCTCCTGGCCGGCCAGCG
>CALMBD010000347.1 GCA_937861115.1 uncultured Bacteroidota bacterium | reverse complement strand
TGGCCCGGAATGACTCAAATTATGTGTGCCGGGTCATTGAATATTGCCGGGTCATTTTTTCACCCATCAAATTTTCAATAGCATGAAAAAGAACGTCTTTTTTGCACTGCTCCTCACTATTGCTGTCATGGCATTTTTCGCTTCCTGCCTAAAAGAGACCGAACCCGTTGCAACGCCGGTACAGACGGAAGACAACACGCTCCCTGAAGACGGCGTATCCGACAGGAACACCTGCAGTAAACAGGTAACTATAACCGGTGGGATTGATTTGCAGTTGTGTGGAAATATCCCGTATTACCCCGGTTCGAATTGCGCGGGCTGTACATTGCCGGGTAGTTATGGCACATTTGTGCTGGAATATAACCAACAAACGGTAACCATGATCGATTACTGTTTTTCGCTTACCAACCCGACGGCCACCACAAAAAATGTAAGCCTAAAAGTTGGAAAAGGTATTTGCCCCTTGTTTCCGTCAACCCCTATTCCCCCGGGTGCAACCGTAACATTTTGCATCAGCCAGCAGGGCAGCTGTTGCCGGGCGAATGTTGTGTCTTGCGATTAAGGCGGCCCAAGTCATGTACAGCGCGGTTGGGCAAGCAACAGTATGCCTGCCCAACCGCTGCCTTTTCCTTATCCACTGAAATACCCGTCCAAAGAAAACCTTCCGCCGCCGTTCAGTACAACGGCCAGGCTCAGCCCGATCACCAGCAGGTGGAATTCGTACCCTTCCCCGCCCTGGGCGCCCGTCCAGTTCATAAAAAAACCGTTGGCGATATGGGCAGAAAAGATGATCCCGAGCATCAATACGATCATGGCCACAGCCCACAGGCGGCTTCCCAGCCCGGCCAGCAGGCTTAAGGATCCGAAAAACTCAATCACAATAACCAGAAAACCGATGATCCAGGGCAGGTTGACCGTGCCGGTGAAATAGCCCATGGTGCCGGAAAATCCGTAGCCGCCAAACCAGCCGAGCATTTTTTGTGCACCGTGGGGGAAAATGATCAATCCGAGTGTGAGGCGCAGGATGACCCCCGTCCAGTCTGTGCCGGACGAAAAAAGCGTAAACATGATGGTTGTTATTTAATGTGAAACAATGCGGCGGCCGGCCTTTTTTCGGGGCAAAGGTGTGGGGCTGTGCAGCGGCGAAGCATTGAACTAGTTTAAGAAACCGTGTGGAATATCAGCGGCCGGCAATCTTGCTCCTGATCTTGCTCAGAAATTCCGGCGTAATGCCCAGGTATGCAGCGATCTGGTGCTGCGGCACGCGTTGTTCGAGGCCGGGGTACCGCTCCCGGAAATCGCGGTACCGTTCTTCACCCGTGGAGCCGATGTTCTGCAGAATGCGCTGTTGCTGGGCGATAAACGCTTTTTGCAGTATGATCCGGAAAAACCGCTCGAATTTGGGCACCCTGTGGTACAATTGCTCCAGATCGTCGTGGCGGAGCAAGGCCACCGTGCTGGGTTCCAGGGCATCGATGAATTGTGTGGCCGGTGTACGGGTCAGCAGACTGTACAGGTCGGAGGTCCACCAGTCTTCCACTGAAAACTGGAGAATATGCTCCCCGCCCCCTGCGTCGAGGTAATAGTTGCGCAGGCAGCCCTCCAGAACAAACGCTTCGTGCTGACACACTTCGCCTGCCTGCAGCAAAAACGCCTTCTTTTCCAGGTGTTGCACCCGCAACAGCGAGGTGAAATACCCGGCCTCTTCGGGCTCCAGCCGGATGTGCCGGCCGACGTTCTGCAGGATCAGGTCAAACATAATTTTCCCGGTGTTGGTCCGGCAAAAATAGACATTGTGCGAATTAGGCGCGATACGCAGCGGAATGTTGTTCCCTGCGTTTTCAAACTATCCGGCCATCTTGTTGTTTGCAGGGTTTGCATGTTTTATTTTTGCCATGAATTTTTCGCCGTCATTTTATGTTTCGCCGCAAAATAGAAGAATCTCCGCTTGACCGGCTCGAACGCGAAGCCAACGATGACTTTCGCATGCTCGACGAACTCGGCCCGACACACTTCGGGCCCGAGCACCTGATGGAGCTCTACACGCAGGCGCGCGAACGGCTTTCCGTATTCCGCGGGCGTCAGCGCCTGGCGATGGTGATCGGCAGCACGGCAGCCGGCTGGGTTTTTCTGGCAGTGCTCGCCAATGTCTTCGGATTCAAGTGGTTATCTTTCGGCGCATTCGGTGTGGCGAGCCTGAGTTTTGCCGCTTTCCTGTTCATCGTGTTCTGGCAAAAAAAGCGCTTCGAGAGCCGCGGTGAACTGGAGTATACCCAACGCATCATTGAAGAAGAACTGCGCCGGCGCGCCCAACTGCGCCGGGAAGCGAACCGCTGATCGATGCCGCTCCAACAATTTCTTTCCGTTTTTCAGTCGGCTTTCCAGGAAGGCAGTCTGCTCAAATGCACCCTGAGCAAAACCACTTCGGCGGCTCCAGCCGACCTCAAAAACATTTACCTCCGGCCTGTCTCCCTGAAAAAAGGGCTGTTTGTAGCCTTTAACTTTCGCTACGCCACACGCGATGAGGTGAAAAACTTTCCCCTCGAAGCGGCCGTCGAACAACTGACCCAAATGATGGGGCAAGCGTTTCTGCATGCCGACCTGCTCACTACCGATCGCGACTACCACCTGAAGTACACCCGATCGGGCGAAGCCGTGTTCTCATCGCAAAAAGCCGCCCATACAGCCCCGGCAGAAACGGCCCACGACCGCGAAAAACAGCGTCTTCTCGATCCTGCGGCGCCCTGGCTGCATACACTCGGTATCACAAGCGCCAAAGGCGAGGTGCTGGCCAATGCCGGCGACAAATGGAGGCAGGTCAACAAATACCTGGAGATCATCGACAGCCTGCTGCGGGCCAATCCGCTGCCGCGCGATCCGAATATCGCCGATATGGGCTCGGGAAAAGGCTATCTCACCTTCGCATTGTACGATTTTCTTGTGCAACAGGGCTATACGCCCCGGATCACGGGTATCGAACTCCGCCCGAAGCTGGTGTCGTTTTGTAACAAGGCGGCTGAACAGGCCGGATTTTCGGGACTGCAGTTCATGTCGACAGATATCGCCGATTACCGGCCCGAGCGGCTCGACATGCTTATCGCCTTGCATGCCTGCGACACAGCAACCGACCTTGCCCTGGCTGCCGGTATCCACAACAAGGCAAAGATCATCGTGGCCGCTCCCTGCTGCCACAAACAGATACGGCGCGACATGCACGCCCAAAACGAACTGACCCCCGTCCTGCGCCACGGCATACTGGAGGAACGGCAGGCAGAGATCGTGACCGATGGTATCAGGGCCTTGTTGCTGGAGGCTGAAGGCTATAAAACCAGCGTTTTTGAGTTTGTGTCGACCGAACACACGGCAAAAAATGTGATGATCACCGCCATTGGCGGCAAGCGGCGCGACGATCGCGGGAGAAAAACGGCGCTGGAAAAAGTGGATGCCCTCAAAAAGGGATTTGGCATTCACGAGCATTTCCTGGAAAAACTGCTGGAACAGCCGGTGTAAAAATATGCCGGAGCATGCCCGCCGCAATTATCTTTGGCGCTTAATCCGACCGTGCCGGCCTTGGTAGATTATTCCGGAGCCGTCCGGCGGAAGCGCATGCTTTTACCCGGTCCTCTCAAATGCTTCGATTACATGAACCGTTTATTCCACCTTTTCCTTGCGCTCTGTTGCAGCGCCCCGCTTTTTTCGCAACAACCCGATACGGCCTACACTGCTGAAATTGCCCGCCACCGCGAACACTACAAACAGGAGTTTATCGCAGAATCGCGTTCACCGCTGACAGAGGCCGATACGGCGTCGCTCGATTTTTTTGAACCCGATAA
>CALMBD010000346.1 GCA_937861115.1 uncultured Bacteroidota bacterium | reverse complement strand
AATGGATATAAAAATTCTAAAAACAGTTTGGCACGATAAACTTCCAGACTTAGATTGCCCAAGGTGCCGAAAAGGTATTTTTATATTTGATCCTAAAACCCTAGTCGAGTTAGAAGATGGAATATCTATTGAATCTAATTGTTATGAATATGACCCTACATACTATTCTGGCAAATTTTCAAACCATGCATATTGCTCAAATCCAAAGTGTGAAGAAACTGCAATAATAGCAGGTCTGACCAAATATCAATATGCTGGTCACAATGAAGGTGGTTACGACTTTGAAACAGGGCAAGAAATTCCAGATCATGAGATACATAAAATGGTTTTCAAAATTGAATTGATGAGTCCAGTAATAAGACTAATTAAGATTCCTAACAAATTACCAATAGAATTGGAAGATAAAATTTTTGAATCGTTTAAATTGTTTTGGGTTGACAAAGACTCTTGTGGAAACAAAATCAGATCTGTAATTGAAATGTTATTAGACTATTTAAAAATAAAAAAAAGTACGATAAATAAAAAAGGAAATAGAGAACGTTTAAGCCTACACCGAAGGATTCTTATATTTCAAACTAAAGAACCAGGGTTGGCAAATAATTTACTGGCAATTAAGTGGATAGGAAACACAAGTAGTCACAATCAGAATGAGGCAGTTATTGATAAAATCCTTGATGCTTACAGTATTTTAGAATTTGTTTTAGAAAAACTATATGAAAATAAAGAAAAAGAGATCATAAAACTAACGAAGAATATTAACAAACAAAAAAAATAAGCCCTGCTCAAGCGAGATTACACCTTTTCCCCCTTGCACATAGTCTTTGTCAATAAGTACAACCAAAAGTGGCCAAAGTGATAGTAACCAAGAGGTGCGATTTTGGGCTTGGTCATGAGTAGCAAGAGTGCCATATTTCCAACCAACCCAAAAATAGAAATGAAGGCAACATCGATAATTGGAATAATAGTTCTGGCAATAGCAACTTCAAATTGTGGAACAATTGGGGTTGAGGGAGAGGTCACATCGTCAGATTTTCCAAAAGAGTTAGGTCTGCAAGCAGATACAATTGAAATAACATACATTGCCTGGGCTTGTACCTGTCCGAATTGGCTGCCGGACGAATATTTCGATTTGGATAACGATAAATTATCCGAGAAACCGGAAGACTATTGCATCTTTATTGAAGCAGAGCAAGCAGAAATGAAAATACCCGATGAATATCAATTGGGAGGATACCGGAATCGAATTAGGCTAATCGGAAGGTATTATAAAGACAAAGGCATTTCAAGGGATTACGAGCAGCAGACTCCGCAAAAACCTGAAAAGGCAAGAGTTTTCAGATATTCACACGTTGAAGTAATCAAGCCTTACTCCATTTGGGATTTCACCGATAAAGATGAAGAAGGAAGACCAAAAGTAAAGACGATTGAAAAAGAGATGAAAGCGTTTTATGAATAGAAAAAGAAAAATATAAATGAAGCACCTGATTTGGAAATTTGTGTTGCCTGCAACCGTAATAACCTTTTCAATTTATTCGAAATGGTGGTATGTACTTCCCGTTGATGCGCCGGATATAATGATGAGCGGATTCCCGTTTATCTGGATAGGCGAAGGTTGGCATACCTCCATGTCACTTCAAATATTTGTAACTGAATTTATCTTAAACCTATTGGTCTATTTCCTTTTTTGGTCTTTTATAGTTTTCATCACAAATCGCTTCATTATTAAAATAAAGGTTCCGAAATTTTTGACAATTCTCTTATATTCAATAACAGGCGTCATTTGTCTCGGAGCCTTATGGATTGGAACTATGCCTGAACAGGTTTACAAGACAAAAAGAGACTTCGATATTGAAGTTTTGGCGACAGGTTATAAATTTATCTGGCAACATCAGGACAGACCAAAATACGAAGAGTATAAACCGACAAAGTGATCTGGTCCGCCTGATTTTTTGTCCATCACCGCACCACCGTCACATCGCCCTTCAGGAACAGCTCCACTACCCTGCCGCAGAAGGCAACGTCGGCTTTCACGTACCAGACCATCACGCCCGGGTCCATCTGTTCATTCCGGAAAATACCGTTCCAGCCCGCTTCCGGGTTGAGGGTCATGAACAACAGGTTTCCCCAGCGGTCAAAGACCCGCAACTCAAACTTCAGGACCTCTGCCCCTTTTGCCGGGTACACCCGAAACTCGTCATTTTCGCCGTCGCCATTCGGCGAAAAGACGTTCGGCACGTAGATGAGTTCGGGGGTGAAATCGTCGCCCCAATTGACCAGGATGTTTTGCTCCTCCGTGGCGCAGTCATCGGAAATCCTTACGGTGAACACGCCGGCTGTCCCGGCATTGAACCATGATTTATTCCAGCCGCCCGGCCACTCCCAAAGCACAGGCCCGGTATGCGACAGCACCGTAGGCCGCAGCGTCACGGAAGGCTCGGCGCAGGGCAGTACGTAGTCCTCCGCAGCCACCACCAGCGGCGGAAATGCCGGAATATCAATGCTTTGCGAAACAAGGCAGCCGTGTACATCCTGTACCTGCACGGTATGTTCCCCTGCGAAAAGGTTTTCGTAAATGCCGGCGCCGGAAAAGGCGCCACCATCCAGCGAGGCGGTCAGCGGCTGGTCACCGGCGGTAAAATCCAGTTTGATATAGCCTTCGGCAATGCCGGGGCAAATCGTTTCGGAGGACAGATCGAAGGCGATGGCCGGGTACGCCCCGACTGAAATGTGGACGACCGAGTCGCAGCCGTTCTGCGCGGGCAAGATGTAGGTTTGCATATTCCCTGGGTAGAGCACCCCGGCGAGATAAACAAGCGAGTCGCCAGGGCAGAGCGTCACGTCCACTAATACCGGCGGAGGAGGCGCCAGCAGCACAACTGTTACCACTTCGACCGAATCGCAACCGGCGGCATTCTGGTAGGTAAAGGTGACCGTGTCGCCGGGCAGAAGTGCCTGGCCACCAACGATAACCGGTTCGCCGGGACAGGCGCTAAGTTCAACCTCCTGATAATCAACAGGTAATGCTTCCACCGTGACAGTCACCACCGAATCACAGCCGACATAGTTCTGGAACGTAAAGTCCTGCGTCTGACCGATCATCAGTGTTTGCGAAGCGTACTGTACGGCGCTGCCGGGACAGGAGAATAAGGTAAGGTTGCTCGC
>CALMBD010000345.1 GCA_937861115.1 uncultured Bacteroidota bacterium | reverse complement strand
CCAGTATTATAAATATAAATTATAAGGACATAAAATATATAGATAAAAACTATCGCTATGTTATTGTAAATTTGTACTTCAAACGATCTAAATATATAAAAATGGAAAATAGCACACATCACAGCACATCAGCCTACAATGTTAACGGGGAAAGCAAATGCCCGTTCAGCGGCGGGGCGCTGAAGCAAAGCGCCGGTAGCGGTACCCGAAACCGCGACTGGTGGCCCAATCAGTTGAAATTGAATATCCTTCGTCAAAACACACCCCAGTCCAATCCCATGGGTGCGTCGTTCAATTATGCCGAGGCATTCAAGACCCTCGACCTGGGCGCCGTAAAGAAGGATATCGTCGATCTGATGACCACGTCCCAATCCTGGTGGCCCGCCGATTACGGTCACTACGGCCCGTTTTTCATCCGGATGGCCTGGCACAGCGCAGGTACTTACCGGATCTCCGACGGTCGGGGCGGCGGGGGCTCCGGAACCCAGCGATTTGCACCGCTGAACAGTTGGCCCGACAATGCCAACCTCGACAAGGCACGCCTGCTGCTGTGGCCGATCAAGCAGAAATACGGCAATAAACTATCCTGGGCAGACCTGATGATCCTCGCAGGCAACTGCGCCCTCGAATCGATGGGTTTCAAAACATTTGGTTTCGCCGGCGGACGCGAGGATGTCTGGGAACCTGAGGAAGACGTCTACTGGGGTTCTGAAAAAGAGTGGCTCGGCGACAAACGCTACACCGGCGACCGGGAACTCGAAAATCCTCTTGCAGCCGTTCAGATGGGTCTTATCTACGTCAATCCGGAAGGCCCTAACGGAAATCCCGATCCGCTCGCTGCTGCCCGCGACATTCGCGAGACTTTTGGCCGTATGGCCATGAACGACGAGGAAACCGTGGCGCTTATTGCCGGCGGCCATACCTTCGGCAAAACCCATGGCGCCGCCGATCCCGGCAAATACGTCGGTCGGGAACCTGCCGCAGCAGGCATTGAAGAACAAAGCCTTGGCTGGAAAAACACCTTCGGCAGTGGAAATGCCGGCGACACTATTACCAGCGGACTGGAGGGCGCATGGACTACCACACCGACAAAGTGGAGCAACAACTTCTTCGAGAACCTGTTCGGATACGACTGGGAACTGACTAAAAGTCCGGCCGGCGCCCACCAGTGGAAACCCAAAGGCGGCGCAGGCGAAGGCACCGTGCCGGATGCACACGATCCGTCAAAGCGGCACGCGCCATTTATGCTCACCACCGACCTCGCGTTGCGGATGGACCCGGTTTACGAGCCCATTTCCAGGCACTTCTACGAAAATCCCGATGCATTTGCAGATGCGTTTGCCAGGGCATGGTTCAAACTGACACACCGCGATATGGGCCCCCGTGCGCGTTACCTCGGCCCGGAAGTGCCGGCAGAAGCGCTGATCTGGCAAGACCCTGTCCCGGCCGTAACGCATCCATTGATCGACGAGCAGGATATCGCAGCCCTGAAGAGCAAGATACTGGCCTCTGGTCTGAGCGTGTCTCAACTGGTGTCTACCGCCTGGGCGTCGGCGTCTACTTTCCGGGGCTCCGACAAACGCGGCGGCGCGAACGGCGCACGCCTTCGCCTGGCGCCGCAAAAAGACTGGGCCGTCAACCATCCTGCCCGACTGGCAAAAGTGCTGAAAACGCTGGAGGGCATCCAGGCCTCGTTCAACAGCGCTCAGGCAGGCGGAAAACAGGTTTCCATGGCCGATTTGATCGTACTGGGCGGATGCGCAGGCATCGAGCAGGCGGCAAAACTTGCGGGTCACGATGTGAAGGTGCCTTTTACGCCGGGGCGGACCGATGCCACACCCGAACAGACTGATGTGGAATCTTTTGCCGTGCTGGAGCCGGCTGCTGACGGATTCCGCAATTACTTTAAGCCCAAACACCTTGTATCGGCAGAGGAAATGCTGGTTGACAAGGCACAACTGATGACACTGACGGCGCCGGAAATGACCGTTCTGGTTGGCGGCATGCGTGTTTTGAACACCAATTTCGACCAGTCCGGGCACGGTGTTTTCACCAAACGCCCGGAGGCGCTTACCAACGACTTCTTCGTCAACCTGCTCGATCTGGGCACGACCTGGAAGGCAACTTCGGAAGCCCAGGATGTGTTTGAAGGGCGCGATCGTACGACGGGAGAACTGAAATGGACGGGTACCCGGGTCGATCTCATCTTCGGATCCAACTCGGAACTCCGGGCGCTTGCCGAGGTCTATGCATGTTCGGATGCCCGCGAAAAGTTCGTGCAGGATTTTGTAGCAGCGTGGGCCAAGGTGATGAACCTGGACCGTTTCGAACTCGCATGATCATGCCGCAAGGCAGGGTGTTAGCGATCGTACATTAAGCATAGCAACCACGCTCCTGAGAATATTTGTAAGGTTAACAGTAAAAGGCGGTCCGGTGACGGGTCGCCTTTTATTATTGTCGGCCCCTTTTCGGCATCGGTTCACCCCGGTGCATTAAAGGCGACCACCGGCAGCCGGGTTTTTTCAAAAGCCACCCCGATTTTGGGGTGGCTCATGCGAATCAATCAGTGGAATACAAAAGGCATTACTGGCCCTGTTTAACCGGCATTACCTTTTCCGGCAAAAGCCCGTGTGCCTCTTTATGTGTTTCGATAATGTTTTTTGAATTCTTTGATTCTGATAAACACATCACCACACCTTCCTTTTCATCTACCCAATAGTTGATGAAATTGACGTGATGCTTTTTTTGCACTGCCAGGTCTTTGGCATGCGCAGCGGCTACATCTTTTGCCGAAACCTTTCCCGGACCGAAATAATGGATGTCGAGGAACAAACGTTTTTTCTCTTTTAAATCTGCCTCTGCTCCATCAGATACCTGGTAGATTTGTGTGGGTAACAATCCGTGCGCCTCGGCATGTGTTTCACGGATTGATTCGGCGTTGTCGGCCGAGGAAAGGCAATATACGAGCCCTTCTTTTTCATCAACCCAGAACTTCTTAAACGAAACGTTGTGTTTTCCCTGAACCTGAAGGTCTTTGGCATGCGCTGCTTCAACTGCTTCGAAGGTTACAGAACCGGGTTCCAATTGGTGCACATCTATAAACAGGTGTTGTGCCGCCGTTGAATCCTCCAAAAAACTTGCAGCAGTTGATTGTGCAGTCAACTGAAAGGAAATTAAACCGAAAATGGCCGTAAAGGCCGTGATCAAAAAAGTTTTCATTGCTAAATAAATTTGAAAGTGTTTAAAATTTTGTGCTGCAAAGGAAGAGGCTTTTTTGACCCTGGATTTGAGGAGTTTACCCTATTTTAGGCTACCTTGCACCCCATTTTTACAGGCAGATTATGGAGCTATTCGAAAGGGCAGAATATTTATCCTTGCTTCACACAAAATTTGCAACTATCTCGGCCGGCGAAGGGCATTGCGTGTTTGTTCACGGGGAAGCCGGTATAGGGAAAACATCTTTGGTAAAGGCTTTCTGCACAGAAGTAAGGGATGGTTGCAAAATACTCCGGGGCGCATGCGACGCTTTGTTTACCCCCCGGCCGCTTGCACCGTTGTACGACATCATGTGGCAGTTGAACAACAACCCATTGCCTAACAGTCATTCCATTGAAGAACGATCTGGTTTGTTTGCGAACTTTTTCCGGGAGTTGAGCCAGGTAAAGGAAAAAACAATCATTATATTTGAAGATATACACTGGGCAGATGAGGCCACGCTTGATTTTATAAAATTTTTTACCAGGCGTATCAATCAGCTGCGCTGTCTGTTTATTCTTACTTACCGGGACAATGAAATAGACGGAAGGCATCCGTTACGAAATGTACTGGGTCAACTGATTGCCGGTTCGTTTACAAAGATCAATTTACCACCCTTATCAAAACAGACAGTAGAAAAACTAGCAGATGAAAAAGACTGCAACGGAAAAGATATTTACAGGATATCCGGTGGCAACCCGTTTTATGTAAATGAATTGCTGGCGGATTATAATGTAGAAATACCTGATAGTATACGCGATTCCATTTTGTTTGCCTACAATCGTTGCGATGAAAGATCGAAAACGGTGTGGGACGTTCTTGCGGTCACACCCGGTGCATTTGAACTGGCCTATATAGAGAAAGTAGCCCCGGATTATGCCGATGAAGTGGCGCTTTGCCTGGACTATAAGATATTAATTATAGAAAACAATTGTATTTCATTTAAACATGAAATATTCAGAAAAACAATTGAATCGCTGATTACCCCCATAAATAAAATAAAAATCCATAAAAAAATTCTGGAGATGTTTCTCCGGCACTTTGAAGAGAAGTCGGAGATAGAGCGCATTGTTCACCACGCCAAAAATGCCAATGATTATGAATTAGTGGTCCGGTATGCCCCAATGGCAGCAGCCCGGGCTGCTGCGGTAGGCGCCCATGCTCAGGCGACCATGTTGTACTTGTCTGCCATAGAGTGTTACCATGGTGATGATATAGATGTGCTCATCAGGTTTTATGAATCGTACGCCTACGAATGCTATCTCACTTATCGGATTAAAGAAGCCGTCCGCTATACTGAAAAATCACTGAACCTTTGGAAGAAAAAGGGGGATGCCGGGAAGATCGGGAACTGCTTGAGATTCCTGTCCAGGCTATGGTGGTTTGATGGCAACCGGGAGAAGGCTGAAAGTTTTGGCGTACAGGCAATCGAAGTTTTTGAAAGACAACCGGTGTCCAAAGAGAAGGCAATGGCCTACAGCAATATATCACAGTTGAAAATGCTGTCCGAACAGCCGGCAGAATGTATTTTGTCTGGAGAACAAGCTATTGCAATGGCAGAAGAACTGGCCGATGACGAGATACTTTCACATGCATTAAACAACGTAGGTAATGTAAAAATTAAAATGCCGGCTTCCAGGCAAAAAGGTCGCGAACTTTTAGAACAAAGCCTGGATATAGCACTAAAAAATTCTTATCACGAGCATGCGGCCCGTGCCTTTACCAACCTTTCCTATAGCGCTCTTGTGATAAAGGACTATGCGATGGCGAGAAAATACACCGACGCCGGCATCAGGTATTGCGAAGAACGGGACATGGACCCCTGGAACATGTATATGCTATCCAGCAGTGCCAGGCTTGAACTTGAAACATGCAATTGGGAGCAGGCCCTGCGTATAGCGGAAAATATACTTGAGAACGAGGGTCAGTCGCCGATCATTAAAATTACTTCGCTTGTCGTTGTGGCGACCATACAATTGAGAAGAGGCGATACCGGCATGCTTCCTCTTTTGTATGAAGCAAAAGAGAAAGCATTTGAAACGATGGAACTGTCAAGGATCATTCCCGCCTTGACGGCCTTGCTGGAATATGAATGGATAACAGGAACGCCATGCATCGAAAAAAATGAACTTGAGCAAGTCTTGAGTCTGATGGAACGGATGGGAAATATATATGAAAACAGCCAGTTTGTTTTCTGGCTTTCCAAAGCCAGAAAACAAACGGTTGCACTAAGAGAAATATATGAAGGCTATGATATAAGCAGTACGGCCAACATCGCAACAGCGGTGGCCTTATGGGAAAAATCTGGTAACCTTTACGAACAGGCGCTCCTGTTGTTTGAAGGGGATGAAGTGCAAAAACGAAAAGCAGTAGCTATCGCGCATGAACTTGGCGCCATCGCAACATGTGAAAGAATGAAAATGGAGATGCGGGCATCCGGTATTAAAAGCATTCCCCGAGGCATGCGGAAAAGCACCCGGTCGAATACTGCGCTTTTAACGGAACGGGAGATAGATGTGCTGCAATTGTTAAAAGAAAATCTGCAAAACAAAGAAATTGCTTCCCGCTTGTTTATTTCTGCCAAAACGGTTGACAACCATATTTCCTCCATACTCCTTAAACTGGATGTAAATTCCCGAATCAAAGCCGTTTCGGAAGCCCTGCGCCTTGAAATCATAAAATAACGTGGATTGTACACCCCGGATCAGCAGTTACTCAAAAAGCCCTTGCAGGCCGTACATAATAACTCATAGCAGTATTATTGAACGCCACCAGTGACTTCTTCCGCCCCTGTTGAAATTGCCTAACCCTTTTGAGGCCAGATTGCGGTGCATAGCCAGGAGTTCGTCTTTTGATGGCAGGAACCAGTCTCTGGGCCTTTACCTCAGGTATCATGTTCTTTGTTTCATAACCGCCAACAGACCTCCCTTGGGTTCATAAACTGTCGTTTTTTTAAGGTTTTGAACAGTTGAGCGGTTTCCCCTTTATTTATTTTAGCAATAATTATAAGCCGTTTGGCGGCATCAAAATAATTGATAACAAAATTTTCATCCGGATTGTACGGGATGTTGTTCAAATCGGGCAAGACGCCTTTGAGGGCTGTCAGAACATTTTCATAGTTTCGGTCCAGGATAACAAATTGCGTACCACCACTTTCTTTTAAAACGCGAGACTTTCTGCTACTAGAATTGGTGTGGAAAAATTGAGCCACGACACGTTAAACTGCTCATACAAATCTTGCTTGATCTGGTTTCCGGAAAGCCCTCCCGCTGGAATAGCGTTTCTATATTAAGTTCAATATATTCATCTATCAGTTTTTTAAAGGAAGGGTCATTTGCGGTATTTGCCTCGATAAATTGCTTCAAAGATTCCGAGGTGCCGTAAACGCCTTTACAGGTTTCCAAAAAATTGAAGACGCAATATGGACGGCTGATTTTGAACCGCAGCAACGGCATCTCCTTTGCCTGTACAAGTGTAAAACACAGAATGGAAAACCAAATAGTAAAGATCTTTTTCATGGGTAAAGTCTGCTTTTCTTTCAGTTGAAGTTATATCCTTTAATTGAAATGTATTTATTGTTCTGATTTAGGTCATGTGATTTAGAGGCTGTTAGCGTTAGGCTTTTGGGGATGGATTCATGACAATTCCATGTTACAGCGTCTCGACAGAGCAATTTTTCGCACAGATTTCACGCAGAAACTATTCGCAGATTTCACACAGAATGCTTCTGCATAGAATCTGTGCTAGAATATTTCTGCGTAGCATCTGTGCGAAAAACCAGTCACCATCAGGGCAATAAGTTTAAGCATACGCTTACTGTTTTTTTAATCCTGCTTGCGGTATAATAACTTCTTTGCCAACCATTTCCTGACCGGTTCATCATAAAGTTTTAATGCCGCATATGATACCAACAAAATCAGAAATAACAGCCCAAGCCCTTCTATAATCCCTTGTTCAATTGGTATGTTATTATTTAAAACCCACGCAAAATATATATAGATAAACGGAAAGTGAATAATGTATACCGGATATGAAATGTCTCCCAGGAAAGTGCAAAACGTATCTAAATGCCTGTTTTTAATTTCCCCGCTACTGGCCCCTAAATAAATTATTAAAGGAAACAGTAATATTATGCTCAGGGAATCGTACAGACCGTTCGCCCACAAGTGATCGTATCCACCTATCCTTGGAAAACCGAGAATGATTATCAAGAGTAAACTGCACCAGAGAAAACCGTTCTTGTAGTGTCCAAATCGCATTGTTCTTCTGAGCAGCATGCCTGCCATGTATGGATATAACAGCCGGGTAAAGCCTATTTTTAATTGCTCGACCTCGATTGACCATCCTCCAATAATATCTCCATTGGGGCTTGTTACAGCCAAATGGACTAATGCAACACCTGCAATAAATACAAGAATGGAAAGAATTGTTCTGGACAGTTTTCTCAATATCAAGGCGTGCAATATGTTCGCAACGTATTCAAGGAATAATGACCATGCCGGGCCGTTCAAAGGGTGCATTTCATTCCAGCCTCTGATATCCATCGATGTTGGAAGAGGGATCAGGGTGTAGCCGATGAGCATTACAACAATCAACGCTCCAATCGAAGTGCCTTCTATTTTAGGAAACAAATCGGATTCGCCGAAATAAAAACAGATGGCGCCAATTGTCATCCCCAGAATAATCAACGGATGCAATCTTATCAGCCTTCTTTTAAAAAAGTCTGTCAACGACATTTTGCCCCAACGATCATCATAGGCATGCGCCATAACAAAACCGGAAAGAGCGAAGAAGAAATCTACGGCTAAATAACCGTGATTGATTAGTTGTTTGGTATGGTCTTCTCCGGAATATACCTCCAGAATGTGAAACAAAACGACCATTATGGCAGAGACTCCACGTAATCCGTCAAGAACTTTGAAATGTTTCTTTGAATCAGCAAAAAGGGAACTGGGTTTTGTCATTGTAGACTCTTTGTAACGACCTTCATCGTCGCCGCAGGTGTCGTGTCAGGATTGCTTCAGAAATACAGGCGACAGTTGTTTTTCAAACATAGCGACCCGTATCCAGACAAACATTTCCAGTAACCAGTATCAGGGTGCGGGCACGGTTTCATCTGATTCCGTTTTGAAGTGCCGAAAGTTAACCGGTGTCTGGAAATTACCCAAGCGAATACTCGGATTTGAAGTTGTAGACCGGCTGCATTGAGTCGAGGGTGGGGTAGGGCACCGTACCACACCAGGCAGCG
>CALMBD010000344.1 GCA_937861115.1 uncultured Bacteroidota bacterium | reverse complement strand
GAGATTTATATACGAGATATGGGTTGGGGTCTGAAAATCAGTTTGCTCAAGACCTTACAGGTCTAAAACATTGATAATCAAATACAAGCATTTGCTATCGCCTGATCCGTATGGTTTACAGAAATGCCTATTTCCGCTCAAGGTAATCCCGCGCAAACGCCACCCAGTCCGTTTTTTCATCCTCTATTTGCACCCCTGGCGGAATACCTTTCCCATCGATACCCTGGCCGGCGTCGACGCGGCAGGAGCGTGAAGTAGGATACCATAGCGTAAACTGCCCGCAGGGGAATTCCAGAGCATGCAGGTTACCATAATCGAAAATGCCCGCAGTATGCTGCCCGATGAGGGTAACCCGGTTGCTCTGCCGGGCATTGTAGACAAATTGTTCGCAGCTGCTGGCGCAGCCGCCGTCGATCAGGATGGCTACTTTTTTGGGGTAGGGCTTTAATTTTTTGATACGCTCCGTCGCCTCCGTGCATTTACCCACGAACTTGCCCTTGTTCCGGCGCAGTTTGCGCTCGATATGGCCGAAATAGATTCTGTATTTTTTGGAAAAATTCTTGTTGGTTCGCAGTAGTCTGTATTTTTCAATATTGTCGTCGGTGGCATAGGTCTGCATGTTGAACCCTTTGACAGGGCCGCTGTACACATAGGGTTGCAGAGGGTAGAAAGTAATATCGCTGCCGCCGCCGTTGCCCCGGCAGTCGATGATCAGGTTAGTGGTCCGTTCGAGTTGGGCCCTGTTGGCTTTTATGAGACTGTCGAGTTCCTGCCGCACCCCTTCGTTCATGGTAGGCACCCGCAGCAGCAGCGTCGCGGTGTCGAGCCGGGTGATGGTAAAGATGTGCGGCTTTTCCGGCGCAACAGGCTTGCCCGGATATTGCCGGTACCAGGCGCCCAGATCCGTAAACGACAGTTTACCCGCTTCGAAAGTGACTGCCGGGTTGCGTTCCGAGTGGTCGCGCATGTAGTAGCGCGCCGTGTATTGTCCCGCAGTGCCTTGTTTCAGGTCGAATTTGACCTGCCCGGGCATCCACCACACGCTGTCGGCGTTGAGGATGATCGCTGCAAAATCGCGTTCTGGCGAGGCCTTTCGGATCAGCGCGACACGGTAGTTGCCTTCGCCTGGCTTGTATATGCCTTCCATCGGGTCGCGACCCGGCAGATCCAGATACGCCCGGGCAGCCGCTTCGGTCATGTCGATATGTTCCCAACCGGCGTAACGCGCACGAATTACCTCAGGCGCCTCTTGAGTACCGCCTCCTTTGTAGTTCAGTTGCACGTGCCCGTCGCGGAACCAGCGCGACCAATCCGTCAGCAGGCGCAGGCAGGTGGTGTCGGCAGTCGAGGCGGCTATTTTTTCCCGGAATTTTGCCGTGTGCCGCTCAAATGCGGACTTGTTTTCCGCAGTTACCTTGTCGCGATAACCGGAGTAGTTGAGCGCCAGTTTTTGCTGCAACCAGTCGAATTGTTCGCTGCAGTTGCAGGATTGGGCGGCGACAGGGGTCGTAAGCAATTGAAGTGTCAGCGCAAGAAAGAGAGTTGTCCGCATATGCTTGATTTTAGGTATAGGGAAAGATGATCGCGCCTACTTCTGTTCAAGGTACGCTTTCGCAAAGGCCACCCAGTCTGTCTTGTCGTCGTCGATACGCACCGCAGGAGGTATGCCGGTACCGTCGATACCCTGACCGGCATCGACACGGCAGGAGCGGGCGGTAGGGTATCCGACGGTAAACTTTCCGCAGGGGAAATCGATATAGTGTACATTGCCGTAATCCATAACTCCTGCGGTATTTTGGCCGATGAGCGTTACCCTGCTGCTCTGACGGGCATAATAAATAAACTCCTCACAACTGCCGGCGCAGCCACGGTCGATCAGAATAGCCACCTTTTTGGGGTAAGGAGATATTTTTTCGGGCCTGTTTTTCCTGATCTCGCAATTTCCGATGAACGACCCTTCATGCTTTTTCATCATTTTTACCAGCCGCCCGTAACTGCGGCGCTGACTGCGTGAATACCTCTTGTTCTTTTGTAGCAGGACATACATTTCAATATTATCCCTGGTAGAATAAACTTTGCGGCTGAGTCCTCTGGCTGTTCCGCTGTAAACATAAGGCCGCAGTTCGGCAAAAGTCATATCGCTGCCGCCGCGGTTGCCACGGCAGTCGATAATGAGGTTGGGGGTGCGTTCGAGCAGCCGCCGGTTGGCTTTGATCAGACTGTCGAGTACTTGTCGCTTGTCGTAGCGTATAGGGGCCACCCGGAGCACGAGCGTGACAGCATCGGGCTGTTTTATACTGAAGGGCAGGGGCAGGGCAATTCTTTCCCGGTCGGCAAATCTCCTCCGTATGGAATCGGGGTTTTCCACCCGTGGAGTGTCCTTATACCCCAGGTAAAGGTGGCCATCCCGCAACCATTTTACCCAGGCCGACATCAGGCGGTAGCAAGCGGTGTCGGTCGATGAGGCAGCGATTTTTTCCTGATAACTGGCCGTATGTCGTTCAAAGTCGGGCCGGGTGTCTTCAGTCACCTTATCGCGATAGCCTGCATAGTTGAGCGCCAGTTTTTGCTGCAACCAGTCGAATTGTTCGCTGCAGTTGCAGGATTGGGCGAAAACCGGAGTCTGTACCAACAGGACCAGCGCGGCAGTGACGAGGAGTATAATGCGCATACGGACTAATTTTGAAGCAAAAAAAGGAATATTCAGGTAGAGATTGTACCAGCAACCTGGAAAAGATCGCTCCTTTTCTGCAACCTCCCGCTTTTTGCATCAGTCTGTTGCCCAATCCGGCCATCCGGCCTGCTACGCTAAAATTATACGGGCATGACAACTACTTCGCTTCGCCACATCGCAACGGCGCTCCTCCTGTTTACAAACAGCCTTACTACGGCATACGCTCAAAAGTTCTGGCTGACCACCTACGAATTCCCGGGCGGCCCCAAAACGGGCATCGCCGCTATCGGCGATTCCTGCCTGATCGCAGGCCTTACCGACGGTGTATTGCGCAGTTTCAATGAAGGGCAGTCCTGGGAAAAGGTGCTCGATGCCGGCGCTGTGTACACTGTTTTTGCAACCACAGCGGGCGAGGTGTTGGCCGGCGGGGCGGGCAAAATTTATTTTTCCACCGATTATGGCAGCACCTGGGACGCTGTCGATCTGAATCACAACTATCCTGTAATACAGTTTGCCCAAAACGAGGCAGGCGACCTGTTTGCGATCACCGGTGCATTGGATATCCTGCTGGGTTATGTCGGCGCCGGGGTGTATTACTCCGGCGACCAGGGCAAAACCTGGGTTCAGCGCAACAACGGCCTGGGCGATTTCCTGAGTTGCAACAAGATCGCCGTCGACCGCAACGGCAGGCTTTACCTGATGGTGGCCGATGAACTGGTCGACGGCCAGGGCGGGCTGTTCATCTCCGAAAATAATGGTCTGCAATGGATACATATCGACATCCGAATCGACGGTGAGGGTGTGATCGACGACGGTATCGACGTTCAGTACAGCACAGGGCTCGATATTTCACCCCAGGATTCCGTTTACCTGAGCATTGACGGCGTCGCCGTCAATGCGGGCGTCCGGCTTAACCTGTGCAAGCATATCGACGACGTGCCCGACAGCGCAAAAAAATGGAGCCGCATGAAGGTAGGGAACAGTATTTCCTGGTGGTTGGACCGGCTGCTGAACGGCATACACTTTTCCGTCAAAGGCGACCGCTACAGTTCCGTCTCGGGCTCGCCGGTAATTGGCGGCACCTACTTTTCAAAAAACAAGGAAAGCACCTGGAGCAAACAACAGCAGGGACTTGGTTTCGATATATTCGGCAGGTTCGGTGTGCAAACCTTTGCAGAAAAATCGTCGGGTAAAATATTCATGGTGCAATATCTCGACGAACGCATTTACTGGGCGGATACCAGCCTCGTCACCAGCGTTAAAAACCCCTTCCCCGATGGACAAAAACGCTATCCGGTCTTTCCGAACCCTGTAGCCTCCGGGGAAAAAATACAGATAGATTTTGAACAGGCCGGCCCCGTAAAAACGGTAATAGTGTTCGACAACAGCGGAAAAATGATCGCAACGTATCATACCGGGCAACAGGCTCTTGAACTGGTGGCGCCCCGTAGCCCGGGGGTTTACCTGCTCCGGGTGGCAGAGCGCGACGGCGGCGGCATGGTCAGGTTAATTGTAAGATAAGCGGCGCCGGGATGCCGTAGATGGACAAAAAACAGCCTCTCAGCCGGCAAGTGTCACGCTTTTCGTTTCCGTAAAAAAGCGCATCGCTTCCCAGCCGCCTTCCCTGCCCACACCCGACTGTTTCACGCCGCCGAAGGGCGTGCGCAGGTCGCGCAGCAGCCAGCAATTGACCCATACGATACCGGCCTGGAGTTCGGCGGCAAAGCGTTGGGTGCGGCGCAAGTCATTCGTCCAGACCGTGCTGCTCAGGCCGTAAGGCACGCCGTTGGCCAGCGCCAGCGCTTCGTCGTCGGTGTCGAACGGCTGAATGGTAACGACCGGTCCGAATAT
This sequence comes from uncultured Bacteroidota bacterium, assembly GCA_937861115.1. Classification (GTDB taxonomy): domain Bacteria; phylum Bacteroidota; class Bacteroidia; order Chitinophagales; family Saprospiraceae; genus M3007. Next base: position 13,654 of record CALMBD010000344.1, on the reverse strand, counting down.
TTCCTCCTGGTTGGTGCGGCAGGCGATCGGAAGTCCTTCGATCACGGTGGGAGCGATGTACCAGCCGCCGGACAGGTGGCCGGGCATCTGCAGCGCTGTGCCGCCACACAGGATGGCGCCGCCCTCCGTTTTGGCGAGTTCGATATACGACAGCACCTTGTCAAAATGCATTTTCGACACCACTGCGCCGAGGCGACTGTCCGGATCGGACGGATCACCTACGCGCATGGCGCGCACCCGTTCCACAAAATCCTTTTTGAAGCGGTCGTAGATCGGCCGTTCCACATAGATCCGCGACCCGCACAGACAAATTTGCCCCTGGTTGTTGAACGATGATCCGACGGTCGTTTCGAGCATTTTATCGTAGTCGCAATCGGCAAAAATGAGGTTGGGGTTTTTGCCGCCAAGTTCGAGCGACAGTTTTTTGAACATCGGTGCGGCGATCCGGGCGATCTCGGCGCCGGCGCGCGTGCTGCCGGTGAACGACACTGCCTTTATTTTGGGGTGCCGCACGATGGCCTCGCCCGCGCGCGGGCCCAGTCCGTGCACGATGTTGAACACCCCCGGCGGCATACCGGCGGCGTTGCATATTTCACCGAGCAGCCAGGCGGTCAGGGGCGTTACTTCAGAGGGTTTACCGATCACGCAATTGCCCGCGGCAAGGGCCGGGGCTACCTTCCAGGTGAAAAGATACAGCGGCAGGTTCCAGGGTGAAATACCGCCCACGACGCCCAGGGGCTGGCGAAGGGTATAACTCAGGGCGCCCGGCATGTGGTAGCTCTCCGAGGCGAAATGCAGCAGCGCCGTGGCAAAAAACTTGAAATTCAGCGCGGCGCGGGGGATATCAACCGTTCGGGCCGTCGTGATGGTTTTACCCGAATCGCGGCTTTCAGCCTCTGCCAGCCGGTCGAGGTTGGCGAGGATGCCGTCGCTGACTGCGCGCAGGATGTCGTGGCGCTGTTCGAGCGGCATGCGCGACCAATCCGGGAAGGCAGCTTCGGCAGCCTGCACCGCCGCTTCCACGTCTTCGGGACCGGAGTCGGGAATCTTGCCATATATTTCGCCGGTTGCTGGGTTGAAATTGTCGAGGTATTGCCCTCCCGCAGGCGGAACAAACTTGCCGCCGATATAATTTTGGATGATTTCCATGTGCAAACTGGATGTTATTGGTCGGATGAGTTGGTTAGCAAATGGTGACAATTTTGCCATTAGCCGAAAAAATGTGTCCGGCAGCGTCTATTTTCGCCACTTTGCAAATCGAAAACGGTCCGGACCACGCCTCAAAGTTCTGCATCTGCCGCCGTTTCGACACCAACAAGTCAAAACAAAATAGAAAATCGAACGCTTGAACCATGATCCTTTCCATACAAAACGTCGTAAAGACCTACGGCAGTTACACCGCTGTTGACCATGTGAGTTTCGATGTACCCAGGGGGAGTGTCTTCGGACTGCTCGGCCCCAACGGTGCAGGAAAGACCTCGCTGATCCGCATGATCACCACCATAACCGGCCCCGACGAAGGCGCGATCCTGCTGGAGGGGGAAAAACTCAACGAACGTACACCCGAAAAGATCGGCTACATGCCCGAAGAACGCGGCCTGTACAAGAAAATGAAGGTGGGCGACCACCTGATGTACCTCGCCCAGTTGAAAGGACTCAGCGAAGCGCAGGCCAGAAAGGCGATTGGCCATTGGCTCGAAAAGTTCGATATCAAGGACTGGTGGCCCAAAAAGGTGGAGGATCTGTCGAAGGGCATGCAGCAGAAAATCCAGTTTATTGCCACAATCGTACACCAGCCGCGGCTGCTCATCCTCGACGAGCCGTTCACGGGGCTCGACCCTATCAATACCACCCTCATCAAAGAGGAGATCGGCAACCTGAACGAGGCCGGGATCAGCATCATTTTCAGCACCCACCGCATGGAACAGGTGGAAGAGATGTGCGACCACATCGTACTGATCAATAAAGGCAGAAACGTGCTGTTCGGCGAAGTGCAGGACATCAAGAACCAGTACAAACAAAACCTGTTCAGGGTGGAAACCGAGGGCGACCTGCCTGCGGAGATAGCCGAACACTTTCCGGTCAGGGAACAGGGAAAGGACGCCGTAACGGTGCAACTGGAGGAAGAAAGCAAAAGCAACGATCTGTTGAAATACCTCATTCAGAAAGGTGTGCGGATCACCCGTTTTGAGGAAATACTGCCCACGTTCAACGAAATATTCATCCGTCGCGTAGCCGAAACAGGCGAAGCATAACCCCTTTCACCGTTTACTGTCCACCGTCTACCGTTTCCAACCATGTCAAAACTAGGACTCATCATAAAGCGCGAATACATGACGCGCGTCACCAAAAAATCGTTCATCATCGGCACCCTGCTGGCGCCCATTGGCCTGGCGGTGTACTTGCTGGTCATCATCGGCCTTTCGAAGTACGAGAGCGGCAGCGAACTACGGGTTGCCGTGCTCGACGAAGCGGGCATGGTCAAGCAACTGCCCGACGACAAGGGCGTGCGTTACCTCGCTTCCGGCGACAAAACACTCGATCAACTGAAAGAAGAAGTGGTGGAAAAGCAGATCGACGGCGTGTTGCGCATACCCCCGCTGGGCAATTTCCAGAAAAAGGAGCACACGGTTTTTTACTATTCCGACGACAAACTGGCTCCGGAAAAAAGCATGGCCATCGAGCGCAAAATCGCCGCCAAGATCCGCGATTTCAAGGTAGACTCCCTGCAACTCAATCCCAAGACGCTCGAAATGCTCGATACCGAAATATCCATCGACCCGGAAAAAATAAACGGGACGGGTGAAGACGAAAGCAAATACACAGCCGGGGTAGGCCTTGCTATAGGCGGCATCATGACCTTTCTGATGTTCATGATGGTACTCGTGTACGGGCAAATGGTGATGCGATCGGTCATGGAGGAAAAAACCAGTCGCATCGTGGAAGTGATGATGTCGTCGGTAAAGCCCTTCGAACTGATGCTCGGCAAGATACTCGGCACAGGCGCCGTCGGGCTCACCCAAATGATTGTCTGGGTCATCCTGAGCGGAGCAGTGTCCTTTTTTATCCCGCTCGTAATGGGTGTCGATGCCACGAATATGCCCACACCCGCCGACGCGCCGCAACTCGACCCCGAACAGATACAGGGCGAAGGCATGCGGATCATGGCCGAACTGAGCAAACAAAATTGGCCGCTGATCATTTTCTCCTTTATCATCTTTTTCCTGGGCGGCTATTTCATCTATTCTTCCATGTTCGCGGCCATCGGCTCCGCTATGGGCGACGATCTGGGTGAGGGGCAGTCACTGGTGTTGCCGGTCACGATTCCGCTCATCCTGTCGTTCTACATCGTATCTATGGCAGGCTGGCGCAACCCCGACAGCGGCCTCATGATCTTTGCTTCCATGTTTCCCCTGTTCTCCCCGATCGCCATGCCTTTCCGAATGGCATTCAACCCGCCCTGGTGGCAGGTAACGCTGTCGCTGATACTGGTTGTGCTGGCCGCCTTCTTCTTCGTATGGCTGGCCGGGCGTATCTACCGTGTGGGCATCCTGCTTTACGGCAAAAAGGTGACGTTCAGGGAGATCGGGAAATGGCTGTTCTACAAGGGCTGAGTAACCCCGGCGGTTATTTATAGGTTGCCACCAGAGTGGTACCTGTACTCAGCTTGAGTTTGTTGTCCATGACACTCCAGGTATCGATTGTTTTCAGGGCCGCGAGGTATTTGGTCTCCCAGGTCATGTCCGGGCATGCCTTTTTGGTAACCGCCGGGTTGGCGAGTTTGAGCGAGGCGCCTTCCAGTTTGAAGGTGCCGGAGTAGTTGTTGCAGGATGCGGAACCGCCGTAGCGTTTGTTTGCATCGTCGAATACGACCATGATGCGGGTGCCTGCCGGTACCTGCTCTCCGTTCAGTTCGGTGAGTTCCCATTCCTTGCCGTAACGGATGGTGTCTTTGTTGCAGCTGGACAAACCGGAAAGGACAAAAAGGGCGCAAAGGGAAAAAAGCAATTGTTTCATCTTGAGTTGATTTTTAGAAAACTACAGTGATTCTGATTCATGCAGAACGCGTGGTTGCGCGCGAAATTGCAGGGCAATAATACTCAATATGTTCCGATTGAGAGCATCACTAAAGTACAGCCTTCCACCGTCTCAATGCCGTGATCCGTTGCCAGTTTTGCCAACTCGGGGTTTTCAGCGCCGGGGTTGAAGATGATGCGTTGGGGATGCAACGACAGGATATAATCGTAGTATTCGCGCTGCCGCCCGGCATTGAGATACAGCGTTATGGTATCCACTCCTTTTATTGCGGGTTGGCCTTTTAGAATGTCCACTCCGGCAATCCGGCCGTCTTTGATCCCGATCGGGACGATCTCGTGCCCGTGTTGGGCGAGCCGGGTGGCGGCGAGCCATGCATAGCGACCCGAATTGGGCGTAGCGCCGAGAATAACCGTTTTTTTCATGTTCCCTTTTTGTTGGCCAAAAAACAAATGGTCTGCCTAAAAGTTACGATCCGGCTGCTTTTTCGTTCTTAAGGGCTAACTTTGCGCGCTTTTTTGAACAAACAGGAAATATGATTCTGACCGATAAAAAAATACTGGCGGCAATTGAAGCGGGTGAAATCGTTATTGAGCCTTTCCGCCGCGAATGCCTGGGCACCAATTCGTACGATGTGCACCTGGGAAAATATTTCGCAGTGTACCTCGACCGGGTGCTCGACGCAAAAAAACACAACCAGGTTCAAATGATGGAAATTCCGGAGGAAGGCTTTGTGCTCCAGCCCGGAACACTTTATCTGGGTGTCACGGAAGAATACACCGAAACCCATAACTCGGTGCCTTTTCTGGAAGGGAAAAGCAGCGTAGGTCGCCTGGGCATCGATATCCACGCGACGGCAGGCAAGGGCGATGTCGGCTTTTCCAATACCTGGACGCTCGAGATTTCCTGTGTTCAACCGGTGCGGGTGTACCCGGGTATGCCCATCGGGCAGCTCATTTATTTTGCGCTCGACGGCGACGTGGAGAACTACTACAACCGGAAAAAGAACGCGAAATACAACACACGCACCGATAAACCGGTGGAGAGTATGATGTGGAAAAATTTTTGACCCCGGTATGCCGGATTTGCCCGTCAACCCTTAAGGGTTTTCTAATGCCCGAGTTTTGGCAGGATTAATACCTTTGCCCTTGACAGATAATTCTTTTACAATTTCTTGAAAATGAATACGAAATTTAAATTTTTGGCACCCATCCTGATTGCCTTGTATCTGGTGCTGCCTGCTTGCGAGCAGTACAACAAGGATTATGCAAAACAAGCGGAAAACCCCGAGTTTATGCACGCCGGTGTCCGCCGCATCATGGACATCATTCGGCACGACATCTTTCCGCCTCCCGTTGCATCCCGAATCCATGCCTACTCCGCTATTGCGGCCTATGAGGCCCTGGTGCCCGGCTTCCCGGAATACCAGAGTCTCGCCGGACAACTGCAAGACCTGAAACCCTGCCCCCAACCGGAAGCAGGCAAGGAGTATTGCTATCCGCTGGCCAGCATCAATGCCATGCTGATCGTAGGTAAACAGCTCGTGTTTTCAGAAGGCGACATAGAGGAACTGGAAGACAGCATCTTTGACGATTTCAAAAAGATGAACATGCCGCCCGAGGTGTACGACCGCTCCATGGCCTATGGCGCCGCTATCGCCAAACACATCCTCGACTGGTCGAAAGGCGACAACTACGCACAGACCCGCAGCGCACCTAAATTTACCATCGACACCAAAATCGCCGACCGCTGGCGCCCGACGCCACCGGCCTATTCCGACGCCCTTGAGCCCTGCTGGCCCAAGATCAGGTGCTGGGTACTCGATTCTGCCGGCCAGTTTCTCGCCGACCCGCCCATACCGTTCAGCACGGCCAAGGGCAGCAAGTTTTATGACGAAGCGATGGTCGTGTACAACACGGTAAAAAACCTCACCCCGGCCCAGGACTCTACGGCCTGGTACTGGGACGACAATCCGTTCCGGATGGACGTGAGTGGCCACCTGATGATGGGCGTAAAGAAAATCGCCCCCGGCGGACACTGGATGAATATTGCCACACAGGCCTGCCGCAAGCGCAACGACGACATTATCCGCTCGGCAGAGACCTATGTCAAAGTAGCCTGCGCCATTGCCGACGGCTTTATTTCCAGCTGGAAAGCAAAGTATACCTATAACCTTATCCGCCCGGAATCGTATATCAACCAGTACATCGACCCGGAATGGACGCCGTTGATCCAGACCCCGCCATTTCCGGAACACACCAGCGCGCACTCTACTATTTCGGGCGCTGCTGCCAAGGTGCTGACCGACCTGTACGGGGATATACCATTCTCCGACAGTACCGAAATGGAATTCGGGATTCCGCCCCGCACCTTCAATTCGTTCAACCAGGCCGCCGACCAGGTGGCGATGAGCCGGTTGTACGGCGGCATTCACTACCCCTGGGGCAATGAAGCCGGCCTGCGCAACGGACGGATCGTCGGTGAGTATGTCTTGAATAAACTGAAGACCCGCAAAAGCAGCGGGAAAATCGGCCAGCAGTAAAGGCCGGAGTTAGAGGGGTTTGGAACACGTATTCAAGTTGTTGGTTTTCAACAAGATGATGTGTTTTCCAAACCCCTCTTTTTATTTCTCTTCCCCGTTTTACTTCAACAGATTCGGAAACTGTGCCTTCATCCGGTTGATGCGCGGGATGGATACATTGCGCACATACGGATTCTCGGGGTGGTTTCTTTCATAATCCTGGTGATAGCCCTCCGCCATGTAAAACACCTCCAGCGGCTGGATAATCACCGCGATTGGAGCGGAATATTTACCCGATGCGTCGAGTTGTTTTTTGTATGCCTCGGCAAGATCGCGCTCCGTTTCGTTGCTGTAAAAAATGACCGACCGGTAGGAATCGCCGTGATCCGGTCCCTGGCCATTCACCTGCGTGGGGTCCTGCGAGGCAAAATACACTTCCAGCAACGTCTGATACGAAATGATCTTCGGGTCGTAGTACACCTGTACCGTCTCCGTATGGCCGGTAGTGTGGCTGCACACCTGCTCGTACGTGGGGTTTTTCGTGTGACCGCCCGAATAGCCCGAAACCGCTTCCTTAACGCCTTTCAGGCTTTCAAAGATGGCCTCTACGCACCAGAAGCACCCGGAGGCAAATGTGGCGGTATCGAGTGTCCCGTACACCGTGTTGTCCGGCATGGCAGCCTTGTGCGCGGCGCCACCGTTTTCGGCGGCTTTATTGGGGATGGTGTTGCAGGAAACCAGTATGGCAAATGCCGCAACGAATGGGAAAAGATACTTGATCATGGCTTTTTATTTTTCATGTTTAATAATTCAGGGACTATAACGGTATAACCGAAAAAAGCAGATGCAGGTTGTGCGGAATGGCAGGGTAATGTCTCTGGACGGACAGTGAGTGATAAACCGGCGGATATTTCCCGTGTGCCACCACTGGGTCTTTGAAGTTAACTCCCCGGGGTCATTACCTGCGCCACCCCTTCCGGCAAGGCAGGTTTTGTTTTAAGATAATATTTTTTGTTTTAAATTGTTTTAAAATCAGATATTTGTGTTTTAAAATATCGGCACCATGGCAAAACCACGCACCATATTCATTTGCTCCGGTTACGGCGCATCTTCCCCAGGTATTATTGAATAACGTACACAGGAAGATATTCCTTCCAGCCTAAATAAATATAACCGTCGTGAACAACCTGCATGCTCATTTCTCCCAAGTGACTCATATTATACGTGAAGCGCGTTTTGATGCACTCAAAGCGGTCAACACAAAGCTCATTGCATTGTATTGGAATATCGGTAAATACATCAGTGATCGTGTGGCTGATAATGGCTGGGGAAAGTCTGTAGTGACACAATTGGCTGCGTTTATTCAACAGGAAGATCCTGGCACACGCGGGTTTTCAGACAAAAATCTGTGGCGGATGAAGCAGTTTTATGAGGCTTATAAACATGACCCCGGAAATCTTGAATTAGTCCATCAATTGAGTTGGACCCATAATCTGCTCATTTTTTCCAAAACCCAAAGATCCGGTGAGCGGGCATTTTACCTGAATCTCGCTATCCACGAACGACTGAGCAAACGCGATCTGGAACGCCACATTGACAGTGGTTACTTCGAGCGTATTCTACTGGCAAATCAAAAACTCTCACCGGCGGTGAGAGTTTTCGTACGGAAGTCCCATGAAAACCCGTCCATAGGCGTATTATTATGCAAGTCCAGGGACGAAGAGATTGTTGAATATGCCCTGAGCCGAAATGTGTCTCCTACACTTATCGCAGATTATGAAACAAAATTTATAGCCAAAAATATTCTGCAGCGTAAGTTGCATGAGATGTTTGGCGTTACTGACCTTCCCGGTTAGATTAAAGGTGCTTCGCTAAAATTTTCGCCATAGCCGCCCGGATATGGCTCCAAATTTTGCCTTGCCTGAAATAAAGTTTGCTCACTTTCGCTCCGACACCGAAATTTAAACATACCCTTAATCTCTCAATGCACCATGGCAAAACCACGCACCATATTCTTTTGCTCCAGTTGCGGCGCATCTTCCCCCAAGTGGCTGGGCAAGTGCCCGCAGTGTAACGAATGGAATACTTATCAGGAAGAACTCATCCAGAAGGAAACGGTTGCGGAGGAAAAGCGCCGCTCCTGGGCTCCCGGCAACGGCAAATCCGAATCGCCCAAGGCCGTGCCGCTTGCCAACGTACAAACCGGCCGCACCGTGCGCCTCGCCACACCCGACCAGGAACTCAACCGGGTGCTGGGCGGCGGTATCGTCCCCGGCTCGCTGGTGCTTATCGGCGGACAACCGGGTATCGGTAAAAGCACGCTGCTGCTCCAGGTGGCCCTGCAACTGCCCGCCAAAGTGCTGTACATCAGCGGAGAAGAAAGCGAAGAGCAGATCAAAATGCGCGCCGACCGGGTGGGCAACTTCACTTCGGAGTGTTATATCCTGACCGAAACGAACACCACCAAGGTGCTGCAACAGGCCCACGACCTCCAGCCCCAACTGATGATCGTGGATTCCATCCAGACCATGAACACCCCGCACCTCGACTCCGCCCCCGGAGGCATCGCGCAGGTGCGCGAGTGCGCAGGCGAACTGCTGCGCTTCGCCAAGGAGACCAATATTCCTGTGTTTTTGATCGGCCATATCAACAAGGAGGGCGACATCGCCGGGCCGAAACTGCTGGAACACATTGTGGATTGCGTGCTCCAGTTCGAGGGCGACCGGCACAATACCTACCGCATCCTGCGCACGCTGAAAAATCGCTTCGGCAGCACCGACGAGATGGGTATATACGAAATGCAGTCGGCCGGGCTGCGCGAGGTAAGCAACCCCTCCGAACTGCTGCTCAGTCAGAAAGACGAAGAACTCAGCGGCTGCGCCGTGGCTGCTACCATGGAGGGTATGCGCCCCATGCTGATCGAAACGCAGGCGCTGGTGAGCAAGGCCGTGTTCGGCACACCCCAGCGCTCGGCGACAGGTTTCGATATGCGCCGGCTGTCGATGCTGCTGGCCGTACTGGAAAAACGCTGCGGCTACTTTTTCAGCATCAACGACGTGTTCCTCAACCTCGCGGGCGGTATCCGCGTGGAAGATCCCGCCATCGACCTGGCCATCGTCGTTTCCCTCATCTCTTCGCTGCAGGATGTCAGTATTCCCTCCAATATCTGCTTCGCGGGCGAGGTAGGGTTGTCGGGCGAGATCCGCGCCGTGCAACGCGTCGAACAGCGCATCTCCGAAGCCGACCGGCTGGGGTTCAAGGAAATTTACGTGTCGAAATACGGCATGAAAGGCATCGACCCCGGGCGGTTCGGTATACGCATCCAGACGCTGGGCAAGGTGGAGGAGTTGAAACGGGCGTTATTTATTTGACAGATTTACCGCCACTTCCGCCGCCAGCCGCGCATTGTTCAGTACCAGTTCGATGTTCGCCTCCAAACTCCTGCCGCCCGTCAGTTTTTCTACGGCAGCCAGCAAAAACGGCGTGATCGCCTTGCCTTTTATGCCCTGACGGTCGGCGTCAGCCAGCGCTGCTTCAATAGCCTGCTGCATGGCATCCGGGTCAAGTTGGTGTTCGGCAGCCACCGGATTGGCGATGAGTACGCCGCTCTTCATGCCCAGTTCCCGGTGCGATTGCAGCAGTTGAGCCACCGCCTGCGCCGTATCGAGCCGGAAATCGACCCCAAAACCGCTCTTTCGGGTAAAAAAAGCCGGAAATTCATCCGTACCAAAACCAATGACCGGCACGCCAAAGGTTTCGAGGTATTCCAGCGTCAGGCCAAGATCGAGAATACTTTTTGCGCCGGCGCTCACCACTGCCACGGGAGTTTGCGCCAGCTCCTGCAAATCGGCTGAAATATCGAGGGTATTTGCGCCGCCCCGGTGTACGCCGCCGATGCCGCCTGTAGCGAAAATCCGGATACCGGCAAGGTGGGCGATGATCATGGTGGAAGCCACCGTCGTCGCGCCGTTTTTCCCCTGGCTGACCAGGTAGGCCAGGTCGCGGCGACTGGCCTTGGGTATGCCGCTGCCGGCCTGGCCCAGCAGTTCGATCGCTGCGGCGTCCAGCCCGGCGTGCAGTTTTCCCCCGATGACGGCGCAGGTGGCGGGTATCGCGCCGGCGTCGCGCACGGCCTGTTCGACCCGCATGGCCGTTTCCACATTGCGTGGGTAAGGCATGCCGTGTGCAATGATGGTGCTTTCCAGCGCGACCACCGGATGGTGGCCTTCCAGCGCTGCCTGCACTTCACGGGAGACTATCAGGTGTGGGTTTTTCATGTGAAATGCCGTAAAACAAAAAAGCCCTCGCAAATGCGAAGGCTTTCTGCGCCTCATCAAGGACTTGAACCTTGGACCTACGGATTAACAGTCCGCCGCTCTAACCGACTGAGCTAATGAGGCATTTTTGCTTTACAAAAAATTGTTTCTTGCAAAAGCGGCGGCAAAGGTATGTCCGGCCCCAAGAAAATACAATCTTTGCAGCGCAATTTTTTCACCAAAAATTAAAAAATGAGTTTAGTCGCCGTTGGCACCGTCGCTTTTGACGACATCGAGACCCCTTTTTACCATGCTGAAAAAGTAGTAGGCGGGGCTTGTACGTATATTTCACTGGCTGCATCGTACTTTGTAAAGCCCGTGCGCATCGTTTCTGTTGTCGGCGACGATTTCCCGGAAGAGACGCTGGACTACATGCGTGGCCGGGGTATCGATTTGCAGGGATTGCAGATCAAACCCGGTGAAAAATCATTTTTCTGGGCAGGCAGGTACGATCGCGACCTCAACTCCCGCGACACACTCGACACCCAGCTCAACGTACTGGCAACCTTTGATCCTGTATTGCCGGAGGCCTACCGAACTGCGGAATACCTGATGCTCGGCAACCTCACCCCGGCCGTTCAAATGCGCGTGTTGCAGCAACTCAAGCGCAGGCCCAAACTGGTCGTGCTGGACACCATGAATTTCTGGATGGACACCGCATTGCCCGATTTGCGCAAAGTGTTGAAAAAAATTGACGTCCTGACTATTAACGACGAAGAGGCGCGCCAGCTTTCGGGCGAACACTCCCTCGTAAAAGCAGCCCAGGGTATCCATAAGATGGGGCCGAAATACCTGGTCATCAAGAAAGGGGAACACGGCGCCTTGTTGTTCAATGGCAAAAGCGTGTTTTTCGCTCCTGCTCTTCCCCTCACCGAGGTGATCGACCCCACGGGCGCCGGCGATACTTTTGCCGGCGGTTTTATGGGATGGATGGCCAAAACGGGCGATCTGTCGTTTGCCAACATGAAACGCGGCGTGATATACGGCTCGGCCATGGCGTCGTTCTGCGTGGAAAAATTCAGCATTGAGCGGCTCAAGGGCCTTACCCCGGCCATGATCAGAAACCGGGTGCAAAAATTTGCCGATCTCGTTCATTTTCAGGTATGAACATCGTGTTTCCCTTTTCAAGTATTTCAACCAATTCAACAAGCCTATGTTTGACGATCTTTTTGGCAATTTGCAAAAACAGCAGGAAGAACTCCAGCAGAAACTTGCCGGCATACAGGTAGAAGCCGAAGCCGGCGATGGCGCCGTTATGGTCAAGGCAAGCGCCGACCTCCGCATCAGCAACATCAAAGTGGATTCATCCAAACTGGATATAACCGACCCCGAGCAACTGGAAGACCTGCTGCTGGTGGCCGTCAACCGCGCGCTCGATGCAGCCAAAGAAAAAGCCGCTGCGGAAACGAATAAATTGTTGGGTGGCATGATGCCGGGTGGCATGGATCAGTTCCTGAAACCCTGAGTTTGGCCCCAAGTGTCGGTTTTACGCCTTTTCAAAGCCTGCCGGCGCATACTTTGTGCGAACGACCGGCGTTTATTTGTCCTAAAATTCGATTCGGATGCGATTACTTCTCCTACTGACATTTCTCCTGGCCGGCAGCGTGCTCACGGCCCAAACTGTTTCCGACAAACTGGAAGCCTATTTTTCATTCGACAACTGTAAAGGGGTCGATGACAGCGGCAACGGCTCGAGTGCAGCCTTTGTGGGCGGCATCAAATGCAATTGCGGACTGCGCGATTCGTCGTTTCTCTTCGACGGCGTCGACGACGGGATCTATATTGTAGGCCCTTTCGCCGATATTTTCACCACCAGCGATTTCACGGTCAGCTTCTACATGCGCGCACCCGACGGGCAGTCGCAGGGCGGCTCGCAACTCATCATGTCCAAGCAGGACAACTGCAATACCAAAAGGGCGTTTTGGGTGCGGTATGCCGCCAAGTCGCAAAAAATAACCTCGGGCATCAGCGAAAACGACAGCCTGCTGGTGACCGTCACCGCCGAAATGGACGCGGCGCCGTGCTGGCAATATGTTACCCTGACGCGCAGCAACAGCCGTTATTCGATATACGTCAACGGGGTATTGCGCGATTCCCGGACTTCCACTGCCCGCATTGATCTTTCTTCCAATGCCGTGTTCAAGGTAGGCGAACCGATTTGCCCGCTCGATCAGCCTTTCAGGGGCAATATTGACGAAATACGGTTTCACAGCAAGGCGCTGAGCGTAGACGAGATCAACAAATACAACCTGCGCGCCGACCATATCCTGAATAATGACACCCTTATTTACCTCGGCAACTCCTTTCAGGTGAGTACCTCGGCGCCCTGTGCCAGCGCATATTCCTGGACGCCAGCCACCGGTATTTCGGATCCAACGATATTCAATCCCGTGGTGACGCCAGCCGGACCTACCCGGTATACCGTATCGATGCAGTACAGCAACTGCCTGGCGACCGATACCATTTTTGTCAACGTGATCGATCCGGATACGCTGGATTGCAATAAAATATTTATTCCGAATGCCTTTACCCCCGGCGGGTCTCCCGGACGCAACGATACCTTTGGCGTCAGTAACCCATTTGCCGTGGATGAATTTATCTCGTTCGAGGTGTTTGACCGATGGGGAGGACGGGTTTTTGCAGCCGAAGATGCATTCGGCACCTGGGATGGCACGTTTCAGGGAAGCCCGGTCAACCCGGGTGTATTCCTGTACCGCCTGTATTACAAATGCGACGGCATGGAAAAGGTCAAAACAGGTAGCCTGACCTTGTTGCGGTAAGG
>CALMBD010000343.1 GCA_937861115.1 uncultured Bacteroidota bacterium | reverse complement strand
AGGGTAGCGAACCATTCCCGTACAGACGCTGGCGCGTCAGACGGGATGGGGAGGGCAACGAACGATTCCCGTACAGACGCTGGCGCGTCAGACGGGATGGGGAGAGCGACGAACGATTCCCGTACAGACGCTGGCGCGTCAGACGGGATGGGGAGGGTAGCGAACCATTCCCGTACAGACGCTGGCGCGTCAGACGGGATGGGGGGGTAGCGAACCATTCCCGTACAGACGCTGGCGCGTCAGACGGGATGGGGTTGGCAACGAACGATTCCCGTACAGACGCTGGCGCGTCAGACGGGACGCATCATGTATAGAATGACAGAGATACTTTATGCGAATCAGGAGATAAAAAAGCCGGCGCTCCTATTGATGAAATATTTTACCAGCCATAGCGCCAGGAAGCCACTGCTCCCCATGATCAGGGTGGCGGTGGAAAAGACCCGCAGCGTCGCGGGTACCGGTAATTGTCCAAAACGCGACACTACCCAAAAGTAGGAGTCGTTGGCGTGTGAAAGGGTCATGGAGCCGCAACCCATCGCCATCAATGCAAACAACCTGCCCGTATCGTCGGCAAGACCCAACGCAGGCAAAAAGGGCGCTATGATCGCTGATGTGGTGATGACCGCCACGGTCGATGAGCCTTGCGCCGTTTTCAAAATAGCCGCCAGCAAAAAGGGCGCCCACAAACCAAGGCCACTGCCGCTCAGCCAGGGGCCGTAAACCGCGCCAGGACCAAGCGCATTGATGACTGCCCCGAATGCGCCGCCCGCCGCCGTTACCGCCAGAATGGGTCCGCTTTTTTCGACAGCGCTTTCGAGAACGCCATTGATGAGGCTTTTATCCCATTTTTCAAACAAAAACAGGCTGATCACGATGCCCGTGAACAACGCAGCCACCGGGTCGCCGGCAAACTGGATGATGGAGAAAAGGGTGTTCGAAGGCCCGGAAGGGAAAAGGGCCAGCGCCGACCGCAAGGCGATCAGCACAATGGGTACTGCTATGGGAAGCAGGGCAAACAACGGGCGGGGATTCATTTCGAACAATACGGGAGCCTCTTCTGCGGGTGTGGCGGGGTCAATTTCCGTCCATTCCATGCTTTTGCTTTGCCACCTGATCCAGAACCAGGCAGCCAGAATGGGTACAATGGCCAGCACGGCGCCGGCAAGCATGGCTTTGCCCAGGTCGATCTGCATGGCTCCTGCGGCGGCTGAAATGCCGGGATGCGGCGGCGCCAGACAATGAATGCCGAACAGGGCAGTAGCAAGTCCCGCTATCAGCCTGATGTGCTGCCCCCGGGTTTGTCTGGAAAGCATCAGCGCGAGCCCGGAAAGTACCACAAACCCCGAATCGCAGAAAATCGGGAGTCCGACCACGTAACCGGTGAGTGATATGGCCTGCGGCGCGTGGCCGGCGCCGGTTTTGTCCAGCATATACCGCGCCAGGCTCATGGTGGCGCCGCTGCGGTCGAGCAGAGCGCCCAGGGTGGCGCCGAAGATGATGAGCAATCCGATCTTTTCAAGGGTAGTGCCGAAGCCGCTGCGGACAGCCTGGAGCACGCTGGGGCCGTCGATCCCTGCGACAAGTCCGGTGATCATGGCGACAGCGATCAGGACAAAAAAAGTGCTGAAGCGGTACCGCGAACTGAGCAGGACAATGGCAGCGATGCTGCAGAGCAACAATACGGAGGTGAAAAGCATATTGGTAATGTTATGGCATAACAATTGAAGTGCAAATAATTTTACGGCATTTCTTAAATTACGTGAAATCTTATTTCATTAACATCGCTTTTAAAGAAAAACCAAGTCGTCTGCAATGACCAGCAATTGTATTGTAGTACTGGCATTTTTGGGTATTGTACTGCTAACCCAATCCTGCCGTGTTTCCGGAGCACTACCCGGAAACAACAAGCCCAAACCGGCAACCGTCTTTATCCCTAATGAGGATTCAACCTTCTGGGCCAACAGGATTTACTTCAAGGTAAAACCTGATTTCAAAACGGAGATAACCCCTCGGTCTGTTCAACAGCATGAGCAATTGGTCAGTTTAAAGCGGATATTCACAAGTTTTGGGGTGAGCAGCCTCAATCAGCCCTTTAAGATGTTGTCCGGGACTTCCATGGTCGATGTGTATGAAATTACCTTTGACTCCAAAATAGGGGGAGCAGATCAATTGATTGCACAAATCGGCCGTCTGCCTTATATCCTTTATGCTGAAAAAATACCGATCAGGAAATATTTTTATCAACCCAACGACCAGAAGTTCTCTCAACAATATGCGCTTTCCCTTATCCAGGCGCCCGATGCCTGGACTCTGTCACATGGAGACCACAACATTCGGGTGGCCATTGTAGACAATGCCCTGTTGACGGATCACGAAGATATGATGCCGAACCTTTGGATAAACCCCGGAGAAATATCCGGCAATGGATTCGATGATGATTCGAATGGAAAGATTGACGACATCCACGGCTGGGACGCAGCCGATGGCAACGGAGACGTCAACCTGCCCTTGGGATGGACAGATCCTATCAAATCGCACGGGACGCATTGCGCCGGCATTGCCGGCGCAAGTACCGATAACACTTTCGGCATTGCATCTATCGGCTTCAACAACAAACTGGTTTTTATTAAAACAACGATGGATTCCGGTTATCCCGGAGCCCCGACGCATGGCATGCAGGGAGTTGCGGAAGCCATCGCCTATGGTGTGGATGTGATCAGTATTTCCTGGGGCGGTACCGATAAGATACAAACCGAGCAGGACCTGTTCAACCTGGCTTACCAGCAGGGGATAATCGTAGTAGCTGCTGCGGGCAATTCCAATATGGAGTTGAGGCATTACCCGGCCGCTTATGATCACGTAATTGCTGTAGCCAGCACGGATCAAAATGATGTGCGGAGCCCACTTTCCAATTTCGGGAGTTGGGTCGATGTTTCGGCGCCCGGCACGGCCATCCTCAGCACCCTGGCGACGGGGGTTTCTGATTATGGCGTGCAAGACGGCACATCCATGGCGTGCCCCTTGGTTGCCGGGCTGGCGGGTTTAATGAAAGCGAAAAACCCGGCGCTTACGCCGGATCAGATCCTGTATTGCCTGAAAAACAGTGCAGACAATATCGAGGTGTTAAATCCGACTTATGCCGGAAAACTTGGCGCCGGCCGCATCAACGCCAAAAATGCCCTTGAATGTTGCCTTTCTGGTTCCGTCCAGGCCAGTTTTTCAATTAATAATCCTCTGGAGACTAACGAACTGTTGAGTGCCGTGAACACCTCGACCAACCCCTCCGGTACAAGTTATACCTGGCTGCTGGATGGCACTGTCGTTTCCGCACCACCTGCTTCGTTTGCCCAAACAGGAATCTATACCCTGGAACTTCAAGCCAACTACGGTAACTGTACTTTCGGTCAGGAACAAGTCATCCATGTCATGGGCAACAATGATATCTCGTTTGCCAAAAAATCGGATGAATATATTTGTGATGTACTCCCGTCCAGAAGCGGCGGATACCTCGTGGGCAGCGTCGCCGGCAACCCGGCCCAAAAAACGATACAAAAACTGGATCATGAAGGTAATCCGGAATGGATTTGGTCGACGCCACCTGTGCCCCTTCCTCCTTATTTCACAGGCTATGGTGGCGAAATTTTCAATTATTTCGAGCGCGGTTATTTTGCTACTGCGGAGGATGACGACGGCACTGTTGTTATCGCCATCCCTTCTTATGAATCAAGCACCAGTACGCATTACATTACCGCTTTTAAACTGGATGGCACAACGGGTCAGTTTATATGGCAACGCGAATTCCGGGTGAGTACCGGTTACCAATTTGCCTTTCCATTTTTTCTGCAAAAAGACAAATCCGGTGGATTTATCCTCGTGGGAAGCGCTTTGCCGTACAGCAGGATGTTTATGATGAAAATAGACGGCGCCGGCAACCTGTTGTGGAACCGCTTTTACAACTCGACCGAGCACACACAAATAAAGGGGTTCATCCAAACGGCTGACGGTGGTTATCTTGTGTACGGGAACTGTAAAAATCCGGTTTGTACCAATCCATTTTTCACCCCTTACTCGGCCAAACTGGACCAGAACGGCAATGTCAGTTGGAGCAGCACTTTTTGTCCATTCGGCGCCTTACACAACGACGAAATCACGGGTATTTATGACGCCGTAGAGTTGGCTGGATGTAGTTATTGGCTGATGGGCCGCTTGAATAAAACCGCCGTTACTTACCTCATCAATATCGATTATGAGGGAAATCTAAAAACGGTCAGGTCAATTGACAACCAAACGGGTATTGGCATGACGTCCTCTTCTTATGGCAAAATAGATGTCCTGACGGCTTTGAACGGTATTGGATCATTTTCCATGATCGACCTGGATGTGAATGGGAGCCTTCAACACATGGGTACACTTGAGATTCCCCTTAGTTATTACGTTTATTCCAAAAACCAGAATATCTATGAGGGCGAAAAAATCATACCTACCCATGATAATGGAATAATATTCAGCAGCAATTCCAGTATTACCCTGTCGGACGCTGGTTATGTGCTTGCAAAAGCCACCAGCGATAACCTCACCACCTGTAGTGCTTTCCCCCTTCTTTACACCCCGGCGATACCTCCCTTACTAAAAGGCGACCTCCTGTTCAGTCTTGACAACAGTCCTCCAGCCATATTGCCGGTCACTCCCGCTTATGCCTCGCCCGTTAACCGATTGCCTACCCTGCATGACGAATGCTCTTTCTCGTCCGACTGTCCTGTAAAAGCGCAATTCTACTTAGGGAGCGTGCTGTTCTATCAAAACGAACCGCTCGATATCGAATATGTTCCCACTGGGGCGACCAGCATTCAATGGCAGGTCGATGCCGACCCGCCCCAGACAATAATGCCCGTAAGTTTCCCCACATTCGGGCCGCATGATATCAAGCTAACAGTTTCCAACGGCACATGCTACAATGAATTGACGCGCCGTGTTTTTGCGATGCCGCAACCCGACGCAACCTTTTCCATGACGACCATCAGCCCGGGCGTCATCCGGTTTGATGCCGCGCTGAATTCCGGGTTGTTGCACTATACCTGGGATTTCGGGGATGGTATCACAGGAACAGGGGCTTCGGTTGTACATTCGTTTGCCTCGGAAGGTGTTTACAATGTGTGCCTTACGGTCGGGATTTGCGAACGGAGCGATCAGCAGTGTCAGTCAGTTGTGTATCAATGCCCGGTAAACCAGCCGGCAGTAATGGATATTTCTATTTGCCCGGGCTATCAGGGTACATTTATGGTTCAGAATCCGGGAACGAACACGATAAACTGGTTCAATGAACTCGCGGATGTCACAGCTGTCGGTGCTGGCGCCTCGTTTACTACGCCTGTGCTAAGCGCTACTGAAGATTATTATGTGGAGTTTACCCAGCCGGCGACAGTTTATACCGCGGGAATGACAGGCCCTCCGTTGAGTTATACTTACAGGATAACCAATCATACCAACGGACTGCACATTACCGCAGGCAGCAGTTTTTTTCTCCGGTCTTTTCAAATGGAAATTTGTCAGGGCGGCTCGCTGATCGTGGAAATCAAAAAAATAGTGGGGGGAGCAGCCACAACGGTATTCAATTATTCCGGCACTGTTGGCAGCAATCAGACCATGACGATTCCTGTACCATCTGGCGCCAACTTTTTTACGGCAGGCGAATACATGGTGGCCATGTATGGTAATGCCACTGTCTGCCTATACGAAGCCAATACAATACAATATCCCTTCGAGATAGCGGGGTTGCCTGGCATCTTTGTAATTGATGGCTATATGTATTCCGTATGTTGTCTGCCTTGGGTATCAGATCACAGATACCCTATGTTTTTTTTTTTTGATATAAACCTCCAGGAAGATTGTGTATCGCCGCGGGAAGAAGTGATTATAACGGTTGTTTCTACACCTGATACCGATGGCGACGGGGTGCCGGACGCCTGCGACCCGTGCCCGCTCAACAATCCCGACGATACGGATGGTGACGGCATTTGTGATGCCAATGATCAATGCCCCGGCCTGGATGACGCCCTTATTGGCGCCGCTTGCAACGACGGCGATCCATGTACCGTCAACGACACCTACAGTTCATCGTGCAATTGTGTTGGCACCTTTCAGGACAGCGATGGCGACGGGACCTGTGATGCCAGTGATCTTTGCCCGACAGACCCGAATAAAATCCTGCCTGGCGTTTGTGGGTGTGGATTCCCGGATACAGATACAGACGGCGACGGTACGCCTGATTGCAATGACCCGTGTGCCACCGATCCGAATAAAATCCTGCCTGGTATCTGCGGGTGTCAAAATCCGGAACCCGGAACACCGTGCAACGACGGCGATCCCTGCACTATCAATGATGTGATCAATTCCAGCTGTCTGTGCGCCGGTACCTTTCAGGATACGGATGCCGATGGGATTTGCGATGCTATGGACCAATGCCCGGGCGAAGATGATAATACTGCCCTGCAACAAATCTTTTTTGCGTATCTCGGAAGCATCGGGGTCCAGGAAGCCGGAACGGCCATTACCAGGTCCTTGAATGAGGATTTACTGATTACTGGTTTTGAAAGGCCTTCCGGGAGCTCTGCCAGAACCGGTTTTCTGACCAGACTCGATCGAAATGGTGGATTGTTATGGAAAAAAGTATTCCCGCTATCCATTTTTGGTACCCCTTCAGATATTGTGGAGGCCAACGACGGAGGGATTGTCATTCTTGGCTCAGCAGGTATTTCAAATTCCGACTTTTTTGTACTCAAAACCGATAATGTGGGCAATTATCAATGGTCAAGTTCATATGGGAACATGGCCAATACGCCACTCATTTTTGCCAAAAAAATACGGCAAACCTCGGACGACGGTTATATTATAACAGGTTCAGTTGATATTGACGGCAATACTGGTTACCAGATGTTTTTGGCAAAACTTACCGAAACCGGGCAGTTTAGCGGAGCCTTTCACTATGGCGCTTTCGGCGGCGCAGACGATTATGCTACAGGGGTTGTTGAACTGCCCAATGGCGACTTTTTAGTGACCGGAAGTTCTGCCGTATCGTCGTCACTTGTCCTGATGCGAACCAACCCAGCCGGTCTGGTAACCTGGACGAAAGGCTATACCATTAATAATGTAAATACAGCCATTACCGGCCTGAGCCTTGCTGTCAATAATAACGAGGTGTTTATTTCGGGCCATTTCTCCGACGACGTATTTTTATCCAAGTTTCAGGAGGATGGCACTGCGCTGTGGTTTAAATCGTACCAGATACCTGGTATTCAGGATGACTGTTCTATGGCCGTTACAAACGATGGAGGGTTGGTTGCAGCAGGTCAAACCCAAGGCGGGCTTTTTATGTTGAAAACAGGTGGAGATGGCTCGTTTCAATGGTTCAATAGGTACTTCGGGTCGAATCTCTCTATTTTTCCCACTGACGACCGTGGTCACGGAAGTGTTCATCCATTCCAGGCATATCACGACGGGTTTGTCATGTTGGGTTCTGCCATGCCTTCGGGAACAGTACTGAACGATATGTGCCTGATCCGAACAGATGAACAAGGGGAGGTTCCCTGCAATTCTGATAGCCAACCCGTTACAGTAAGCGATAAAATATTGGAAACAGATCCTTTATGGAACACACAGGGCATATTGAACCTTTTGCCGAATGCATTTTTGCCGGTTATGAATACCGGGGCCTTAAACATATCGGTACAGTGTACGCAGACTATATGTGTACATTGATGTCGCAGAGGTTATTGATTTGGGGACTTGGAAAAATCTGTAACGGCCAAAACAGGCATGAGATATTCAAAACGGTATGATAACACAGGCCGGGTAATGTTACACCGCGGTTATCAGGCCGTTTTTTCCCGCAAGAGGACCGAAATCGCTTCAAGGGTCTTACCAGTTTTTTTTTCCGCGCCGCACCACTCGCCGTTTTGGGCAACGACGGGCTCCTTGGCGCCTTTCAGCCGCGCACTGTATACAACATCGTATTTCCGTGCGTGGTCGCCTTCCAGCCAAAGCGCAATGCCGATCACGCGTTGCCGCCCGTCGGTTGTGCCGGCGAATTCGCCTTCGCTTTTGTTCTCCACGATTCCCGATGCAGCGACGTTTAGTTTGTATCTGATCTTCAGGCTCTTGCTGGCCGGGCTGATCTTGAGACTCATGCCCATCAATTTGCGGGCAGGTTTGACCATTCCGGTCATACTGCCATCGGTCTGCAAGAGTTGTTCGCCAATTTTGTAAAAGGTGACAGAACCTTCAATAGATGTCCCGGAAGGTTTCCTTTGGGTCCCCAGCGCATTTTCCACGGCCAGGGCGGCATCTATCCGCCCGTGCCCGTACCAGATGCTGTGACCGTCTTTGTCATATTCGCCTTCGGCCTTGTCTATTTTCTGGCAAGACCGGCGCAACATGTCTTTTACTTCGGGTTGGGTAAGATTTGGGTTGGCCGAAAGCATCAACGCGACGGTACCTGCCGCACCGGGGCAGGCCCCTGAGGTGCCACCGAAGCTGTTGGTATAATCATCCGGATCATAACCGTCGGCCTTCAGGCGGTCGGTAGTGCGGAGGCCCTGGCTGATCGGTGCAGGATGTTTAAAGGGTTTCCATCCAAAGTCGCCGCTTGGAAAGCACACCCATACCGCATCGCCGTAATCGCTGTACACGCTGCGCCTGCCGGTGTCGTTGCACGCCGCCACGGCAATGACGCCGGGGTAACTGGCGTAACCGTCGTTTTTAGTATCCTCGTTTCCGTTGCCGGCCGCGAAAAGGATAACGCAGCCTTTACCCCCTCGACCTTTCTTGAGGGCGTAATCCATGGCCAGGCGCGTGCTGTCGGGCAGGCCGGTAGTCCGGTTGTGTACGGCATCGCCGGGATTCCACCACTCGCCATCGGTGGGTCCCCAGGAGCAGGAAATAACATCTGCGCCGTGGTCGGCTGCCCAGGCAAAGGCATTGGCTTCGGCCATGCTGCCCAGACCGCTGCGCAGGCGGATAGGCATCAGCAGTGCTTCGGGCGCGACACCCGAAGCGCCGCCATTCAGCCCCGAAGCACAGGCCATGCCCGCACAGGCGGTTCCGTGGTTATCGTCTCTGGATTTTGGGTGCGGATCGTTGTTGTTTTCCGTGGCATCGAACGGATGCACCACACGGCCGGCGAATTCGGGATGGTCGATGTCGACACCATCGTCGATGACGGCAATGGTGACGCCCTTGCCCTTGGTGTATTTCCAGGCGTTTTCGATGTTGATATGGGCATCCACCGTTTTACCGCCGATATTGGTTTTGGCGAGGTGCCACTGCAGGGGGTGGATGCCTTTGAAGCGCCGTTCCTGTACGAGTTCGGGGTGGCAAAATTCCACGGAAGGTTCTTTCAGCAGTTTTTCGGCGATTTCAAACACCTTGAGGCCCGTACCCTCTTCCGCTTCGACAAAATAGGAGTTGGGCGCAAACGGCAGTTGGGATTTTACTTTTAATTTGAATTGCTTCAGTACTTCGAGACATCCATTTTCCGGAATTTCGTCCTTGAATTTTACAAAAAAATTCTCGGTGTAAAGCATCACCTCCCCGCTGTCGGCATCCTGCAGGACCCGGCCGGCAAAACGGATATTCTCCTCGTGTTTGAGTGCGGCACGGGTTTCGTCGCGCACCTCCACGGTTGATTTGGTGGATTCCAGTTCATCCTGGTTGGCCACACGACGAACGGTGATGCCGGCTTCAGGAAAACTGGTCACCTCCGTTGTTTGATCAATTAAATTCCGGCTTTCCCTGCTTACTGTTACGTTTTCGAGTTCAGCATTGCCTTTGGTACGGATCGCCACCATGTCGGGGCTTTCCACGAGACTGATCGTTTTGCCTTTTTTTCCGCCGAATTTAACCTTGTACATAGCTATGGTTGTATTGATTATTGTTGAAAACGCAAGGCTTGCATCTGCTGTTTTAAAAGCCGGTAAATTTTAAGAAACGGTTTTATAAGCCCACCCGGAGAGGGGCTTAAAACAGTTTCCGGGAGAACGATTTCAGACTTGAATTGCTCTCCTAAACTTTACCCACCGGCGATACTTTCATCGATTCGAAGTCGAATAAGGTATAATACCAATGGCGCTGACCGGTTTGCAAGGCCTGCCCTACGACGTAGTGCCAGAATTCGTAAAACTGTTCGGGACCGAATACAACCTGACAGGCAATTGACCAGCCTTTCACCTCCTCTTCGATATCAAACGCTTTTTCGTCACGACGACGTTCCACGTTGCCGAGCGCCAGTATCTTGCGTTCTTCTGCGGAGTTAAAGCGAATTTGTTTCACGTAATCCATTTCGGCGGGGGTGATACCTTCTGTTTTAAACAACTCCTGCAATCGGGCCAGATGCTGCTGGGCTCTTTCCTTTTGTTTCAACACTTCAGGCTGGAACCCTGCCAGAATCATCATGTAGGACTTTCCGGGTTTGCCGTCAACGTCATTCAAACCTGTATTGTGCCGGCTCTGTTTTTCAACGATCCCGTAAATATGTTTCGGCTTGATCAGATTTGCAACGGCCTCCGGTTTCAGTGTGTTCCAGTCTGCCGGCGCTGCAAAACCAGGGTCAATATCTTTCAGGATACGCAACAAGGCGTCCGGGTCCTTTTTGTTTTTAATCCAGTAATCAGCCGTCCAGTTGATGGCATCGGCAATTTTGATGGTTTTTTCATTCGATTGGCTGCCCATTACCTGTCTGATGCGTATTTCCCGATCATCAGACTGCGATATTTGAACGAGATTGGTCTCGTTCCATACTTTCAGCGAATCATTCATTTCTGTCAGGATTTTCCACGACGCTTTCGCGCTGTCGAGTCCCCAGTTGGACAGTATTTTAAATATTTCCACCAGGGCGATATTTTTTCTGAAATCCGCTTCGGATATCGTTCTCCCACCCGGCAGCGCGCCTTTTTTCATGTTACCCGGCATACAGGAATTACCGCCCGAATGGAAGTTGATGCCCCTGCTATCGTCGCGGGTGAAGATCAGTTTTTCTTTTGTCGAATTCAGCGCCATAACCCGGCAACAGCGGCCGCCGGGTTGCTGACCGTGGTGATAGCCGGTCTTTACGATAAAGGATTGGGGTGGAACAGTCGGGTTCCTGGATTTATTGCCGGGCTCAGTAGTGGCGGTATAGGCCTTGCAATGCAGCGTTCCGTCGGCGTCTTTCCAGCTTACAGCCAACACGTCGTTCCAGGTGGCATTTTGGCCTTTTGTTCTGCGTATGCCGGAAATATTGGTGATGCCGGGTTTGTCGCTCCACAAACCATTACGCAAACGGGTAAGGCGTCGGAAATATTGGTAAAATTCGGATTCCGGCTCGCCCAGGTTGGGCAACAGGAGTTCGCCGATTTCGTCCATCAAATCCGTATTGGAACTTTCTTCCATGAATTTCAAAAAGGAATCCGGAGAATCATCCTGTATTTCCATGACGTCTTTTACGAAACTGCCACCCGGTTTCCCGTCGATCTTGGACCCTTTGTTCGCTTGCAGTAAGGCGATCCCGGCCACGATATGACCGGGGAGGATTTTGTCAAAATCTTCAGTCGTTCCGGACAGGTCGGTCGGGGTATTGTATTCCAGGCCGAGTTGTTTCGCTACAAAATGCGCCATCCGTATGGCGGCGTTGAGGGTAATGTTGGCCTTGTTGTCGCCGATAAGCCATTCCCGGCAATCACTGACCATAAGTTCCGAAAGGACTCTGTCGGAATTCCGGATCTGCACCTTGGATATATTCGTATCAATTTCTGCAGAGAAGCCGTTAAACTGAAAAGAAGAAGCCATACGTTTTCATTTGACGATGATGAAAGAATAAGGAGTTAATATGGTTCAAATGTTTCTGAGGTCAGTCTTGCAGATGCCATCGACGCAGTCGCGGCAAATATTTATTTTAACAGCGGGTCGTCGCCGGCCAGCACTGTGGTGATGAACAGGTAACTTTTGTTCATTTTATAACGGAAGTCCTTGCGGACAGCGCTCAGGAATTTCAGGTGCCAGGAGTAGCGCCTGCCGACGAGGCAGCCGGCGCTGTATTTTCCCACCAGTTTTGGTGTTGATTTTGAGGAAGTACTGTGTTGGTTGATGCCGAACCAGTCACCGACATCCATGGGGTCAACCTTGTTACGCGTGCCGCTTTTGTCGATATCGCGGTGCACCCGCAGGTCGCCGCGTTGTACGAGGGCTGGCTGGACACCCTGGTGCAGGCCATCGGTCCAGGCTTTGTATTGCCCGAATGCGATACGCGCTGCGCCGAGCGAATGTAAGGGATTTACGGTATAAAATTTACCCGGTTCGGTGGTTGCCTGGTCATTGACCATCATTTCGGGTTTTCCGCCGGGGGAAATGCGGATCACGGTGCGGCGGTCGTTCCACTCGTCGAACTTGTCGGGATTCTCCCGGCCGTCGCTGTTGACACCTTCCACATAAACAATATTACAGGCATTCGGACTGCGGGCGATCCAGTATCCCCTGGCGCGCATGCAACGCAGGATGCGTTTGGCAAAACGCGTGCGGGTATCGTCGGTCGATTTATTGTCGAACTGGACAGGCAGAAATTTGTCGGGATCAGCCTTTACCAGCGCTTTGGTAAAGTCGAGGGTCAGCAGTCGGTCGGTGTATTCGAGGTTGGCGAGGCGGTGAAATTCAAAGATTGCGTTGAGGGTCATCGGTCCGATAGCGCCGTCGGATTCGGCTGTCGGACCGAAGGGTTTGTCCTTGTCGCCCCCGATAACGGGGTCCAGGATGCCAAGTTTACAGAGCCTCGACTGCAGTTCGTGCGCCGCCAGTTTGTTGGCCTGCATGTTGAGTTCATCGGTGGTAATGGATTTTTCAGTATCAATCAGTTGCTGGAGAGTCGTAATCATGGCGGTAAAATGTGTATTGCAGCAGTCTGGCACAAACTGCGTTTGTAACCGTGCCTGACTCCGAATACCCGAAGGTATGGATTAATTGGCAATTATGCCGAGCAGCACGCCTATTCCAAAGCCGATACCGCCACCGATCAGGATGCCCAATAACTTGCCGCCGGATTGTCGTTTGTTGGCGTCGGTCGCCACCTGGCGGCACTCGGTCAATTGCATATTGAGCGCTCCGATCGACTTGTTGAGCAGTTGGTTGGTGCTGTCGCTAAAGGCAATAAACTGCTTCTGATAGTCAATAATTCGGTCTTTTTTCTCGATTTCCAGGTCGTTCAGTTTGTTCCGGTATTCGAGTTCCGCTATCGCAACCTGCAGGGAATCGGCCAGGATACTTTGGCGGTTGCCGATCCGGATGGCCTTGTGCAAAACCGGCTGCGGCACGATATTCACCGGGTACATGGCGTCGAACAGTTCTATCTGGCGCAGTTCGGCGTTCGATTTTACGATGACAGCCTGAAACTCGATATCCAGCCCGTTCTGGCGGTACCGGAATGTGTCGATACTTTCATCCTGGCCAAACGCAGGAAGTCCCCATACAGCAAATAGAATGGCAAAAAGAAATGTTTTCATGACGGTATGGCGATTTGAACGG
This sequence comes from uncultured Bacteroidota bacterium, assembly GCA_937861115.1. GTDB lineage: Bacteria > Bacteroidota > Bacteroidia > Chitinophagales > Saprospiraceae > M3007. Next base: position 4,548 of record CALMBD010000343.1, on the reverse strand, counting down.
ATTATCAGTTTGTTTTCTTGATGCCCACCGGGTGCTGGCTGATCGTTTCTTTCAGGTCGTGAATGTCGAGATAAAGTTGCTGCCGTTGTCCGGCAATGTTTTCCTGAATCTGGCGGATGCGCGCTGCATTGAGGCTCTTCAACCGAAGTATCTCGTCGATCTGCTGGTACAGGGAATCGGTCCGCTGGGTCAATTCAAGTTTTCGCGCAGCATAGGCGACATTGATCGAGTCGACATGCGCCATGATGCGCTTCTGATTGTCCTTGATCTCGTTCAATTCGCGTTTGAGTTCCTGCCGACGGGCTATTTCACCGCGGATAAATATCCCGGCAAAAAATACAGAAGACAACAGGAGTATGAGTTTCCAGTTGATGGCAGCCATTACGGACGGTTTTGGTTAAAAATCGTTACTTTTTTGACCTGGCGGGCGGCTTTTTGGGTGTTTTTGCCGGGGCTCGTTTGATACTTTCAAACTCGGCCGGTTCGGGTTGTGTCAGGGCGCCGCCACTGGAAATTGTAGTGGTTTGGGCCGGGGCCGCCGTGGTCTGGGTCAGCGTGGTGGTCGTAACCGCAGGGGGCGGGGGCGCCGGACCGGCTGCGCGCAGGCTGACCAGTTTTTTAAGCGCCTCGAACCAGAAAGTTGCGCCGAGCGATACCCCCAGGGCAGTGGTGAGCCAGCCGATAATCTTGTACAGAAACCATTTCCCGTTGATATCCGAGGGATTGACGGTATCCCAGCCGAGGCCGAGCGGCGAAGCCAGCGCGCCGATATTATCGTTGACGAGTACACCGATCTTTTGGCGGGCTTCCGTAATGTTGGGATTGTCCAGATTGGGCGCCGTGGGGGCCGGCTGGGTATTGACAAAGTTGGTCGCTGCATCGGCGACCATGTTGCTGAGCGTGGCGTTCACGCTCAGGTTGTGGTAGATCATGATCACATCGGCATTGAACACGACAGCCAGGACAAGCCCGATGCCGATCAGCCAGCGCTGCGATGTGCGCTTGTAGGCGCCCGAAGCGCGGTCCATGACCTCACCGTACCAGTCTTCCAGTTTTTTCTTGAAATCGACCACCTCGCCGTTGGTCTGCTTATAAAGAAACTGCGCCAGTTTCTTCGAAGTGCCGTCTTCAAGGGCGTCAATACGCGCCTTCAGGTCGTCCTTATTGTCGATGGCCATGATGTCCAGCAGGACAGAACTAAAGGTTCCGGCGGTGATATAAGAAGGCAGCGCTCTTTTTTTACCGCCGATTTTGGTGCGCTCCTTGGAGCCGGCGGCCAATTGCTGGAAAAAGGGGTGCTGGATAAAGCTTTCACAAACATCACTACCGACCATTCCCTTGATCGCCCTGACCAGATGCTGGCCGCGAAGGGAAAGGAAACCGGCCAGCAGCTCCATCACTGTGGAGGCCAGCAGACTGAAGAGCAGCATGACGAAAACGATACCGATAACGGTGGCAAGAATGGCGAGCATAGTAGTCAGTTGATTTTTAAGGCTTAAAGTTGCATATTTCAAAATCCCTGCCCAACCCTGCGCGCGTTTTTTTGGAAAAATTCTTTTCCTGTCACCCCAAATCCTTGAACACGCGACCTTCTTTGGCGAATTCCCGCTGTATGCCCATTTTGACCGATTCCCAGGTGACAATGTTGGAATCGCGCGACATGGCGCTCAGACAGGCGTAATGCACGGCGTTGATGATATTACCCCCGGAAAGTTCGTACCGGGCAGCGATACGCGGCATATCAAGCGGCTTACCGCTGCCGTTCGGCTCGAAATCAACAGCTTCGGGGAAGGACAGGCGCCAGATCTGTTCCCGCTCGCGCGCATCGGGCATGGAAAACTTGATAATGGCGTTGAAACGGCGCATAAAGGCGTCGTCGATGTTTGATTTCATGTTGGAGGCGAGGATGACCAGTCCGCTGAACTCCTCGATGCGCTGGAGCAGGTACGACACCTCCTGGTTGGCGTATTTATCGTGGGCATCGCGCACGTTGGTGCGCTTGCCGAACAGGGCGTCGGCCTCGTCGAAGAACAATATCCAGTTTTTGTCTTCGGCCCGTTCGAACAGACTGGAGAGGTTCTTTTCCGTTTCCCCGATGTATTTGGACACAACGGTAGACAGGTCAATTCGGTACACGTCTTTGCCGGTGTATTTGCCCAGCAGACCGGCAGTCAGCGTTTTGCCCGTGCCCGGCGGTCCGTGGAACAGCACCCGGTAGCCCGGTTTGATGCGTTTGTTCAGTTTCCAGTCCTGCAACATCCTGTCGTTGAAACGCACCCAGGTTTCGAGTTCCCGGATCTGGGTCATCACGTCGTCGTCGAGCACCAGATCGTCCCAGCCGAGTCCGGTTTCGATCCGTTTGGCCGGGAATTCGGTGCTGAAGGCGGGCGGGGTTACCTTTCCGGTGGTAAACAGCTCGATGTATTCGGGGGCCAGGATGATCTTTCCGCTCATACGCGGCTCGCCGGCGGGCACGTCTTCAAGCCAGAGGATGTGTTTTTTGTGGAAAAAGTGTTCGGTGCTGAACATCTCCTGCACTTGCAGGCGCTTTTCGAGATCGTCGCCGGCGAGCAGGAAGAGGGCTGTTTCGCCGGTGGGCAGGAAGCCGCGGAAGTTTTTGCCGCGGACGCCGCCAAAGATTTTAAGGTCATTGCTTTCAGAAATGTATTCGTTGACGATTGCATCGAAAAAAGTAGAAGACAAGTGGCTTGCGATGCTCAAAGCAAGGATTGAAAATTCATCTATGGTAAATCGCTGATTTAGAACAAATCGGGTAAATGGAGTATCGTCGTCTTCCAACTCGGGTGCATTCGGGGCTGCAGCTTCCTTTCCAAATTGCGGTGCTAACCTAAATCGCGTGAGGTCGGCTAGGAATGACAACATCAGTGATAAATTAGGTGACATGATAGTTGCAATTTGAATATGCTCAAGAACAATTTTTCGGGGTTCCTTTTTTTATGGTTACATATTTCCCGGAAATATAGCCATGTTCCGTTTTATACCAGATATCATTACCTTCAACGGAGGTTCCCTTTGTCTTACAAGTCAGTTTAACTTCGGAGTCTTTAAAATACATCTGCATAATGGTGCCTTTCAAAGATGGTTGGGTGCGTACACGGAGTGCGGAGGCAGTAACGACTCCGTAAGTTTCCAGGGCGGGTGCAGGTGCAGCCGGCTTTTTACTTTTCTCTTTTGCTGGGCCAGATTTTTTTTGAGGCTTCGTACATCCGCAGGTTTGTTTTTGCCTTTCGTCGAACGCCGATCCACCGCCGACAACCAGACCGGTATAGTATCGTTCTGCCCATTTAATGCATTTCTCTTTTACCGATTTAGGTTCTTTCGATGCATTGCACGTTGCAACCATGTTTTGATACATCTTGAAATCACAACTTTCTTTTGCACCAACACTTTTATCGCAGGTTTGGTAACACTCATCATGGAAGTCGCAAGCCTTACCTTCGTTTACGCCCGTTTTAGCACCGAAATCGGTATCTTTACCTCCTGCGGGGTTGTCCTTGTCAATACGGGCCGCTTTTGCCAGCCAACCCGGAACGCTGCAACCGTCGTATTCAAATTTCCATCCGTCCGAAGTACATGCCCGCTGTATTTCCCTGTTAATTCCTTTACCTTGTTGCACCACATGCGTCAACTCGTGCGCCAGCAGGCGTTTGCCGGCACTGTTTTCCGGATTGTATTTCCCGGAGTTGAAATAGATGTCCTGTCCGTTGGTGAAGGCCTGCGCGCCCAGTTCCCGGTTCATGTCGACGGCTTCTGCGTCGGTATGCAGCCGGACGCCCTGAAAATTTGCTCCGATGGAGGTCTCCATCTCCGCGCGGGTGTTGGCGGGTAGCGGCTCACCCTTGCCCCTGGCCTGTTCGATGCGGTTGCTCAACGCGGGAGACGCGGCGCCGGCGCCGTCCGTTTTTGATTGAATCATTTCTTCTTCTTCCGGCGCCTCCGTCATTTGTACCGGTTCTTCTTCTTCCGAGGTGTCCATTTTTTGTATCCGTCCACCGTCCAGCGGTTTTTCCTGGATTTCCTTGTCTTTAGCCATCCGGGCGTCGTTGGTGCCGAGTTTCTCGTCTTCAACCGGCGTCGCCAGCCTTTGAATGGCACTGATCTCTCCTTTCTGCTGCACCCCAGGTACATTACCCGGCCTGCTCACCACGTTTTCAGCTACGGCATCGGCTTCGCGCTCATACTGGTCGCCTGGTTGGCCGATGCTCAGTTTGGCCTGTACCACAATGGCCTTGCCGGCAAAAAACAGTTCTGGTTTTTGCCGCACGGTAGTTTTTTCCGCTTTGGAAAAAAACGGTTCCGACGACGGTTGTTGTTCGCCGTGGGTGTGTGGGTTGCGGTGGCGACGGGCGTGGTGAGTGGGTGGCATAGAATTCATTATTTTTTGATTGTCAAAACCAGCGTTATTTTCAACAATACACTAGTGATAATACAAATAGCCACAATTTGCAACAGAGAGTAATTTGAATAAAATCTAAGCAAACTTGCTAATAATGCATTCAAAAATACAATGATTATCGTTTGTACATC
>CALMBD010000342.1 GCA_937861115.1 uncultured Bacteroidota bacterium | reverse complement strand
AACACTTCACTCCCCATATTCGACACTTCGGTCAACTCCGTTTTATTTGTGTCGAATTTCCTGTCACCTTTGTCGTAACAATTTAACAATCAACACAATACTAATTGTTACGCGATGAAAAACTTCTTTTTTGCATTTGCCCTTACCCTGACAACCTTCGCTCTTTCCGCACAGGACAGCCGCTACACTGCCGCCATGACCGACGCTGTGGCGCAACTGGACACCACCAAAACCATGGCCGATTACCAGGCTGTCGCCAACACATTTTCGCGCATTGCCGCCGCCGAGCCCAAGGAATGGCTGCCGCTGTACTATGCTTCCTTCAGCCAGTTGAACGCGGCGTTTTCCCTGATCAAACAGGACGTGGCCGCTGCGTTGCTCACCATTGATCTCGCGCAGGCCAATCTCGACAAAGCCCTCGCCCTCGCGCCGCAGGAGTCCGAATTGTACGTATTACAGGCCTATATCCTTATCGGCCGGCTGATGGAAAACCCTATGGCCAAAGGCGCGGAAATATCGCCCAAAGTATTCGCCCAACTGGGCAAAGCCTCGGCCCTGAACCCCGACAACCCGCGCGCGCCATTCCTGCAGGGCACCTATACGCTGAACATGCCCGAGTTCTACGGCGGCGGCGCGGCAAAGGCCAAACCGCTCTTTGAAAAAGCCTCCGGGCTGTTTGAAAAAGAAACCGACCGCGGACTGCTGCCGCACTGGGGTAAAAAAGGCAACGCCCGGTACCTCGAACAGGTCAGTACAACAGAAAAAGGAAACTAACTTTGACGCCGAATGAACCAGTCCTTTAAAAAATTCATCCGGGATTTCGTTGTTATTGCGGCCATCAGCGGCGTATTCATCCTCTTCCTTTTCGCCAATCCGTTGCGGCTGTACGAACGCGGCGGGTGGCCGTTACTCTGGGCCTATTACTGGAGGGCAGGCATGGCCACATCGATCCTGTGGCTCGGCAACGCGCACCTGAGCAGTATCCCCGACCGCTGGTACACTTGGGTGGAAGCGCCGGTCAGGCGTCTGCTGGTGTCCATCTTGCTGACGGTGACTTTTACCTGTGCCGCCTGGATATTGCTCACATGGTCCTTAAAGATATCGTCGTACGGCTGGAACCTGTGGCTGGTGGTCAGCAACATGACCCTGTCGGATTTTATCCCGACCCTGGCCATCACGTTCCTTATTTCCATCTTCATGCACGGCAGGGCTTTTCTGCTGGGCTGGAAAGAAACCCTGGTCGAAGCCGAACGCCTGAAAAGGGAGCAGATATCAGCGCGTTATGAAGCCCTGAAGAGCCAGGTAAACCCGCACTTTTTGTTCAACAGCCTGAACGTGTTGTCGTCGCTGGTACACAAGGATGCGGACCAGGCCGAGCGCTTCATTCACCAATTGTCGGCGGTGTACCGGTATATCCTCGACAGCCGCGACAAAGAGGTGGTGTCTTTGGAAGAAGAGATCCGTATCCTGCGCGCCTATCTGTTTCTGATGGGGATACGTTTTGGCGCCGGGCTTAAGGTAGATATCCGCTTGCCCGACCCGCCGCCCGGCCAGGTAGCGCCGCTTACCCTGCAGATGTTGGTGGAAAATGCGCTGAAACACAATGAAGCGTCGAAAAACAAACCCTTGCGGATCGAAATCTTTCAGGAAAACGGCTACCTCGTGGTCTGCAACAACGTACAGGGAAAAAACGCCCTGCCCGAATCCACCGGTGTAGGCTTGCCCAATATTCAGGCGCGCTACCGCCTGTTATCGGGTAAAGAGGTGCTGATAAGCAACAAAAACGGATATTTCGCCGTCAAAATACCTGTATTGTAACACCGGGATTACCAGCATGAATATTCTCATCATTGAAGACGAAGAACTGGCCGCCTGGGGGCTGATCTCCAAACTACAGCAGCGCGACCCTGCCGCCCGGATTGTGGCAACACTCGATTCGGTGCAGTCGGCAGTCGAGTGGTTTGGCGCAAACCCGGCCCCCGACATTGCCTTTTTCGATATCCAACTGGCCGACGGCCTGAGTTTTGAAATATTCGAACGGGCGGAGGTGCCTTGCCCCGTGGTGTTTACGACAGCATACGACGCCTACGCCTTGCGCGCGTTCAAGGTCAACAGCGTCGACTATCTCCTCAAACCTGTTTCCGGGGAAGAACTCGAACGGGCCTTCGCCAAGTTGGACCAACTGCGCGGCCCCGTGTCACTGGATGCCGGGGCCATCCGGCAAATGATGCAGATGCTGCAACCCCGCCAGTTCAAAACGCGGTTCATGGTTAAAATCGGCGATCACCTGAGTGCCGTCGATGCCGGCGAGATCGATTTCTTCTTCGGCGAGAACAAGATCGTGTGGCTGCGCCACCAAAACGGCCGCAAATATCCGGTTGAATACACCCTGGAACAGTTGGAAGAATTGCTCGATACTCAACATTTCTTCCGGCTCAACCGGCAATACATTGCCACACTTGGCGCCATCCGCGACGTGGTGGCCTATTCCAACAGCCGCCTGAAGGTCGTGCTGAAAGACCCCCTGGGCGACGGCGACGTGCTCATCAGCCGGGAAAAAGTAGACGCTTTTAAACACTGGCTGGGCAAATAATGGAACTGTACCTGCTGTGCCTTTTCGCATTCCTGGCCGGGTTTATCGACAGTATCGTTGGTGGCGGGGGCCTGGTGCAGGTGCCGGCCTTTTTTGTGTTGTACCCCCAGTTGTCGGTTCCCAATGTGGTCGGTTCCAACCGCCTTGCCTCGGCCGTGGGCACCTCTGTTGCGGCCTGGAATTACGCCCGAAACGTTCGTATCCCCTGGGAAACAGTGCTTTATGCAGGCGTCAGCGCGGCAATTTTCTCCTATCTCGGCGCGACGGTACAAAGCCTGCTGCCCTCTACGGTGCTCAAACCCGTTATTCTGCTGCTCATTGTTGCCATTGCCGTATACACCTACCGCAAGAAGGATTTTGGCAGTGCCGACCGGTTCCGTATCCCGGAGGCGCATATACCCCGCTGGTCGGTGGGCCTGGGCGTCGTGCTGGGGTTTTACAACGGCTTTGTCGGCCCCGGCACGGGCAGCCTGCTGGTCTTCGGCTTTGTCAGCGTGATCGGGTACAGTTTTCTCAAGGCCTCCGCGATCTCCAAAGTGGTGAATGTTGTGTCCGACGTGTCGTCGCTGGTATTTTTTATCAGCCACAAATACGTTCTTTTTCACCTGGCCCTGCCCATGATGGTATTCAATGTGGCGGGTTCCTATGCCGGCAGCCGGATGGCGGTGTTGCGCGGCAACCAATTCATCAGAAAGGTGTTTCTGGTGGTAGTGGTGGGTATTGTGCTGCGGTTTGCCTGGGATGTGTTCAGGATGAAGGGGTGATTGAGGCCTAGTGGTGGCACATGGGTAATACCTGCCGGTTTTCCGCGGAAAACCGGCAGGTATTACCCATGTGCCACCACTAAGTACCCTCGCTTTCCGAATTTATTTGGATAAACAAAGGGCAATACCACTTATGAAACACCTCCAGACAAAATATACCCGTTCATTTTGCGTAAACATACAGACCACAATGCCCGCCATTCTGCTTATTGACTAATGCTGCAAATCTGACCATTCGTGAAAAAATACACTGCCGACTTCGTCTTTCCAGTCTCTTCCGCGCCGGTTAAAAACGGCGTGGTCATCACCGATGATTCGGGTAAAATCCTGGCCGTCGAGCACCGCGACCAGCACGACCCGGCCAGTCTGGATATCCGCCGGGGGGTACTGACGCCGGGCTTTGTCAACACCCACTGCCACCTCGAACTGTCGCACATGAAGGGTCGGGTAAACACCGGTACCGGATTGATACCGTTTATCACCGGCGTGGTGACGCAGCGCAATGCCACTGCCGAGACCATTGCAGATGCCATCGAAAAGGCGGAAGCAGAGATGCTGGAAGGCGGCATCGTCGCCCTGGGCGATATTTCCAATGCGCCCGACACTTTTGCCGTCAAGTCGAAAGGCCGGATGCGCTACTACACTTTTGTGGAACTCTTTGATTTTCTGCAGGAAGCGGGCGCCGACAAGGCCTTTGCCGACTGGTCGGCGGTGTACGGACAGTTGCAACCGGCGGCGGGCAGCAAGGGTTCGCTGGTTCCCCATGCGCCTTATTCGGTGAGCAAAAAACTGTTCCGACAGATTCAGACATTCAACCCGGATCGCGGCATTACGGTAAGTATTCACAACCAGGAAACACCCCCTGAAAACGAACTCTTTGAGCGCGGCAGCGGCGATTTTTACGATTTTTTCGGGAAATTCAACATTTCGCTCGACCACTTCGTGCCGTCGGGAAAAGGGTCCATCTACTACGCCCTGGACAATATGAACCCCGACAACCGGACTATTTTTGTGCACAACACCCTTTCGACAGCCGACGACATTCGCGCAGCTCAGGCCTGGAGTCCGCACACCTTCTGGGCCACCTGCCCCAACGCCAACCTCTACATCGAAAACCGCCTGCCCAATTACCAGGCGTTTATCGATACCGGCGCCCGCGTGACCATCGGCACCGACAGCCTGACCTCCAACTGGCAACTGTCGATCCTGGAAGAAATGAAGACGATCGCCCGGTACCAAAGTTATGTCCCCTTCGATATGCTGCTGCGCTGGGCTACCCTCAACGGCGCGCAGGCCCTGGGCTTCGACGACACGCTGGGCAGCCTGGAGGCAGGCAAAACCCCCGGCGTCTTGTTGCTGGAAGGGATCGGGCCGGATGGCAGCAACCTGGATCGGGCGACGGTCAGGCGGCTGATTTGAGGTCGCCGGCAGATTTGCTGTCCATACTTTTATTCCGGCAGTCCGCGTTTTAAAGCGCATGCCGCCCCGACCCCGCAATGACCCGACCAGACAACCCCCAACCTGAAAACCCTGTCACCCCCTCAACCGCCGCCTTATCTACCGCTTTCCCAGCATATCCACTATCGCCTGCCGCACCACCGGGTACCTGTTCCACAGAATAAAGTGATCGCCGTCGGGCAGAATCATTTCCTTGAGGTCGCTGCTGTTGACCAGTACGCGCCGGGCAAAGGCGGCATTTCCGATGGGCACCAACTGGTCGTTTTTTGCGTGAACGACGGTCACCGGGCATCGGATATTTGTCCACAGGGGCATCATATCCCGCAGTTCGCTTTCCAGTGCCTTTATTTCGTAATTGCTGGCCCAGAAACTCTTGGGGATCAGCCATTTCAGCGGCGGCGGGTTGATCGCCGACTGCCAGAACGGGTGTTCTTCCAGGTCCGGGTCGATGGAGGCGGCCACCAGCACCAGCCCTGCTGTCTGCTCCGGGTAGTCCATCGCAAAGCGCGCGATCACGGGACCGCCGAGCGAGTGCCCGACCAGCACCACTTTCCGGCCCGGGGCGATCGTGTTGACCACAGCCCGCACGCATGCGGCCTGGGCCGCGATAGAAGGCTCCGGGTTGCCGAAACCCTCCGTGTAGCCGAAGCCGGGCCGGTCGATCGACACCATACGGGCGATATTGCTCAGCGAAGTGTCGGCGAGATAGTCGAGATAAGCGTCTGAAGCGCCCGGCGAGCCGTGTACCATTACGATTAGCGGCAGACTGTCGGCCGTGCCGATGCTGACGGAATGGATCATTCGTCCGTTGGCATCCGGTACATCGCAAAAGCGCGGGGAGAGGGTCTGCCCTTTTTGTCGCAGTTTTTCCGGCCAGTCGCGATCGGGGGTGCGCATGGTAAAACAGCCTGCCTGCACGGCGATAAGCCATGCAGTGAGCATCAGGATGAAAAAATAGGTGATCCGGCGCAGGAAAGGGCGCCAAAAAGAGGTTTTCATATCGCCTTAATACAAGTTTAACTGCAGATGAATCCTTAAACGCGAGGGTTACAGGTAGTGTTCAGGAATTATTGTCCGGCGCCTCTGGAATTAACTTTTATTTAATATGGCG
>CALMBD010000341.1 GCA_937861115.1 uncultured Bacteroidota bacterium | reverse complement strand
CCGATCTGATCGCGCTGGATACGGCAGGAGCGGATAACGAACACGTGTTGCGCTTCCAGCAAAAACGCCAGTTGTACCGCAAGTTGAAGGAAAATCCGGACCTGGCGGAATGGAGCCAGCAGGTCGAGGATTTTTATGCCGCTGCGCAGAACGGCATCGTGGGCGCTTTCGATTCGCTCGACCAGGCATACGAACAATTGCACGAACTTTCTCCTTCGCTGGATTCAGCTTTCACGGTGTTGGTACAGCAGATCGACAGCTTCGCCGGTGTTTTGTCCGCGATTCACGCCCAATATCCGACGGCCACACCGGGGCAACAGCAGACCTTGCTGGAACAGGAAAGAGCACTGAACGAGGCGATCGGCGTATTGCAGGACGACCTGAACAATCTGCAATCGTCGGTAGAAAGCGAGTTTGAAGGCCGCGTCACGCAACTGCTGGCCCAAAACGATGCCCTGGATGCCACGGAGGTATGGGAAATAAATGAAAAAAACATCAACGACCTGTATTTCAGGTATTACGCCGGCCTGCTCGACACCTTTACTACGGGAGAAAAAAGCGACATTGAGACGCTGGCGCTGGCATGTCCGCAGTATGAAGGCGCCGGAGTGTACAAGGCCCGGCAGCTCTATGAAATGTTTGCCGATTCAATTCCTTCATACGATGAGCACGATTGCCAAACTGTGGAGGAAAGAACAAAATGGCGCACAGCGAAGGAATCCCTGACAGTCGCTCCCAACCCGGCTGACGAATACCTGACCGCCCGATTCGGAAAATTGCTTCCGGAGGGCAGCCGGCTTGCCATAACCGATATAACCGGAAGAAATGTGATGGATAGACGCATTGATGGCGCCTCCGAAATAACCCTCAATATCGCCAGTATTCCACAGGGGATTTACCTGATTTCCATACACACGCCGGAAAGCGCTTTGAAAACCATCAAAGTGGTAATTACCCACTGACTTTCAACATCATTCACTGGCCCGCGAGAGACGATTCGTCCCTCGCGGGCTCTTTATATTTTGTCATGAAAAAAACTCTGTTCGTCGTTTCAGTAGTATTAATGTGCTTCGTCAAATTATCGCATGCTCAAAAAGAAGACAATACATGGATTTCAGGCTTGGGCGCTTACGGCCTTCCAGATACAACAAAAATCAATCATATCCAATTCCTTGATAACGTCCTTCAGGTAACGCTTATCAATAAAAGTGTTCCTCTTTTTATCGCATTAGGAATTGTTTCGGATACTGCTGGTAAACTGCAATGTTATTCTAATGGCGTCCATGTCTATAACGCCGATCATTTTGTTATGCAGAATGGAGAAAACTTTCAGTCCTCTGCTCAATTTCCTTATGGATATCCATTAACCCAATCCTTAATTATCCTGCCTATGCCTGATACGTCAGGCATCTATATTCTCATAGACGGCGTTCATAAAGATGTAGGAACGGATGTCATCATTGAGCGACTCAGGTACTCCTTCATCGACATGCAATTCAACAACGGCCTGGGCAAAGTCACCCAGAAAAAAATCACCCTTGAAAATTCAACCGATACCCTGAATGTAGGCCTGCTCACCGCTGTCCGGCATGGCAACGGCCGCGACTGGTGGCTCCTGACCACGAAATACGAATCGAATATTCACAGGAAGTACCTCATTTCTCCCGAAGGGATATATTTTCACGACGACCAGGCAGTGGGCGATACAGTTTATAACGGAGTAGGATATGCTGCATTTTCTCCCTCAGGAGAATGGTATGCTCGGTATTTTTACTATGGACAAACCTCAAATCTAAAAACTGCATCTTATTTGTACAGATTTGACAGATGTACGGGCCAACTCTATTCACCTGCTAAAAAGAGCTATAACGATCCTGATTATCGCGGCGGTGTGGCATTCTCCCCCAACTCCCGCTACCTGTACGTCGCCAACTATACTAAAATATACCAGTACGACCTGGAAGCGTCTGACATCCTGGCCTCGGAGCAGGTGGTGGCCGAATACGACGGATTTCTCGACGGCAACGGGGTGCCCACACGTTTTTTCGGTCTGTTGCTCGCGCCCGACAACAAAATCTACGGCAACATACCCGGCTTCAATTCCCGTTACCTGCACGTCATCGATCAGCCCGACCAGCCCGGAGCGGCCTGCAACGTCATCCAGCACGCCATATACCTGCCGACAGACAATGTTGGTACCCTGCCCAACGTGCCTTTCTACCGCCTGTATGCCGCCGGTATTCCCTGCGACAGCATGGTTAGCGCTTTCACGCCGCCCCCCCCGCCGGTAAACACCGGAATCCGTGTGTGGCCGGTGCCGGCAGCCGACATGCTGTACTTTTCCGCTGACAATGATATGCCTGAAACGTTTGACTTGCAGTTGTTCGATGCGTTCGGACGCCCGGTTCTACATAGGGAGAAACTGGATATGCGACCGTCGGTCACGGTACGGCTGGACGGGCTGACGCCGGGGGCTTATTTTTACACCCTGACGGAAACGGACGGCAAGGTGATAAAATCGGGAAGGGTAGTGAAGACAGAGTGAATGTGGATGCGCTTTACTGCTCCGCCGCAAACGCCGCCGCCCCGATAATGCCCGCATTGTTGAGCAGTTTGGCCGGCACCACGCGCGCATTGGTGGTTAGCAATTCTTTATAGGAATCAAAAAATTTGCTTTCCCCCCCGCCCAATATGAACAGGTCGGGTGAAAACAGGCGCTCCAGGTGGTGCAGGTATTCATTAAAGCGCCCCGCCCATTCTTTCCGGCTGATCTTTAGCCGCTCGCGCGCGCCCGAGGAGCAGTACAATTCGGCGGATTTGCCGTTTTTCCACATCACGTGACCAAGTTCGGTGTTGGGCACAAGCATGCCTTTGTAAAAAAGGGCCGTGCCGAGTCCGGTGCCGATGGTAATGAGAAACACCAGTCCCTGCTCGCCTTTACCCATACCGAAGCGCATTTCGGCAATACCGGCTGCATCGGCGTCATTGGTAGCAAAGAAGGTCGTTTGTGTGGCGTCGCCAAATACTTTTTCGATGTTGGCCCCGATCCAGGCATGGTCAATATTCGCGGCGGAGAGCGCCATACCGTTTTTCACAATGGAAGGGAAACCACAGCCCACGATACCCGAATAACCGAAGAAATCCACGATCTCGCCAACGGCGCCGGCCATTGCTTCCGGGGTGGAAGGCCGGGGTGTGGGTACCCTGAACCGTTCGCCGTGCAAGCGGCCTTTTTCGAGGTCGACCAAAGCGCCCTTGATACCGGATGCGCCTACGTCGATGCCTAATATGGCGTTCATAATCTTTTCGTTTTGTTTGTCTTGACTCTAGGACGGGGTTATTCCCGTCAATCTTCGGGAAGCACGTCTTCCAGCAGTTCGTCTTCGCCGGTTTCGCTGATCAGGGCCTTCTGTTTGCGGCGTTCCAGCGAATTGGCGTGCATATCGAGGTATTCATTCCGGTTGCGCACGATATCGGCGGCCAGGTACAGGGCCTTGACGAACGAACGCTCGTCGGCCTCTCCTTTTCCGGCAATATCATAGGCTGTACCGTGGTCGGGCGAGGTGCGCACCGCTGCCAGCCCGGCCGTATAGTTCACCCCCGCGCCGAACGACAGCGCTTTGAACGGCACCAGCCCCTGGTCGTGGTACATGGCCAGGATGCCGTCGAACTTGTGGTATTGTCCCGATCCGAAAAAGCCGTCGGCGGGAAACGGCCCGAAAGCAAGCACGCCTTTTTCCTTGGCCTCTTCGATCGCAGGGCGGATGATCCGGTCTTCCTCATCGCCGATGGCGCCTTCGTCGCCGGCGTGCGGGTTAAGTCCCAGCACCGCTATGGTTGGCTTGTTGATGCCGAAGTCGATGCGCAGGGTTTCGGCCAGGATCAGGAGTTTGCGCAGCACTTTTTCTTTGGTGATCGCCGCCGTGACGTCTTTCAGCGCCAGGTGGTTGGTGGCTACGCCCACGCGCAGCGCATCCGACACCATGAGCATGAGCGATTCCTTTGCCTTCAATTCGCTGGTAATGTATTCCGTATGGCCGATGAAGGGGAATTCGGCCATCTGCATGGCTTTTTTGTTGATGGGCGCCGTCACCAGGGCGTCTATTTCCTCCGCCCTGAGGTCTTTTACCGCCCGTTCGAGCGCCTGAAAGGCGCATTTACCACCGAGGTCTGTCGGCTTGCCAAGCGTGATGTTCACGTTGTCGGGCCAGCAGTTAATGATGTTGATACGATCGGGCTGCGCTTCGGAGGCCGACTGAATGGAGTGGAAAAATACGTTGTCCTGCGTGATAATGTTTTTATGGTAGGCCACCACTTTGGTGCTGCCATACACGACGATTTTGAATGCCGTGCCAACTTTATTGATGGCCAGCGCCTTGAGGATAACCTCCAGGCCGATGCCATTGATGTCGCCGCAGGAAATTCCGATGGTTATGTTGTTCATATTGCAACTGTTGACCGGGGTTAGGCGGTGTGTAAAAGGCAACCGCCAACAAGGATGGTCATAGGTAATATTTTTTAAGGAAATCGTAGAGTAGCCGCACACCGGCGCCCGTTCCTTCCCTGGTTCGGTAGCCTGCGGCAGTGCGAAGATAGGCAGGCCCGGCGATGTCGAGGTGCAACCAGGGATAATCGGCGGCAAAATGTTCGAGAAATTTTCCGGCGGTGATCATTCCGGCGTTCCCGGAGCCGATATTTCGCAGGTCGGCAATGTTGCTTTTGAGTTCGTTGCCGAACTCTTTCCACAGGGGCAGTTCTACCAGTCGCTCGTAGGTAGCCCAGCCGCTCGATTCCAGTGCCCGCTTTACGGGATCCGGCGCCGTACCCATGTAGCAGATTGCCTGGGTGCCGAGCGCGCGAACGGCCGCGCCGGTCAGTGTCGCGAGGTCGAGCACCAGTTCGGGGTCGTATTTTTTGGCAAAATGCAGCGCATCGGCGAGGATGAGCCGGCCTTCGGCGTCGGTATTCAGTACTTCAACAGTAGTGCCGGAATACATCCGGATGACGTCGCCCGGAGCAACGGCGCGTTCGCCGATCTGGTTGTCGGTTGCCGGAATAAGCCCGACAAGATGCAGGGGAAGCCGGGTGCGGGCCGCAGCGGCAAAAACACCCACCACCGCCGCTGCGCCGGCCATATCGCATTTCATATAGTCCATGCCATCGGTGGGTTTCAGACTGAGTCCGCCGGTATCGTACACCACGCCTTTGCCGACCAGTACGATGGGTTTCCGGTTTTGGGCGTTTTCGCCGGGCGGGTTCCATTCGAGCACACAAAACCGCGGCGGTATGGAACTGGCGCGATTGACAGCCAGCAAACCACCCATTTTTAGGCTTTCTATTTTCTCCTTTTCCAACACCTCGACCTCGAAACCGAATGCCTTGCCGGCCTCGGTAATCGCATCGGCGAGTTGGACGGCGTTTAAGTGCGACTGGGGTTCGTTGACCATATCGCGTGTCAGGAACACCGCCTCCAGCAGGGCGTTTGCTTCGGCGATGTCTGCTTCAGACACGCCTTCCACGGCGATCTCCAGCAGCAGTTTTTCCTTTTTTTCGGGCTGTGTCAGGTATTTCAGGAACTGGTAACTACCCAATGCCATGCCTTCTGCAAAAGCCAGCACATGGTTTTCGCCCGATACATCGCGGAGGGCTACCGTATGGATTTTGTATTGCCGCAATTCGCGGAGCAGCTCATTGCCGGCCAACCTTGCGGCTTCAAGCCCTGCTGCCAGGTCATCTTCCTTTTTGAGCAGTCTGACGAAAATACCGCCGTCTTCCCGTGGAAAAAAGAAATGCGTAACACCGCGTTCTGCACTCTTGAGCAGGAATGACGATTCCGCCGGCAGGAGCGCGCCTTCCAGTTGGCCCGGCTGTTCTTTATCAGCGAGCATAACCAGGTAGTTGCATGAAGATGGACCGGTTGTGGCGGCGGTCAGTTGGACTCGTTTCACAGATAAATACGGATGACGGGATGAAGTCGGATGCACAAAAGGGCGACAAATGTAGGGATTATTGAGCGGAAAAGTATGAAAAAAGGCGGAAGGGACAAATCTTCAACGGGTATGAGGCGATCTTTTTCTTTTGGGGAAAATCGCGCTGCTGCCCGGCGCTTTATGCTCAGGCGTTTTGCCGGATCAGGCTTGTTCGACAGGCTTTACCC
>CALMBD010000340.1 GCA_937861115.1 uncultured Bacteroidota bacterium | reverse complement strand
TACGATCTCGTTGACTTCGGCGGTAATGTTTCCTCCATCGTCGAGGACCCCACCGACCCGAACAACCTTGTTGGCAAGGTCATCAAAACGGGCGGGGCAGAACTTTGGGCCGGTACGACCAATGGCGGCAGCGGCCTGGCCAACCCGATACCGTTCACCGTAGCCAACACCAGGATGACCGTTCGGGTATGGTCGCCCGATGCCAATACACCTATTCGCCTGAAAGTGGAGGACGCTTCCAACCCCACCATCAGCGTGGAAACAGAAGCGAACACCACGATGGCAGGCGCCTGGGAAACCCTGGAGTTCAACTTCAGCAACCAGGCCCCGGGCACGGCCGCCATCAACGTGGCGAACACTTATAACAAAGTATCCATCTTCTTCAACTTCGGCACCACGGGGGCCATGGCGGGCGAAAAGACCTATTACTGGGATGATATTAAATTCGGCGGCCTGGTGGATGTTAAAAATCTGGAAGCGTCTGAGGGGGGTATTCATATTTTCCCGAACCCGGCTGCGGATTTTTGTACGATAGCATTTTCAGCGTTTTCAAACGACCCGGTTAACCTGTCCATGTTCGATGCAAGCGGCAAACTCGTAAAGACGCTTGCCATTGCACAGCAAAATTCAAAACTGGATCTGCAGGAGTTCAATGACGGCCTGTATTACCTGAGAATTGAAAAGGACTCCAGGAGTTACTTTCAGAAACTGGTCATTGTAAGGTAAGACCTGCGGGAGCCATAACGCCGGATTCATTATTCATGACCCGGCTGTTTATTCGGAGACGCGTCGTTCCAGCGGGAATGACGCGTCTTTTTATTTCTATCTCTACTATCGGGAGAAAACAATGAAATCAGCCGTCGGTATACTTTCTGAAATGCCGGGTGCGTTGAAAAAAGATGCGCCATTGCACGCAGAAGCCGTTTGTGTACAAAAACAGCCAGGCGATTGCCAGTTTTATTGCGCCTGCAAAGTAATCATCATGGAAAACGATATTTCAAAACTCGTTGCGCGATTCATCTCCCTGAATGAAGATGAGACCAAAGCGATCATCGAGTGTATCCCCATCCGGACATACAAAAAAGGAACGGTCCTGCTCCGGGAAGGGCAGGTTGCTTCCGAGTGTTATTTCAATCTGAAGGGATGTGTTCGATTGTATTATCTGGTCGATGGCGAAGAACGAACTACCTGTTTCTATACGGAAGAGCAGTCCATCGCCTCTATGGCCAGCTACGTGAACAGGACCCCCGCCAATCATTACCTGTCCTGTATTGAAGACACAACGCTGGCGGTACTGCACTTCGAAAAAGAAAAGGAGCTGTACCGGCGGGTTCCCAAATTTGAATCGCTTTGCCGCGTTTCAATGGAGGACGATTTTGGCAAACAACAGGAAATGCTCGCCTCGTATATCACCACCTCTCCGGAAGAACGCTACCTGAATCTGCTGGAAACCCGACCGGAACTGCTACAACGGGTGCCCCAACACCAACTGGCAAGTTACCTTGGCGTGAAACCCGAATCCCTAAGCAGGATCAAGAAGAGGGTCACGCTGAAGAAATGACTCCTCCTGCCGGGGTTGTATTTTCACCCCTTTCAACAGAAGCCACAAGGTGAGCATCAACTCTCCGATTACCCCGGGCAGGATGACTGCCATTGAGAATATATCCTTGTAATCGGTGTAGTTGGGCATAAGGAAGTTGGCGAAACTATCCGTTAGATAGCCTGCCGATGCAACGATCAGCAAGAGGCCCAATATCCGGGGCATATATCCCGATTTGAATATCAGGTAACCCAGAATGGAAAGGTGAATGCCGAAAAATACCAGACCGATCAGCCATGTATGGTTGAATGCGTCCAGGTGTAACATTATCTGTGTATTCAGTTGGCTTGCCGCTGATGCCTGGAGGTAGTCGGTACCACTGGAAATCTTTAGAATTCCGAATAGTTGAAACAGGGCGACCCCGAAAATGGTCGCATTTACCAGCCTCAGCCAGGCTGCCAGCAAGGAAAGGTGTCTGTTTACCGGACTGAGCAAAATATAAAGCGCCCATGCCAGTATTACGTCGAAAACGACCATGATGATAAAACCAAGTATGCCGGTTCGGAACAAAAAACCGTTGCCTGAAATGTTACCGGCCGTTGCCGCGGCATCTCCGGGTACGGTGAGTTGCTGGAGGACGAAAAAGTTGGCAAAAATGCCGGTTATGAATATAATCAGATAACCGGCGCCTGCAATTTTTGAAAGATGTTTGAGCGAGTTCATCGTAATGTTATTTTGATGGTTTGGTAATTTGTTTGTCTGGATACGGAAGGAATGCTGTTGCCTTCTCCTGTATCGATGGTACAAAATTACCTGCCCGCCTAACCGACATCCATTGACTTTGGTTAAGAAAGTGCGTGTAGTACAGCAGGATAACTTGAATAGACCTTCCGATGCCCAACCCAAACTACGACAGCCGGGGCAAGATTCCCAACACCAGGCGAAACCCAAAGCCCGTCAGCGGCCGGTTGGGCGCGCTGCCGCGGTACCTGACCCGGCAACGCCGGTCGTCCTGGTAAAAACTGCCGCCACGCGCGGCACGGAGCGCATATTTGATAAAATGATCGGGTCCGCCGGGATCGACGACAACCCCTTCCTCCAGACAGGTTTGATAGTACGACTCGTCGAAGCAATCCTGACAGCGTTCGTAGATGTTGCCGCTCAGGTCGTATAGCCCCAATGTGTTGGGCGCTTTCAGGCCTACGGTTTTGGTTTCTCCGTTGCTGTTTGCTTCATACCAGCCCACCGGGTCGAGGGTTTCACTGCCGGCGAACATCCGGGCGTCATCTGCCTTGCCGCCCCGGGCTGCATATTCCCATTCCGCCTCTGTAGGCAGCCGGTATATCGTGTTTTCGGGTCGGGAGGGAGCCGTCAGGCGGTTGAGTTCGGGCAAAAAGTGTCTGGTAATATCTTCCCATGACACATTTTCAACCGGTCGCTGGTCGCCGGGAAATTCCGAGGGATTGTCGTGCTGACCGATGACGGTCTTCCAGAGTGCCTGGGTGACGGGATACCGGCCGATATGAAAAGTAGTGAGTTGAACCGGATGCTGCGGCCTTTCCCAGGCGTATGCATCTTCGCTCGTTTCACCCATCATGAACAAACCACCTTCCACACAGACCATCTCGAAGGAGACGCCAGAGGGCAGGTGTTGGCGGAATGCGGGTTCGTTCATGTCCGAAGTACATTTATCGACGGCTGAAAGTAATGGAAACTCCGGTTTTTCTGCTTTGAATTTTCCCGGGCGATTCCCGCAAAACAAAAAGCCGGCTCCTTTTTGACAAGGAACCGGCAGGACCAATTGTTGACAGATATATGGAAAACGATCGGGTGGGGGAGAAAAATGCTCCTGTACCGACCGTATTATGAACTGGGTTCAGGTAATGCGAACAGCAAATATTTGTCAAAGATAATCGCGCCCGTTCAATAAATCAAACTGATATTTTCTATGTTGACATAAAAACTGTCTATATATTTGCGCCATGAACCTGCAACAACTGGAATACATCGTTGCCCTCGACGCGCACCGGCACTTTGCCAAGGCGGCGGAGCAGTGTTTTGTCACCCAGCCAACCCTCAGCATGATGATCGGCAAACTGGAGGAAGAGGTCGGCGTAAAGATATTTGACCGGAGCCGCCAGCCTGTTGTGCCTACACTTGCTGGCGTCGCGCTCATTGCCCAGGCCCGGGCAATCCTGAGGGAAGCAGAACGCTTCAAGGAAATCGGACTGGAACAGGAATCGAGCCTCAAGGGCGACCTGCGGATCGGCATTATACCAACCCTTTCGCCCTATTTACTTCCCTTGTTCCTCCAGTCTTTTATGGAAAACTACCCCGAGATAAGGCTCCGGATCAGTGAACGCACCACTTCGGTTTTGATCGAAGATATGCACAAGGGACTTTTGGACGCGGCGATACTCGTGACCCCCCTGAACGACGCCACACTCCGGGAAGATCCGCTGTTCTACGAAGCATTTGTGGTGTATTCCGGTCAGGATTACCACAAGGAATACCTGCTTCCGGAAGATATCGACCTCAACCGACTGTGGTTGCTGGAAGAAGGGCATTGTTTCCGCTCGCAAATCATGAACATCTGCGAATTGCGACAACAACGCCACCGCACTGTCGAATACGAGGCCGGCAGCCTCGAAACGCTCAAGCAGTTGGCCGACGCCCAAAACGGCATCACTATCCTGCCCGAACTGGCAACGGGCTACCTCACCGCATCGCAGTTGAAAAAGGTAAAACGCTTCGTTGCCCCCGAGCCGGTGCGCGAGGTGAGTCTCGTCACGCACCGGTACCTGGTGAAACAGCGGCTGGTAGAGGCCCTGAAAAGCGAAATACTCGCCCACCTGCCGGCCGACAAGGTTCGGGATAAAAGTATCAGGCGGGTGCCGATTGACCGAAAAACGGGTAAATAGGTCCGGGATTTACAGGCGACTGTAATTGGGCGACTCCTTCGTGATGGCAATGTTGTGCGGATGGCTTTCGATCATGCCCGCATTGGTGATCTTGACAAACTGCGCTTTCTCCTGCAGTTCCTGCACCGTCCGGGCGCCGCAGTAGCCCATGCCGGCCCGAAGTCCGCCGATGTACTGCGTCATCACCTCGGCAACCGACCCCTTGAACGGCACCCGGCCTTCAATACCCTCCGGCACGAGTTTCCGGATATCGTCTTCCACATCCTGGAAATAGCGGTCTTTGGAGCCCTGTTGCATGGCGCCGAGACTGCCCATACCGCGGTAGGTCTTGAATTTCCGGCCGTCGAAAATAATCGTCTCTCCGGGCGCCTCTTCCACACCTGCAAACAGCGAGCCCGCCATGATGGCGCTGGCGCCGGCAGACAGGGCTTTGACGATATCGCCGGTGTACCGGATGCCTCCGTCGCCGATGATGGGTACTCCGGAGCCTTTGATCGCCTCGGCAGCGTTAAGGATGGCGGAAAGTTGTGCCACCCCCACGCCGGCCACGATCCGGGTGGTGCATATGCTCCCCGGGCCGACACCGACCTTGACGCCGTCTGCACCTGCATCGACAAGTGCCTTTGCGCCGGCTCCGGTGGCTACATTGCCCCCGACGACCTGGAGGTTGGGGAAAGTTTTTTTCAGGTGCCGGACAGCATCGAGCACGCCGCGGGAGTGTCCGTGCGCGGTATCCACCGTCACCACATCCACGCCGGCTTTTACCAGGGCTGCCACGCGTTCCTCCATATCGGGCGTGACGCCTACGGCGGCGCCTACCACGAGGCGGCCAAGCGGATCCTTGCAGGCGTTCGGGAAATTGACGCCCTTGATAATGTCTTTATAGGTGATCAGGCCGACAAGGTGAAATGCGTCGTCGACCACCGGCAGTTTTTCGATCTTGCGTTGTTGCAGGATGTGTTTGGCCTGGAGCAGGGTAGTGCCCAGCGGCGCTGTGACGAGGTTTTTCTTCGTCATAAGGCTGCGCACCAGTTGGGTGCGGTCGGTCTCGAAACGCAGGTCGCGGTTGGTAAGGATGCCGACGAGCTTGCCGCGCTTGTCCGTCACGGGTATGCCGCCGATACTGTACTGTTTCATCAGATCCAGCGCTTTGGCGACCGTTGCATCGGGGTGAAGGGTTACCGGGTCGATGATCATGCCGGCCTCCGAGCGTTTCACGGCGCGAACCTGGTCGGCCTGTTCCGCAACCGTCATGTTCTTGTGAATAATCCCGATGCCTCCCTGACGCGCAATGGCGATGGCCATCGTCTTGTCGGTGACGGTATCCATGGCTGCCGACGAAACCGGCACATTCAGGCGGATACTTCTGGTGAATTGAGAAGAGATATCTACTTCGCGGGGTAAGACCTCGCTGTATGCGGGGACGAGTAAAACGTCGTCGAAGGTGAGTGATTCGCCGAGGAATTTCGGCACAGTGTTGTTCAGTTCCATGCGCAAAGGTCGAAACTGCGGATTAAAAGTCGAATGGGTAGGGAACAATTTTTTTATTTTTCATCCGCCAAAACGCCGGTATTCCGCAGCGGCACGGCTTCTCCACTCATCCAGTGCTCTATTAAACGCCGGTTATAAGTGATGTCGGCCAGGAAAAACTCCCGGAAATCCATTAAAACACTTTCTTCCACCGGCTGGAGTTGCACTTCCCGCTGACCTGCATAGTTGGAATGTATCAGGAACAGGCCGGGACCACTTTTCAACAAAAAGCCTACATGGTTTGCGCCAAGTCCGACAAAATACAGGCCGTCGCGCAACGCAGTGCGCCAATGATCCAGCGCCTGCGTCGCATCGTCGCAGCGGGTTACCCGAACGGTATCGCCCAGACTCAACATCAGTGCCTCATCTGAGGGGCCTTGCTGCGCCAGGCGGTAGCGATTCAGGTTCAAACCGGCATGCAGCAGGGTAGTCGACACAAAATAGCCACAGGCGATATCGCCCTGGCCGGGTATTTCGGTGTGGCCGGTAAAGGTCCAGGGCGTGCCATACCAGTAAGGAATAATGGTTTCCAACAGGCAGTTTGTGAAGGCTTTGCCGACAGAGTCCGCGGAAATGCCCCCCCTGGCATAAGCAGTCTTCAGTGTTTTGCGGCTTTTGTCCGTCAATGTCCTGCTGGCCGCGTATTCCCGGTCAGGTTTCGGAAAATACGGCGTTGGTACAGCATCATGCATCGGCTTTACCGGCTTCCTTGAGGAGGGGGCATCAGGAAAGAGATTGCAGGAAAAACACAGTAAAACGGCAAGGAAACAAAACGCCTGCATGGCTACATAGTTGGCGGGTTGTAATCGTCTTCATCAAAGAAAACATTGACCTGTTGCACCCCGGGCGACTGCCGCAGTTCGCGCACCATCTCTTCGGTTTTGCGCGTGTCGCGCAGCGTGATGTGGTAATTGCTCTCGGTCAGGTCGTCGAGGCCGACGTTTTTCATGCTCACCAGTTTCAGGCTCCGGCAAAACCTGGCGAGCGGCTGTGTCACATCGGACTCCTGCGTCGCGTGGTAGATAATTTGCAGCAGGAAATGACGCCTGCGCGGCGCGCCGAAGTGGGTAAAGGTAAGAACCACCACCACCAGCCCCGACAAAAGGGTGCCTGTCACAGCAATAGCGTTAAGCCCCACACCGCAGGCCATGCCCAGCGCCAGTGCCAGAAAAATGAACACCAGGTCCATGGTGTCGCGAATGGCTGTACGGAAACGGATGATGGACATGGCGCCCACCAGTCCGAAAGCGCGGGCAATGTTGTTGCCGATTACCATGATCACGATAGAAGCGATGATGCTGAGCAGGACGAGCGAGTTGACGAACGTCACGGAATACGAGGGTCCGCGGTAGGTCACCCGGTAAATAATGGAAAGGATAAGCCCGCACACCAGGGCTACCAACAGGTTGGCCATCACGTCGGCTGAAGACGTGGGGAAAACGGACAGATTTTGATAGTCGTCGAACATCGGTTAGGCTTTCAGTCTCTTAAGTCAAGGTAGGCGCTTTTGGCGAACGCGTCGTTGTGGCGCCCTGGCCGGATGAAGGCGTTGGAGTCTATAGCGCCAACATACTTGGATGCGGGTTCTTTACGGAGTTGAAAATCTTCCAGCAAGGGTTTTATCCAGGCCGGGCAGTATTGGTTGAACTTGATTTCCAGGATAAAATAGCCCGGAAAGGCGAACCGGACATCCTTGTCCTCGAACAATTCGTCGACACCGGGATAGGCAACGCTGCGCAGGTGCAGGTCGAAGGTCAGGCGAAAATCGTTCTCCGGGTTCAAATTAGCACCCATAAATGGTTCCCGCTCATAGATAATATTGACCACAGGCCTCAAATTCCGGCTCAAAACCTGGTAAAAGAATCGGCGGGCGTTGTCGGGTTCTGTAATTGCGCCCTCCAGTTGGTCAATGGCTTTGCCTTTAAACAGGTCCAACACAACACCATAGGACGCGCTGGACCGGCTTTTCTGAATCGGGCTTTCGTATTTCCGCTTGATCTCCATGAACACAAGGCTGTCCGGGCCACCCCGATTATAGCCCCGCAAGCGCACTTTCATACGGTGGGCAATGCCGTCGACCTTGGTGTGGTACATATCGAAGCCGGCAGTATCGAAGTAGATGCTCCGCACGGTGTATTTCCCGTCCGGCTGCCTCGCTGCGAACGGATCTGCGCGCAGAAAGGGCAGTACCGCACTGCGCAGGGCGGAGTATTGCTCAATCGGTACGAGATATTTGAATTCGTAGCGCATGGTTTACCATTTGATGTTTAACAGGCGGCGCAGGTATTCGTGTTGATCGATGGTGCCGAAATCGAGCCGGCAACGCGCAGCAATGCCGGTGCTGAACCGAACGCTGCTGCTATCGGGCTTGATGGAGGCCATCAGCAGCGTCACCTGCCGGTTGTCGAGTACTTCGACTTTCGTGCCGGTCTGCAACAGTTGTGCCTGATAGGTTTTCTGGGTGAGCATGTCCGTAACCAGAATATGTGTAGCGGTATCGAGATAAGACAGGTATTCCACCTTGACGGGTATCTGCACGATGTACTCGTCGCATTGCTGGAGCACCAGCAGCTCCTCAGGGAGGGGGGAAGGCGCTATCCATCCCGAGAAAGGTGCGCGCAACACGAACGAAAGGCCTTTTTTCCGCAGAATGTCCAGCCTGTTCTTCAATCCGCGTTGTTGGGCCTGTGTAATGCCGACACTTTCATCCTTCAGGCCGGTGCTTACATTTTCAAGGTATTTTCGGGCGATTTCCATCTGTATTTTGGCCAGTTCGAGGGCGTTTTCTACTTCCTGAAATTCTGTCAGCGCGATGAGTTGCTGCTCCCACAACGGCTTTTTTATGCGGTAGGTTTTTTCCCTGAGCGTCAGGTCCTGCTCGGCAAAGTGCAGCCGGTTTTCAGCCTCCTTGACAATCGGTGGCTTGTCGCCCGTAATGTCGGCCTGGAACTGGGCCTTGTACAGGGATATTTGCGCTTCAAGGTTTTGTATCTCTTCGTTTTGACGCACGGAATACATGCGTACCACCGTATCGCCGACCTGGATAAACCGACCCTCGGGAAGGTCGAAACTGAGACCGGAGAAGTCACCCTGCTCAAACTGGTAGGCGTCAATCTGGCTTGTGGCGCCAAAACGATAATCGCGCAGGACAGCGCTGATGCGGCCTGTCTGATCCTGTACCAGCTTCCACTCCCGCACAGGAAATACCCTCCCGATGCTTTCTGCAGCAAAAGGAATATTAATCGGAGCAAAATACGCTGCCAGTAGAATTACGAGGATTATCAGCCCGCCATATAGCTGTTTCACTTATCGTCGGATAATAGTTAAAGGTTAGGAAAGGGTTTTGTGATGGGTCAACGGTAGTTTAACAATAATGCGGCCAACGATGAAAATCGAGGCGTTTTTCTGCAAAAAGATGGTGATTATAGCCTGATTTTTGACCAGTTATTCGCTTCTCACCAGTTTCAGGGTTTTGGAAAATCCACCTGCGGAGAAGTGTAACAGGTACATGCCCGCCGGCAGGTTGAGATCGGCAACCTGCAACTTTACACGGTGTTGACCTTCCTGCTGCGGATGTACTGTTTGCAGCAACCCGGTGTTCAGATCGCCTAACATGGAATGCAGCGAAACGGTGACCGGGGCTTTCTCCGGCAGGAAATAATCAAGGGTAATATCCCCGTCAAACAGCGAAGGGTAGGCCAGTACAGTCGGTTCATTACCCGGCTTTACAGGATCATGTACCGCCGTCGTTAGTTTGAAATGCGCCACAATGGTGTCCGGCGCTGTCAGGTTCAGGCTTGCAACTTGCAGCGACGAGTCGGCGAAGGTATGCGCGCCTGCCGACCAGTGGTCGAACAGGTAATTCTGCGTAGCCGTAGCCGACAGTTTCAGGTCCACATTGCCAAAATAGTTGGTTTGCACCGGAAAGGCGGTATAACTCAGGGTATTGGCCTGCATGACGCCTGCGCCGGGCGGATCGACAAGCAGAACCGTCTGGTACGGGCCGGTGAGGTTGTAGCAGTCGATCATGCCGCCGGTCACTTCCTCGCAGCGGATGCTGATAAAGTTGCGGAGTTTGTTCACGTTTTGCTGCCACTCTGCGTAATCGCCAAACCAGCGATCGGCATGCTGCTGCATTTCCGGGTCGATGGTGTTGACAATAGTATCGAGGTAATTGAGCATGTTTTCGCAGCCGAAAACGGTGTTCATCAGGTCGGCCTGACGGGTGAGGTAGTACTGCTCGACGGAGGGGTTCTCGCGGAGTTTGTTCAGCACCGTGATATGCCCCTTGGGGTCGGACCAGCCGGAAAGCGTTTCCGGGTTGCAGGGCAGGGCGTACGGACTGGTATCGGGGATTCCCGTGTAGTTGATGTAATGCCCGAACGTAGCGTCGTTGTCCCAGAGGATATAGCCCCATTTCTGGTGCCCGCCTTCCGGGTTCAGGCCGCGCCACCAGCCGGTATTCCAGTTGAGCCAGTCGGAGCAAACGGTAAAGGAGTTTACAATGACGTAATCGATCAGGCTTTCATAGTCGTAATAGTCTGCCACAAAATGGAGGTTCGACGGGTCGGCCATATCGTTGGAGGTGATAAAACTATAGAGGTTGTTCCAGTCGTCGAGGGCCTGCTGGCCGCCGTACTCCGCCCAGGTATTGCCCCAGGTCAGGATGTACTGGATGTCGTATTTCCCCTGACCGTAATAATAATCCGTGTAATCGTGGTCGTCGGGTATTTCGCGCAGGTCGTACACCCCCCAGTATTGTCCGTTCATGTAAACGATGGCCTTTTCTCCGCGTCGCACATCGACGTGCAGCCCGCCGCGGTCGGCGAGGTTGTGGATATAGGCGTCGCGGATATGGGCGCTGCCCTTGTTTTGCGGGTGGTTGGCGGCGGGGTAATTGTCGTCGCCGGCGGCGCGCAGGATGATGCGCTGGTACTCTTTGCGGTCGGAACGGCTGAATATTTTTTCCTCGATGGCGTTGTTGTATCCCATCTCGTCGCGCGTTACCCAGTCGACACTGCGCTGGTCGTTGGCCCAGGAGTCCTGGCCGTGGCTGTTGAGTTCACCGTAGGCGCGGGCCTTGCGGTCGCCGTCGGTGCCAAAATACTCGATCGAACCGTGCGGACGGAGCGACTGGTTGCCGTTGGCCAGTTGGAGCAGGTCTTTACCTGCCACGGAAATGACCACCAGGGAGTGGGACACATCGACAAAATAGGTGTTGTACTGCACGAAACTGGGCAATATCTGGGGGTTATTGCTGAAGGTAGCGGCTTTGAGCACGGTGGTCTGCGAAAAAGTCAGGGGCTGGTCATATATCGGCGACTGGTTGCCGGGCTCGGTGCCGTCAATCGTGTAACGGATCAGTGCGTCCGGTTCGGTGGTCGACAACGCCACGGTCACCGATCCGGTGTAGAAGCCGGCCTGCTGGTTTACGGAAGGCCGGGCGGCGAATCCCAGGTATTTGGTCGCATTGTTGTTTGAGGTGCCGAAGGTCGGCTGGGTTAAAATACGCCACTCGGCGCCGCCGTCCGTTTCGCGCCCGACCGACTGGTGCAGTTTGGTGCGTACCACCTCCATATCGTTGATGATGGTACCGGCAGCATCGGCGAAGACAATGTGTTCCGGATTGTTTTTGGTCTGCGAAAGCTTGAAATTGGTGTGATAACTGCTGCTGTTCAGCACTTCATCTCGTCCGGAGGCGAAAACCTTTAGAAATCCCTTGGCGGGAATGGTTACGCCGGGCGGGAATTTCCACTTGGTGGGTTTGTTCTCATTGTCGCTCAGGTGGTACCCGCCGATATTAACCGGCATATCCGAAGTGTTGTGCAATTCAATCCAGTCCTCGTATTTGCCGTAAGCATCCTGGTACTGGGTGAGGTTGGCGCAGGAGTATTCATTTACAAGTACTTGTGCCTGAAGGGAAAGCGCCGCAAAAATAGCCGGCAGGGCGGGTAGAAATTTCACTTTCATATATGTGTTGTATTAGGTTGGCTAAGCATTTAGCGCTGAATGTTGAACAGCACCGTTGCGCCCTGTGCAGTTCGGAGGCTGTACATCCCCGACGGCAGATGCCCCAGATGGAACGAAGCAGATGTTTGCAGTCCGGCGTCCAATAGCAATACCTTTCGTCCCATCCCATCCGACACTTCGATGGCGCCGAGCGGTTGATCTGCACGCACGTTCAGGAACTGGTCGGCGGGATTCGGGTACACAAGGACCTGGCCCCCTTTCCCGGGTTCGGCAGTGCCCGTAGTCAGGGAGTTGGGGGCATTAAAGGTACGGGGCATAAAGGTGAAACTGCCCGTGCCGTTGGGGTACCGGCCAAATGTGGTGTCTGCTTTCTGCGGCCCGTAGGAAAGGCTGTCGACCACGCCGCCTGCACCATTCGACAACATCAGGAACTCGCCGTTCGTGTTAAGTCTGAAATTGGCGTGAAAGGGGCCCTGCGACTGGTCTTCATCGAGCCAAACGATCAGAAAGCCCTTGGCCGGGATGGTGCTGTTCGAAGGAAAGGACCATTTGTTCGGTTTGAGGGGGGTGTCGCTCAGGTAGAGTCCGAGCAGGCTGATGGGCTGGTTGCTGTTGTTGTACAGTTCGAGCCAGTCTTCGTATTGCCCTGCCTCGTCTTTTTCGCTCGTTTTGTTGTTGGCCAGGAATTCGTTGAGCACCAGATCGCCCGCATTGGGCAGGGGCGGCAGCGTAGGGGTTTGGTAGAACTCATACTCGGCTCGCTGCGGAGAGAACGCGCCTGCGCCGCTGTTTTCGGCATATATATAGTATTGCCCCTTGATATCGCCGACCGGGAACGACGCGCCAAACTGTCCGTCGCCGGCAGCGCCGTCCTGGTGCATTCCGTCGTCGAACATGGGCGTTCTGACAAAAACATCGGAGGAGTCGTATCGCCAGCCCAGCAACACGGTTGCGGCATTCTGTACCTGCGCGGTTACCCAGACGACACTGGTAGTCTGTGCTGCCACGTTGGAGATGACCGGTGGCGCAGGAGTAAAGTTGCTTTCGTTGATCAGGAAGTTATAGCGGGTGTTCATCAGGTCCGTCAGGCCCGGCACATCGCCAAAGCCGCCCGGCGCCGACACCGTTGCATTGATATTGTTCTGGAAATTGGCGTAGGAGTAAAACTTCTTGGTATCGGTCTGTATGGCCGCGTCGATATTGGCCTGGAGGGCCAGTGCGCGGTCCTTGAACACCTGTCCGGAAAAGTTTTCCTGCAGCATCGTGCGCATGTGGGCCAGGTACATCCGCTTGTACTGCGGGTTGGCGAGCAGTTGCTTGATCAGCGGACGGTAGAAGTTGTCGGACTGCAGCAACGGGCTGAGTACCTTGAGTTGCGCAATGGTCGGGATGGGGCCGCCGTCGATCAGCGGGAATGCGCCGAAACCCATGTTCAGGTCCCACATCACCGGAAGCCAGCGATCGTTTTTGTCCCAGTAGAGGTAATAGTTTTGTGCATAAGCGCCGGTATAGGAATCCAGGTTGACCGTTACGTTGTTGAAGGCCAGCATCCAGAGTGCGCGGTCCACGTCGAGGATCTCGTGGATGCTGCCCGGATGGTTGGCGAGGGTGTCCATCAATGCCAGCAGTTCATGCCAGCCTGAATTGGAGCGGAGCTCGTATTTGTCGTAATAGAAAGCGCTGTCGGCGCTGGTGTAGACCAGGTCCGGAAAATTGCCGCCCGAGCCAGGGCCGGGAAAATCGGCGGGGTTGCACTTGAAAAAGGGGTTGTTGCCGTCGGTATGAAAGTGGTTGCGCACGAAGCGTTTGTTGATGCTTTCCACGTTGACGTACACGCCCCAGTACTCGCCGTTCATCCATACCTTTGCATGGTTGGCCAGCGGCGCAGCCATGTACTGGCGCAATATGTC
The DNA here is from genome assembly GCA_937861115.1 of uncultured Bacteroidota bacterium. Taxonomy (GTDB): domain Bacteria; phylum Bacteroidota; class Bacteroidia; order Chitinophagales; family Saprospiraceae; genus M3007. Next base: position 20,481 of record CALMBD010000340.1, on the reverse strand, counting down.
GTAGCCCAGCACCTCGCGCACCATTGTCGGGTCGGAGTAACCGTTTGACAGCTTGATATCATTGATGCCCTGATAGTTCTGGTTCTTCCGGATATAGTCCAGTTCAATATTCAGCGGGTTTTTCAAAAAGTCCTCGTCGTACGAACTGTTGCCCTTGTATTTGACGCCTACGCTGTCGAACACCACGCCGTTGATCTCGATGGAAGGTACAAGCAGGTAGGCCTCTTCGTCAACGTCTTTGAGCGAATCGAGTGTGTAATCCCAGTTGGTCTGATAAAAATTGATCCTGATCTCCTGGACTGTATTGATATCATACAGGTTCTGTGCCTGGGCGCAGGTGATAATACCCGGCAGTCCAAAAACGAGGAAGGCTACGGTGCGTGTGTTCATTTAACCGAAAATTAATATCCACAATACCTCAAATTAACGCTGCGAACCTAACGCAGGATAGCCGTATTCCGAAGGATTTATTCGCCTTTGGCTAATTTTTGCGATAGAAGACAGAAAAGGATCATATTTTCGGGTATCCTCAATGCTGCACGCAGATTAGTCTCGGGCTGTTATCCCCGATTTTCAGACAGTAAATGCCCGCACCCAGGTTTGTAGCATTTAGATCACTCACCCGGGCATCTCCCGCATCCAGTCGCCATACTTCCTGCCCCAGGGTGTCGAATACCCGGATCAGACCGAGCGGGCCATCGGACTGGATTGTCAGCCTTCCACCCACCGGGTTGGGGAAAATGCGGAGGTCAGCATGCCGATTTGTTTCCACCGTAGATACGGTCAACTGATTGAAGGTATTGAAGGTGCGCGGCATGAAAAAAAACGGGCCGGAGCCATTTGGAAAGCGCCCATAAGAAGTGTCCGCTTTTTGCAACCCAAAGGAAAGGCTGTCGACGACACCGCCCGCTCCGTTGGAGACCATCAGAAACTCGCCGTCTGCTTTGAGTTTAAAGCTGGCGTGGAGGGGGCCCTGCGACTGGTCTTCATCGAGCCAGACGATCAGGAATCCCTTGGCAGGTACGGATGTGCCGAGTGGGAACAACCATTTGTCCGGTTTTGCCGGATCATCGGTGAGGTACATCCCGGTAAGGCTAAAATCCGCGTCGTTGTTGTTGTAGAGTTCGAGCCAGTCTTCCATCTGTCCCGCTTCGTCGGTCTCGCTGCTCGTATTTTTGACCAGAAACTCGTTAATCACCACATCGCCCACGCCAGGATTTGGTGGTGCCAGATTGGCCTTGTAGAATTCATATTCTGCGCGTTGCGGTGAAAAAGCGCCCGACCCTGCATTTTCGGCATATATGTAGTATTGGGCAACCAGACCGTTGTAGGGGAAGGACTGGCCATAAACACCGTCGCCGGCTGCCCCGTCATCGTGCTGGCCGTCGTCGAACATGGTCAGGTTTTGAAAAATGCCGGACGAGTCGTACCGGTAGGCCAACATGACGAAAGTTGCGCCCGCCACGTTTGCATGCACATAAATCTCGCCGTCCAGCGATTCAGACACGTTGGAAATGACCGGTGGTGGCGTCGACAGGTTTGTGTTGTTTATCAGATAGTTGTACCTTCCACTCATCAGGTCTGTCAGGCCGGGTACCGTGCCGAAACCACCCGGCGCCACCACGGTATGGGTGACATTTTTTAAAAAGTCGTCGTGGGAATAGAATTTGTAATTGTCGGCCTGAACGGCTGAGTCTATCATTGCCTGTAGTTCCAACGCCCGGGTTTGATAGCTTTGTGTGGAAAAGTTCTCCTCCAGCAGCGTACGCAGGTGCGCCAGGTACATGCGCCGGTAAAGGGAATCCTGGAGCAGGCTTTTAATGAGCGGGCGGAAGTCGTTATTCTCGTGTACCAGCGGGTCGAGTTGTTTCATTTGCGGCACTGTCAGCAGCGTGCTGCCATCCAGCAAAGGGAAGGCGCCGAAACTCATATTCAGGTCCCATACGATCGGAAGCCAGCGGTCATGCTTGTCCTGGTAGAGATAGTAGTTTTGTGAAAACAATCCGGTGTACGAGTCGAGATTGACCAGCACATCATTAAATGCCAGCATCCACAGGGCGCGGTCGACATCCACTACGTTGCGGGCTTTGGAGGGAAAGTTGGTCAGGGTATCCATGAGCGCCAACAGCTCGGCCCAGCCATAGTCGGAACGGATTTCATACCGCTGGTAATAATCCACACTGTCGGTGCTTTCGTATTTCAGGTCGCAATGCCCGGTTGAGCCGACGACATCTTTGGGGGTGCATTTAAAAAAGGGATTGTCGCCGTCCGTCTGGAAGTGTTTGCGCACAAAGCCCTTGTTGATGCTTTCCACATTGGTGTACAGGCCGCGGTAGTCGCCGTTGACCCATACTTTAGCGTAATTTGCCTGGGGCGCGGCCATATATTTGCGCAATATTTCATACGACAACACCTGCCGTACAAACGAGGGATCGGAAAAGCCATTGGCCAATTTGATGCTCTTTACGCCGTGGTAGTTTTGCCCTTTCCGAAAATGATTGAGATCGATGTGCAGGGGATTTTTCAGGTTGGACGTATCGAAGGAACTGTATCCCTTGTATTTTACGCCGACACTGTCGAATACCTCTCCGTTGATTTCCACCGATTGCGCCAACAGATAAGGTTCATCGGGCAGACCTTTGAGTGAATCCAGCAGATCATCCCAGTTGTCCTGGTAAAAATTGATCTTGATATCCTGGATGGTATTGGTGTCGTAAAGTCCCTGTGCGGAAATAGCGGATAATTCTATCCCGAGAGACAGGAAGATAATAACCTGAATTTTCATTGTGCTAGTCTAGTTTCCGCTAAAATAGAGAGTCTTTTGATAAAAATTGTTCGGATAGCCGACAAAACAGTTTATTTGTCGCCATGTTGTCCGTCCATTCCGATACCTATTTCATGCAACAGGCGCTTGCCGAAGCGCAAAAGGCCTTTGAGGCAGGCGAAGTGCCTGTGGGCGCCGTCATCACCTGCGACAACCGTATTATTGCCCGTTCGCACAACCAGACGGAACAGTTGACCGATGTGACGGCACATGCGGAAATACTGGCGCTCACGGCGGCTTCGGGGCACCTCGGCAGCAAATACCTGCCCGATTGCACCCTTTTTGTCACGCTGGAGCCCTGTGTCATGTGTGCCGGCGCGCTGGCCTGGTCGCAGATCGGGCGGGTCGTATATGGCGCTACCGACGAAAAACGCGGGTTCATGCTTTATGGCGGCAAATCGCTGCTCCACCCGAAGACCCGGCTGGAGATGGGTATCATGGAGGCGGAATGCGCTGCCCTGATGAAGGCGTTTTTTCGGGAAAAACGTTAGGCCTGTACAGGCGGCAGATCGAATGCCGCCGGGAAATGCTCTTCTTTAATGGAATGCTGAGCATAGATATCGCCAACCAGAACCAGGTCGTCCACCACATCGGCATTGTCCATTTCCCGCATTTTGATCAGTTTCTTTTCGTCAAACGGCAGGTACGGCCGGGTTGTGCTCCCGTCCTTTGGCTGCGGCTGCTCGAGATAAGCCTGGTAACGCAGGTAATGCAATGCCGGCTCGGGAGTGAGCAGGTCATGCTCGAGGTTGCCGATTTCCATATCGATCGAAATAGCCGTCGGGCTCTTGCTGAGGTATTGCAGCATGAGTTGGTTGAGGTAAGTAGCGTCGTCCATCAACATTTCGGGTACGGTAGCGGCCCATTCCAGCATGTTGTTGCTCGCCACTTTTTCTGCGTCTACCCGTTTGGTGAAGGTTCCGGTCCCGATCGAGACGATCATCAGGTTGTCCGCGCCCTTTTTCCAGTGGAAAGGAAAGCCCTCCAGCGTGGCGATGAGAAACATCTGCAAGGCGGGGTTGTTGGCAGCGCTTACGCCGCCGTCAATGAAGGTTGCCGTTCGGTTGCCGAGGTTGATGCGCTGGGGTAAGAAATAGGTGGGCGCTGCGGTGCTCGCACGCACCACTTCGCGCAACAGGTAATCCTTGTTGCCCAACTCGCCCTCCTGATAGGGTTTGTAGAATGCGGCGCGGGGGTGGTTCAGGAACGACCAGGTGCTGTAGGTGTCGGCTCGTTTGGCGTTGATACACAGACCGGTCCGTATTTCGTCGCTGCCCAGGGGAATATCGCCGAAGAGATTTTTCAGTTCATCCTGCAGCGGTTTATCTTCGTATTTGGCCTTGAACTTGTTGCCGACCTGAAAAATGCTGTAGCGGTCGCCGAAAATCTTGCCGCCAAGCGACAGATAACTCTCGGTGATCTCGCTGGCAGAGCGTCCGGTGGCGAGCAGGGTGGCAATGATAGCGCCGGTACTGGTGCCGCCGATGAGGTCAAAATAATCGCAGAGCAGCAGGTTGGGGTTGTTGTGGCGCTCCCGGAGGATACTTTCGATGCGTTTGACAAATCCAAGTGCAATGGCGCCGCGAATACCGCCGCCGTCGAGGGCGAGCATGCGTTTGGGGCCCGGTGCGTCAAAGCGGGAGATTAACTTTTCAGACATGATTTTCATTTAGTTTTGTTGAACAATATAAATGCGAAAGTAAAAATAAAGTCATAAGTCGGTTGCATTTGGCGGCTCTCCGGTTTTTCGCCACTAATTAACCATTTTATAACCCTGACTTAGGCCTTATTTCGCGCCAACCCCTCTACTTTTGCCAAAAGAACAATCAAGCCTCGTTGCTTTATTCCGTATGGGCATATCACATAATATCAATGAACGGGTTTTTCGCCAGATCAATGGCAACAGTCTTGTCTACAACGCATGCTGGGAAGATCCGCGCTGCGACCGCAACTTACTCGATATCAACGATAAGAGCAATATAGTTATGCTCACCAGCGCCGGCTGCAACGCACTCGACTATCTGCTCGACAACCCGGCGCAGATACATTGTGTCGACCTGAATCCCCGGCAAAACGCGCTGTTGCACCTGAAGGTCGCGCTGCTGCAGGGTACCGACCACCCGACCCTGTTCGAATTCTTCGGCGACGGGGTTTCGCCGGATGCCGCTGCGGTGTATTACGAAAGGTTGCGGGACAGGATGCCTGAATACTACTCGGCGCTCTTTTGGGAGCGTAACCTGCACTATTTCAGGGGGAAAGGCCTGCGCAAATCGTTTTACTGGCATGGGAGCAGCGGCACGGTGGCCTGGATCATCCGCCAGTGGATACTGAGCAGGCCGGAAGCGGCGCGCCTCACCCAGCACCTGTTTGAATCGCAAAACCTGGCCGAGCAGGCCCACTGGTACGATCAACTGGAACCGCTGTTCCTCAACCGGTTCGTACAATGGCTGATACGGCAACACCTGGTCCAAAGCATGCTGGGCGTGCCCAAGAGCCAGCAGTACCTCGCTGCCAAACTTTTTCCGGGTGGCCTGGCCGGTTACATCCGCCAATGCCTGCGCCATGTGTTTACCGAACTGCCGCTGCAGGACAATTATTTCTGGAAGTTGTACTTCTTCGGACACTACACGGCCTCCTGCTGTCCCAACTACCTCCGCGAAGAGCATTTCGAAACCCTTCGCCAGCGCAGCGAACGGCTCAGCACCTATTCCGGATCGCTGAGCGATTTTCTGAGGCAACATCCCGGTCGCTATACCCATTTCGTACTGCTCGACCACCAGGACTGGCTGGCAGCGCAGCGGCGCTCCGCGCTCGATGAAGAGTGGCGCCTGATCCTCGCCAACGCTGCCCCCGGCGCCCGGGTATTGTTCCGCACTGCGGCATTTGAACCCGATTTTCTGCCCGATTTTGTGCGCGAACGCGTCCGGTTCGACCCTGTGGCAGCCGCACGCTCGTATGCCAGTGACCGCGTCGGTACCTACGCCGGCACCTGGCTGGGAGAGATATGACCCGAAATATGATGGAGAGGCAGCCGGAAAAAATGCGCGCGTATTACCGCTTCCATGCAGGCATATACGACGCTACGCGCTGGTCGTTTTTATTCGGCCGAAAAACCCTGCTGTACAACCTGCCGGTGCGGACCGATATACCCCAGTCACTCCTTGAGGTGGGCTGCGGAACGGGTCATAACCTGCGTTTGCTGGCCCGGCGATACCCTGCGCTTCAACTGACCGGGGTGGATGTCTCCGGCGATATGCTCCACAAGGCTGCCGAAACCACGGCGCCGTTTGCCGCACGGGTGCAGTTGCACAACGCGGCTTATGAAAAGGATGTGACCCGGAAGGCCCCGGACCACATCCTGTTTTCCTACGCCCTTACCATGTTCAACCCAGGCTGGGAAAATGCCATTCAAACAGCCTGGAACGACCTGCCTGCCGGGGGGCATATCGGCGTGGTCGATTTTCACGACACCCCGAGCAAGACCTTTCGGTGGTGGATGGGGCAAAACCACGTCGCGCTTGAAGGCCATCTCCTGCCATTTTTGCAGTCGACCTTCCGCACCCTCCGGCTGGATATCTGTCCGGCCTGGTTGGGATTGTGGCGGTATTTTATGTTTGTAGGGGTGAAAACTTGACGTTTTTAGTCTGTTACTGCAATACCGACGACTCCAGCGCCCGATCGGCGTATTGCCATACCTTTTGGTACTGGCGTTCCGCGGCGTCGGCCTCTGCAGTTTTGCCCTGTTTTTCCAGGCTTACCTGAAGCCCTTTCAAGGCCCAGCCGTTTGATTTGTGTTCCAGCAAATCGCGGCGATACACGGCTTCGGCTTCGGCATAACGGCCTGCTTCAATCAACGCTTGTCCCAGGTAGTGGCGGATCGAGAAAAACCAGTCCGGCGGCTCGTTGAAGTTGAGCTGGTCTTCAAATGCCACGGCCTCCGTCAGCAGCCTTATTGATTCTGACCGTCGACCCTCCGCACGCGCAATTTCAGCTTCCAGCATACAACGTGCAATGCGTATGATGTCCGGTATTTTATTGATATCTGCCATGGTCAGTACCGCGACAGCGCTGTCAGTCTCGAGGGTTTTAACCACTGCCAGCGATGTTTTGGCGCCTGCGATATCGCCCTTGTGACTAAGGGCCATACCCCGGGCGTATTCGAGTATTGCCGTTGGATACTTCAGGTCTGCATCCGGGCGCGGTTCGCGCAGAATCTCGTCCCACATGGCAAATTTGACCATGATAAACCAGGGAATCGAGTAATAATGTTGCAAAAAGCCCATGTTCGGTTCCTTCAGGAAAGGGATGCCGGCTACGTAGTCTTTCATGACCCTGCTGGCGGCGACCGACTTTTTGCCCTGGCCCTCCAGTGCTGCGCAAGCGGCCAGGAAATGCCGGTTGTGGGGGTAGTAGGCCAACGGATACAGGCCATCTGCATGGCATGCCTCCACATAAAGGCTGTCGATCCGGATGGCTTGTTCGTTGGCTACTACACCTTCGTGGTAGTGACCGGTATTGATCTGGGTATGCGAAGGCATGTGGACCAGGTGGCCGGAGCCGGGCACCTTTCTGGCCAGCACGGACAGGTACGGCAGCGCCCTTTCGGGCTTGTCGCTTGCCTCCGTAGCATGGATGTACAGGTGAATGGACTGGACATGTTCAGGATGCCTGGAAAGCGTGCGCTCGATAAGGCTGAGGATTGGAGGTGTCCAGCTTTTGGGGCTGCCGTCTTTTTCCCATAAATCCCAGGGATGCATATCCATGAGTGCTTCAGCGGTCATCGCGGCAAAGTCAGGATCGTCGGGGTACCGGTGCTGGTACATTTGCAGGGCGCCGGCATAGGCCTCGTAGCCGGCCTGGAAGTTGTCGTGGCGCGATTTGGGATATCGTTTCGACAGCGCATCAATCAGGGCCTGTTCCTTGGCCGTTGTCTTGTGCAGGAGCAGTCGGGCCTGCTGGATGGCATCCAGCGCCTGCGGCAGCGCAGTAGTGTCCATGGTGGCATTATAGTTGGGCCCGAGCACATACGCAATGCCCCAGTAGCCCATGGCGCATTGGGGATCGAGCCGGATCACTTCACGGAACGACCGGGCTGCTTCGGCGTGGTTGAATCCATAGGCCAGCATCAGCCCCTGATCGAAATACTTTTGCGCCAGTTTGTTTTTGGTGCTGACGGGGTATGTAAAATGGTCCGTCAGTCCTTTGAACAAGGGCACGATGGCTCCGCTCCGTCCCGGCTCGGTGTTCAGGCCCTCCGCACCCGATTTGGGGGCACAAATACTCAGGGCATTCGAGGCTGCGGCATCCGGTGATTTTTGTTTCGGCGCCAGGCAAGCCAGATAGGAGATCGCTGCAACGGACAGCACCAATAATAGATTTTTCATAACAAAATAAGGTGATTTAAATGACAACTAAAAAATACCAGCCGGGCTGAAAAGGTGCCTGAAGGCTGAATAATGTATTGATTTCTTTGTTACAGCGCCGCTATGGATGCAAAAAATTGCCGTGCATTCGTCCCGCAGCCAACTCTTTTAACACCGGCGCTATTGTTGAGACATCTTCCAAATATTTTCGATATAGGTATTTGACGTATTCTTTCAGGTTGAGGTAGAAGATTCTGCCCATATTATTTATACCATGTCATGGTTTTCTGCCGGTTCAGGTATAAGCATAGCCGGAAAAATGAATACCGGCTAGCCTTTTTCATGGGAAGTGCCCCCAGTTCGGGACGCTGTAACAACGCGCTGAAAAAGTGCCGTATCTTGTTGACGCTTTTGTGCAAACACGTTTGCTTTGGTCCAAACCCGCGATAACTTGTTGAAGTTTCCTGTCCTCTCCGTCACCCTGTTCCTTGCGACTTTTTCGGCATGGGCTCAAACGCCCGACACACTGTTATACGATACCCTTCGCACGGCGGTGGTCAGCACGACGCGGCTGGCGGTGCCGGAACATGAAAGCGTTCTGTCGGTATCCTCGCTGGGCAAGGAGCGCCTCCGCACGGCACAGGCCCAACTGACGCTTGCCGAAAGCCTCGTTGCGATACCCGGCGTGGTTACCCTGGGCGACGCCAATTTTTCGCAGGACCTGCGCATCTCCATACGCGGTTTCGGCGCCCGCGCGGGTTTCGGTATCCGGGGCATCAAATTGCTGCTCGACGGCATACCCGAGTCGGCGCCCGACGGGCAAGGCCAGGTCGACAACCTCGATCCGGCAATGATCAGCCGCCTTGAGGTGTTGCGCGGCGCCTCCGGCGGCCTCTGGGGCAATGCCTCGGGCGGAGTGGTCAGCCTGGGTACGGAACCCGTGCCGGTCGAAGCGGGCGGTTTTGCAGAGGGGCGTTTGGCGGCAGGCTCGTTCGGGCTCAGCCAGGTACACATCAAAGCAGGCCGGCGCTGGGAAAAGGTCGGGTTCGTCGCAGGCCTGACCCGCCAGGCTATCGACGGCTTCCGCGACCACGCCGCCATGCGCAACACAATGGCCCACACCAAAATAGCCTGGCTGCCCGACTCCTCGGCTGCCTGGACGCTGCTGCTCAATTACAGCGACAGCCCCCGGGCCGACGACCCCGGCGCGCTCGACGCCGCCCAGGCCGATGCCAACCCGCAATCTGCCAACGCCGCCAACCTGAAATTCAATGCAGGAGAGTCGCTGCGCCAGGGCCGGGCTGCGCTGTTGCACGAAAAAAAATGGGGCGGCAGGCATATCCTGCGGCTGCGGGCGTACGCTTCGGGGCGTGATTTTGAAAACCGCCTGCCCTTCCTGAACGGCGGACAGGTGACCTTCCAGCGCTTTTTTGCCGGCGGCGGCGCGCAGTACGAATGGTCGGCCCGCACCGCGCCGCTGCGCCTGACGGCAGGTGTCGACTACGACCGCCAGGCCGACCACCGGCGGCGCTACCAGAATATTGACGGACAACGCGGCGACCGCAACCTCGATCAGACGGAGACTTTTGCCGGTACAGGCGCTTATATATTGGGGCGCTGGTCGCCGCTGAATCGGCTGACGCTTTCCGGCGGACTGCGTCTCGACGCAGTGCTGCTGCGTGTGGCCGACCGCTTTGAGGCCGACGGCGATCAGTCCGGCAGGGAGTTGTTCCGGCAGGCGAGCCCCTGGGCGGGTTTTTTGCTGCGCCTCAATCCGCAACTGCGTTTTTTTGCGAACGGGACAACCAATTTTGAAACGCCTACACTCTCCGAGTTGTCGAATAACCCCGCCGGGACAGGTGGTTTTTCGGCTGATCTGGTCCCGCAGCGCACGTTTTCGGTCGAGGCGGGCCTGCGCGGCAGGCACAAGCGGGGCCGTTTCGACTGGGAACTGGCGCTGTTTCACGCCGTTACGCGCGACGAACTGACGCCATTCGAGATTGCCGGGCAGCCGGGCCGCACCTATTACCGCAACGCCGGACGGGTGGTGCGGCAGGGCGCGGAAGCAGGCCTTAACTGGTTTCCTGCGCGAGGGCTGGCCATTCTGCTGACCTACGCCTGGTCTGATTTTTACTTTGAACGGTTCAATACCCCGTCGGGCGATTTTGCGGGTAAACAGTTACCCCTGTTGCCCCGGCACCTCGGGCACGCGGAACTGCGCTGGTACCACCGCAGCGGGTTGTTTGTGTTTTCCGGCGTCCGTTTTTCCGGCGATTTTTTTGCCGACGACAACAATACCGCAAGCGTAAAGGGCTGGGCGCTGCTGAAGGGCCGGGCCGGGTGGCGCCACCGTTTCGGCGCATCGACCCTTGAGGTATTTGTCGGCAGCGACAATGCGGCTGACGCCGGCTGGTACAACAGTGTCAGGGCTAATGCGGCCGGAGGCAGGTATTTCGAGCCGGGCGCCGGGCGCTCGTGGCTGAGCGGCATATCGCTGCGCCGAAACTGGTAAATGGCCGTTTTTACCTTTTTAATGAACTTTTAATGCGTGTTTAATGCAGCGGCGGACGTACCCCCTGCAACTTTGCGCCATCTTCCTCCCCTGGGTCGTACAGCCGGAATGTATTCCACTCCCCCTTCCGGCGCCGGCGCACACAGTTCCCGTTCATTTTATTTTCAATCACCTTATTTTTTTTAAACACTATGAGAAACGACAAAAGTTGGAAGGTCTACGGCATTATTGCCACGGTATTGCTTTTGCTGAGCGCAGGGTTGGGATATGCGTTCTGGAGCACCTCCCGCGGCCTGGAAACCGAGAATGAAAAGATTACCGCCGACATCCGGCTGCTCGAGCAGGAGAAGGCAACGCTCGAACACCACCTCGACAGTCTGACCGGTTCGTACAACCTGCTGCGCACGGAGAACGAAGACCTGAAAGGGCGGGAATCCAGCAGTGCTGCCCTGATCGCGGAGAAGGATGCCGCCATCAAAAAGATCAAGTCGCAAAACCGCCGCACCCTGGAATCCCTGCGGAGCCAGGTGGCCGAATTGCAACGGATCAGGATCGAATACGAAACGGTGATCAGCACGCTGCGCAGTGAAAACGACCAGTTAAGGAGCGAAAACCAGCGCCTGAGCGGCGAAAACGAACACCTGCGCGGTGAAAACGCCAGTCTGAGCGGCAAGATGCAGAACCTTGCCAAGGAACTGGAAGAGCAGATCCGCAAGACCCAGAGCGCCCGTTTCAAGGCCACCTCTTTCCGCGTGGAACTGGAACGCCGCAATGAAAAACTTACGGCAAGGGCCAAAAAAGTGCGCAATATGCTGGTGAGTTTCGACCTCGCGGATGTACCCGAACAATACCGCGGCGCACAGAAACTTTACCTGGCCATTACCGACGACAAAGGCCATCCCATTAGCTCCGACAATCCGATCAAGACATCTATTCAAGCCCCTACCGGTCCCGTTGCCGTAGTGGCCCAGCAGGTCAAACAGGTCGCCATTGGCGACACCCAAAGGCTGTCTTTCACGTACAAACTGGAAGATCGCCTGAAATCGGGCAACTACGTGGTTGCCATTTATTGCGAAAGCGGATTGCTGGGCGCTGCCAGTTTCCGCCTGAATTAACTACTGGGAGCTAGCCCGGCATAAATTCACGGGCTCGCTCTTAGGCACCCGAAGTCGTGATACTTTGTTCGGCCGCTTTTCGGACAGCCAGTTGATCCGGAGGCGGCCCTTTTTTCTTTTACATCGCAATTCCGGCTTTATCTTTGTTCACCATTGCTTACCACCACCTGTACCATGCACCTTGATATGAACAAAACCAGCGTGCTGCTCATCGAAGACGAACCCAAAGTAGCCGCCTCTGTGAAAAAGTGGCTGGAGGAAAACGACTTTGCCGTCGAACTGGCTCCCGACGGTGCGGTCGGCCGGCATTTGGCACAGAGTACCAGGTATGACATGGTGCTGCTCGATCTGAACCTGCCGTTTATCAGCGGGTACGACGTGTGCAAGGCTATCCGGACGGCACAGCCGCAAATTCCCATTATCCTCGTAACCGCGCTGGGTAGCGTAGAGCAAAAACTCACCGGGTTCGACGCGGGCGCCGACGACTACATTGTCAAGCCGTTTGATTTCCGGGAATTGCTGGCCCGGATGCGGATACTGCTGAAACGCAACCCCGGTTTACCCGCCGATGAGGAATCCGGAGAAGTGCTGCGTGTGGCCGACCTCGAGTTGAATACCGGCTTCAAAACCGTCACCCGCAACGGCATATCCATTTCCCTTACGGCACGGGAGTTTGCCCTGCTCGAATACCTGGTGCGCCGCAACGGCAGGGTCGCATCGCGCCATGAAATCGTGGAGTACGTCTGGGATGTCAATTTTGACACCGGGACCAACGTGGTGGAGGTATATATCAATTTCCTGCGCAAGAAAATAGACCGCAATTTCGAGCCCAAACTGATTCATACCAAACAGGGAATGGGTTATTACCTGAAAGTCCAGGCAGGCTGATGAACATCCGTACCACACTTACCCTTCGCTTTACGGCCATTGTCGCCACCATCCTGATCGTTTTTTCGCTGGCGGTGTATATTTTGTCGGCAGACTACCGCAGAGAGGATTTTTATGCGCGTCTGGAAAGCAGGGCCATCACAACCGCGCGTCTGCTGGTGACAGTGAAGGAGGTAGACAACAAGTTGTTGCGCATCATCGACCAGAACTCCATCCACGCGCTCTTTCAGGAAAAAGTATTGGTATTTGACGAAAAGAACAACCTGGTGTACAGCAGTCTGGACGACCTGCCGGTCAACTATTCCACATGGCTGATCAACGAGATCAGGAGAAAGAAAAAGATAGAATATACCCGGCAGGAGGTGGAAAATGTGGGCATCGTCTTTCAAAATGGCAACGAGGAATACGTCGTTATTTCGTCGGCATTTGACCGGTATGGCCGTTCCAAACTCAAAAACCTGCGCAATGTGTTGTGGATAGGTCTGTTCATCGGTATCCTGATCATCATTATTACCGGGATCATTTTTGCCGGCCAGGTGGTGCGTCCGCTGGCGCTGATGAACGCCGAGGTGTCGAGTATCAGTGCCGGCAACCTGGGCCTCCGCATCGATGAAGGCAACCGGCGCGACGAAATTGCCCAACTGGCCATGAACTTCAACGGCATGCTGCAAAGGCTGGAGTCCGCTTTTGAAATACAACAGCAGTTTGTCAGCAATGCATCCCACGAACTGCGCAACCCGCTGGCGGCCATCACCAGTCAGCTTCAACTCACCCTGGGAAAAGTCAGGACACCGGAAGAATACCAGCGGGTCATGCAATCGCTGCTCGACGATACCCGTACGCTGGTGGAGCTAACCAACGGACTGCTGACACTGGCGCAATCGGGCGTGGAAAAGCAGCGGTTCAGGTTCAATCCCGTTCGAATCGACGAAACCCTGTTCGCTGCACAGAACGAACTCGGAAATGCCCAGCCCGGGTACCATTTCCTGTTTGAATACGACATGCTCCCCGACGACGATTCGATGCTCATTATCACCGGCAACGAACACCTGCTGAAGACCGCCTTTCTCAACCTCATGGATAATGCCTGCAAGTTTTCGGAAGATCACACGGTCCGCATCAGGTTTTCAGCCAACGCCCGGAGTATCGATATCTCCTTCATAGACAGCGGTATCGGCATTCCGGAAACGGAACAGGAAAAAATATTCATACCGTTTCACCGCGCGCAAAATGCGCAACCATTTGTGAAGGGTTACGGCATCGGTTTATCCCTTAGCCGACGAATCATTCAACTCCATGATGGCAACATCACCCTCCAGTCCGAGCCGGGGAAAGGCAGCTGTTTCAGGGTAAGCCTTCCGCATTGAGCCTGTTCTGGCAATTCCCCGATTTTTAATTTTCTTTTAATGTCGCTTTAATGGCTTGTAACGGTCATAACAGCACATTTGCCTGTCCTTTCACGGACCAGGGACTCTTGCGGCTCAACCGGCAGATATGGGCGCAATGGTCCCGGTGCAAAAAGGAAAATTAAGTTGATTGATGATTTGAGTTGAATGGAAGGTTTTTTGGATTAGGAACGAAGGGCGCTCTCAACGGAGAGCGCCTTTCTTTTAACCCGGTTGTTTTTAACAACTTTTAATGCCGTTTTAACCTGGATTTTAGATTGCAGCGATTTGCGGCACGGGTTTTCGTATGTAGCAGTACTAATCAACTCATTTCACAGATCATCTCTTGAACCCGATGCGTATTATCCTTTTACTCTGTCTCGGTTTTATGTCGTGTACGTATGGCATAACAATCGCCTCGGCAAAGGGCCACAGCCCTTCGTCCGTTAATCCCCTGTCCATTACCCTGAACCTCGACTCCATACACCAGATCAATTGCCTCCGGGCCACCGGGTATGTTGCGGTGTCAGCGTCGGGCGGCGTTTCTGCCTACACCTATTTGTGGAGCAACGGGCTGCAGACTGCGGTGGCCGACAACCTGGGGCCCGGTAACTACTCCGTCACGGCGACGGATGCGGAAGGCAGCACCGCCGTGCTGAATATTTCCATCACTGAAAACTTTACAGCACCGAATGCCGATGCCGGCGATAATGTCGATGTATTTTGCTCCAATTCAGTCACTTCCCTGAGCGGGTCGGGATCGGCCGGCCCGGGCTTTACTTACCTCTGGCAGGTTTCCAACGGCGGCCACATCCTGGCAGGCGGCAATACCCTGACGCCCGATGTAGACCATAGCGGCACCTATACCCTTGTTGTAACAAATACCCAGAACGGTTGCACTGCCTCCGATATAACAACAGTGAGCAGTCAGCACCAGGCGCCTGCCGCAACGGCATCAGGCGGTACGCTCAATTGCCTGCAAGGTGCGCTTAACCTGAGTGCCTCGTACGGCGGGGCGAACAGCGTATTCCATTGGCAAGGCCCCGGTGGATTTGCCTCCGTACTGCTGCAGCCCAATGTGAATACCCCCGGCGTTTATATTTTCACGGTAACCGATACGGTGAATACCTGCGCGACCATTATTACGGCGCCGGTATTTATCGATACCCTTAAACCGCAGGTAGGCGCCACAAATGGCGGCCCCATCACCTGCGCCATGCCCTCTGTTCTGCTGAAAGGAACGGGCGCCCCGGCCAATATCACGTTTGCCTGGACCGGACCAAACGGCTTTGCTTCCGCGCTGCAGAATGCACCGACGAGTAACGCAGGCGCGTATCAACTCATCGTAACAAACCCTGTTAACGGCTGCACGGCCAAAGCCGTGACGAGCATTACCGCCAACACAACCCCGCCTACCGCCTCGGCCAGTGTGGGCGGCGCCATTACCTGCTCCTTTCCCACCCGCCAACTGACGGGCAACGGCGCTCCTGCCGGCATCATTTTTTCCTGGAGTGGCCCCTCGGGATACCTGTCCAACCTGCAAAGCCCTGTTGTGTCCGTACCCGGTCAGTATATCCTGACGACGACCAACCCGGTGAACGGCTGCACGGCCACGGCGTCGGTTGCGGTTACTTCCAATACAGTACAGCCGACCATCAGCGCTACCGGCGGACTAAAAACCTGCTCGAACCCGACCGTGATGCTGACCACTACCGCGAACATTTCGACAGGGCAGTACAGCTGGTCGGGTCCCGGCAACTTCAGCTCCAACCAGCCCAACCCGACGGTATCGCAATCCGGCACCTATTTCGTTACCATCACCAATCCTGCCAACGGCTGCAGCAACCTGGCATCCGCAAATGTCACGCAAAATATAACCGCACCGGTGGTTTCGGCCGTCGGCGCCACCATTACCTGCAATAACCCGCTTCCCAAGGTAACGGCTACCTCCTCTGTTCAGGGCTCTTCTTTTGCCTGGTCGGGTCCCGGAGGCTTCTCTGCCAATATTTACAATCCGACCGTGAGCGTCGGCGGTTCGTATGTCGTGACCGTCACCAGCCCTGTAAACGGCTGCACCAACTCGACCAGCGCCTATGTTTACGAAAACAATACGCCGCCCTTTGTATACGCCGGTGAAGATCGTGTGCTCAATTGCAATATCACGACAATCATCATGAACCCTATCGGTACCACCTCTGGCAGCAATTTCACCTACCTCTGGACTACCGTCAACGGCAATATCATATTGGGCGCCAACAGCCTCTATGCCCGGGCGAATGCTCCCGGCACTTATGTCCTTACCGTAACCAATACCCAAACCGGATGCTCGGCCTCCGATGAAATGGAGATCACACAATCCCCTCCGGTAACAGCAACCATAAGCCTTGCCACGGGTGTCTCCTGCTTCGGTGGAAGTAACGGCACCGCCAAGGTCAACGGCGGCGGCGGCAACGGAAGTTATACCTACAACTGGTCGAGCGGCGCCCAGGCGGCCACGGCAAACAACCTGCTTGCAGGTACATACACCGTAACGGTAACCGACCTGGAAAACTGTTCTGCTACGGCAACGGCTGTTATTACACAACCGCAGTTGTTGCAATCGACCATCGTTTCATCACCGCAAACCATTATGGGGGTCAACAACGGCGCAGCCAGCGTGAGCCCTACCGGCGGCACAACGCCCTATTCCGTGTTGTGGAACAACGGCAAAACGACGCTTTCAATCGGCGGACTTGCGCCAGGAACCTATACCGCCACCATCACCGATCACAATGGCTGCTCCATCGACAAGACAACCACCGTCAGTCCGGTGACCTGTTCCATCGCCGGTACCGTCGCGGTAACGGGCATCACCTGCTCGGGCCTGAACAACGGCGCGCTGACGGCGAACATAACCAACGCACCGAATCCGGTCACCTATGTATGGTCGAACGGCGCGCAGACAAAAACCATCACGGGTCTTGCACCGGCTACCTATACCGTCACCGCCACCGATGGCGCCGGTTGTACCCTTGTACTGACCACGCCCCTGGTTGCGCCGCAGCCGCTTGCGCTGAGCATCTCCGGGCAGAACAATGTGTTGTGTGCGTCGTCGCAAAACGGCTCGGTGACCCTGAATGTGACCGGCGGCACCTCGCCATACCAGTATGCCTGGTCAAACGGCAACCAGACAGCCAATCCTGCCAACCTCGGCGTGGGGAACTATACCTGCACCGTCACGGACACCAAAGGGTGCAGCAAGACCCAGGTCGCCCAAATCACGGCTACCGATAATGCGCCGCCAGTGCTGGTGCTGAAAAATGCCTCGGTTGCGCTGAATGCGAACGGGGTAGCCACCGTAACGCCGGCAATGTTCGACAACGGCAGCACCGATGGCTGCGGTATTGTCAACTGGACCGTTTCGCCCGCCAGTTTCGACTGCGAACAAATCGGCGTCCGCACCGTCACCCTGACCGCCACCGACGGCAACGGCAATGTCGCTACCGGCACGGCTACGGTGACGGTGACCGACAATATCGCCCCCACGCTGATCTGTCCGCTCGACCAGGCCGTACCCGCCTGTTCCCCGACTGTGACCTACAACCTGCCCCAGGTGCTCGACAACTGCACCCAGGCCGGGTTGCCCAAACTCATAACCGGACTGCCTTCGGGTTCCGTTTTCCCTGCAGGACCCACACAGCAAGTGTATTCCTACACCGATCCGGGTGGTAATACCTCTACCTGTAGTTTTATTATTTCGGTAAATACCGCGACGGCCTTCACCTTGTCGTCGGAGCCGGCATCCTGTCCTTCATCGTGCAACGGCAGCGCCAGTGTAACGGTAACCGGCGGCAACCCGGCTGCAGAATTCCACTGGAGCAACGGACAGAGCGGCACCATCGCCACCGGACTTTGCCCGGGTACCTACAGCGTTACCGTTACCGATCTGTCGGGCTGTAGCCAGACCAAGAGCGTGCAGGTCACGGCCAATAACATTCCGCCGTTTACGTCGAGCATTTCGGCAAGCCCGGTCTCCTGCTCCGGCACCTGCGACGGCAGTGCACAGGTTACCGTTTCCGGAAACAGCCAGCAGATCAGTATCACCTGGAATACCGGACAAAGCGGAAATACCATCAGCGATCTGTGCAACGGCAATTACACCGCTACGCTGACCGACGCGCAGGGCTGCAGCCAGACCCAAAGTGTACAGATCAATGTACAGGATGTGCTGGCGCCTTCCCTGACCTGCCCGGGCAGCGTAAATGTCGGTTTCTGCAACCCTGCGGTCAGTTTTGCCCAGCCCCAGGTATTCGACAATTGCCCGGTCAACCTGCAGCAGGTACAGTTGATTGCCGGATTGCCTTCGGGTTCTGTTTTCCCCATCGGCGCCACCACGCAGACCTATCGCTACACCGATAGCGGCGGCAACGTCGGGTTGTGCAACTTCACGATAACGGTACATCCGCCGGCATCCATAACCGTTGCGACCAACAACGTCATCTGCGCCGGTCAGTGCAACGGCCAGGCCATGCTTACCCTGACCAATGGCCAGGCGCCATACAGCATTCAATGGAATACCGGGAATACCGGCCCGAATCTCCTGAACCTTTGCGCCGGTTCCTATATCGCCACGATAACCGACGGCGACGGCTGCCAGCAGGTGAAAACGGCGAATATATCGCAGCCGCCCTCCCTGTTCCTCAGCATCAGCCAGGTAACGAATGACGTCGGAAACACAGGCTCGGGCAGCATCGATATCACCGTAACGGGTGGCACAGCGCCGTATTCCTACCTCTGGAAACGCAACGGACAACCGTTTTCCACGGCTGAAGACCTCGGTAACCTTTTCGCCGGCCAGTACTCGGTTGTCGTCACCGACGCCATCGGCTGTACGGTCGCCGAAGCAGCCGTGACGGTCAACAGCCTCGTCGCAGCGACGGAGCCCGACAACAGCGCATTGTGGGTGCTGTACCCCAACCCGGCCAGTGCCGAGGTTTATATGAAAACCACCGCGCCCCATTCCGGTGATATCCGCCTCAGCCTTTTCGACAGCGCGGGCAACCTGCTGCTGGAACAGACCGCTGCGGTCGCAGGCGATACCCCGGTGAAGATCGATCTGTCGGGTATGCCCGACGGCCTGATCCTCGTCCGGATCGCAGATGGAGAAAAAGCGGCAGTCAAAAGACTCATCAAAACGCGCCGCTAACCCCGGCGCCAACAAGAATACATACACGGCTAGTTTAGTTTTGGGAGGCGCCTTTGTAATAAAGGCGTCTTTCCGTTTTTTATAAACCGGGCAGGTGTTTTCAAAAAGGGGCAGACCGTAATTTTTTCACAGCCAAAACCGGTGGTCGTCTTGTTCTTGCCTATTTTCGCCCTTCCCGGCCGCAACCGCAGCGTCGAAAAACCGGCAGGGTCGATCGATCATGAAAATCGCCATTTTCAGCGCATCCGGTTTTGAACGAAAACACCTGGAAGCAGCCAACGCAAACCGGCATGAACTGCGCTGGCTGCCGGCATGCCTGGATGCGCAGACGGCGCTTTTGGCCAGGGATTGCGAAGTCGCCTGCCTGTTCGTCAACGACGACGCGAAAGCGGAAGTGCTGGAGATACTGGCCCAAAACGGCGTCCGGTACCTGGCGTTGCGCTCGGCAGGGTTCAATCATGTGGATTTGGAGGCGGCCCAAAAATTGAAGTTACGGGTGGCCAATGTGCCCGAATATTCACCCTATGCCGTGGCGGAACACGCCGTGGCGCTGATGCTTGCCCTCAACCGCAAACTGATACGGGCCAACCGGCGTGTGGAAGACCTCAATTTCCTGCTCGACGGGCTGGTAGGGTTCGATATGAACGGCAAAACGGCGGGTATTGTCGGTACCGGCAAAATCGGGGCGGTGCTGGCAAAGATCCTGCACGGTTTCGGCTGCCGCCTGCTGGCATACGATCTGACGGAAAACCCCGACCTGGCGCGCTTCGACCTGACCTATACGGACCTCGATACCCTGTTCCGAAATTCGGACATCATCAGCCTGCACGTGCCCCTTAATCCGCAAACCCGCTACATGATCAATGCGGAAAATATAGCCAAAATGAAAAGGGGAGTCATGCTCATCAACACGAGCAGGGGTGGGCTGGTCAATACCAAAGAAGTGGTGCAGGCGCTCAAGTCCGGCCAGATCGGTTCGCTCGGGCTGGATGTGTACGAAGAAGAGCAGGCGCTCTTTTTTGAGGACCATTCCAACGACATTTTGCAGGACGACACCATTGCGCGCCTGCTGACCTTCCCCAATGTGCTTATTACGGCGCATCAGGCGTTCCTTACGGACACCGCTCTCAAAAATATCGCTGATACAACCTTCGCAAACCTGACCTGTTTCGAATCAAACCAACCCTGCGCGCATGAACTTTTTGCGCG
>CALMBD010000339.1 GCA_937861115.1 uncultured Bacteroidota bacterium | reverse complement strand
GAGGACGTAGAGCTTCCCGTCGCGCTGCTCGAGGGCGTACGTGCGCGCGTTCAGCCCGAGCCCGCCGATGTGGAATATGTGGTGTATCAGAGCAATATTGATGAACTGGTGCGCCTGAAGGCGGCTACCGAAGACAAAAAAAGAAAGACTCCCCTGCCCTATCAACTTGCCGGCAATACTTTCGCCGAGATGATCGCCCTGAACGGGTGCACCGAGGTGATCGATTACCTGATGTACGCCAAAAAGTGCGAGCCCTACGTCATAGCCGTCGGCGATGGCTGGACGGTGCCCGAGCGCGACCCGGAATCCATGTACGAACTGATCAACGAGGGGTTGGGGCGTTTCAAGCAAACCGAATCGCACTTTGTAAAACTGCGCTATGCCTACCAGGTCATACGGCTCGCCCATTATGCGCGCAATTGGGGATACACTGTCGACCTGTACAACTACCTGATGCCACAGCTCGATCTGCGGCATCGGTCCAGTATCATACTGTACTGGATATGGGGGCATCTGGCCGGGGCCATGCAAAAAATGGGGAAGTATCCCGAAGCCGCCTACCGGTATTCGCTGGTATTCCGACATTGCGCGTCCAAGCGCACACAGGCGTACCGGAGCTGGCTGATCCGCAATGATAAAGACTGGGAACTCGCGCTCAGGATGTGTCAGAGTGACGCCGAAAAGTCCACGCTTTATACCATGCGGGCAGGCGGCTCGCATGCCCATGCCGTGGAAGACATGCAGGAGGTGTACGATCTGGATGCCGGAAACCCGCAACTCGACCTGCTGCTGGTAAGCGAGGTGCAGGAACTGGAGAAGACCTTCCTGCGCACCCGCGTAACGGATCAGAAATATGGCGAGGCAAAGGGCGCGTTAAAACGACAGCAGGCCGCTCAACACCTGCTCGACCTCCAGAAGTTTGTCCGCAGGGTCGTGCGGGAAAAAGAGAGCGCCAATCCAAAACTCTGGCTCTGCATGAGCGGCTATCTCGAAGTACTGGCCGGCGATCTGTATGCAGCCAGGAACACCCTGAATCGCGCAGAAAAGAGCCTGAACAAAAAAGACAAATACGACAGCCAGTTGTACCGCCAGATCGAGATATGGCGTATCCTGCTCGATATCCTCAGCCTGGACCCGTCCGACAAGGCGTACAAGGACGACATGGCGTTTCGCATCAGGAGCTATGCCGCATTTAAGTACAATCCCTACTTCGAACCGTTCCTTCAAGACTGGTTGTCAATACGTTATGCCGAAAGCAGTCACCCCGGCAAAGCCATTCTGGCTGCATATCCGCCCTCGGCGCTGGGTTACAACCCCCAACTGGACGTACTCGACGACCTGCTGAAACTGGCTGCCGAAGAAGACCCCATCCTGCTGGAAAAAACGATGAAAATCGATACCAACCCGGAGCGTATCCGCGCACAACTGCTGGAGATCAAGGGTGCATACCTGCTGAGTATCGGTCAACCCGAGGCGGCCCTGCTTACGCTGCGCGACATCAAACCGACGGAAGAAGTGAAGTTGACAAAGTTCAGTCCCTTCCGGGAAAAAGTGGGTGAAAGGGTGCACCGGGATGCAGTGTTCGACTCCTTGCTGCTCAACCGGCGGCAAATTGCGGAAAAGTTAATCGACTTTGAGTTCCGGGCCAAGGCTGCCGAAGCCGTCGGCGACAGCAGCGCAGCGTGGTACTACTACCTGCTCGGGCTGGGATACTACAACATGTCGTATTTCGGATTTGCCTGGCATGCCACTGATCTTTACCGGAGCGGTTACAACCAGTTACGACTGGCGCAAGGGCCGGTTTTTTCCCTCGGCAAGTCGCCCAACGGCAACCGGGAAAATACAGACGTCAGCCTTGCCCTGCGCAATTTTGAAAAAGCATTCAGTCTCGCACTGGACCCTGAAATTGCCGCCCGTGCAGCATATATGGCGGCTCGCTGTCAGCAAAAGCAGTGGTTCTGCGATCCCGAATGCCGGTACAAGCCCGGCAGCAAACTCATACCTGTGCTGCCCGACCAATACATGACCTATTATGACGTGCTGATCCGGAAATATGCCAATACGACGTTCTATGGCGCTGTGGTAAAGGAGTGCAAGTGGCTGGAAGCGTATGCGCGGAGGTAAAGAGGTTGCGGGTTACGGAGGTTGCGGGTTGCGGAGGTTGCGGGTCAGGGGTTTACCCCAAGTTGAGGTAAATTTGTCAAATATAAAAGTGCGTTTGTCAAATGTCAAAGTGAGTCTGTCAAAGGCTCCCGTGGGTTTGTCCTGTTGTAAACATCTGTCCGCTCTACGGGGGGAGTCGCGATGTTACCCGCATTTAGAGCGGACAGATGTTTACAACAGGACAAACCCACGCTGACTTATATCGACCCCACCTTGACGCGTAACCAATCCGCAACCCGTAACCTCCGCAACCCGTAACCTCCGAAACCCGCAACCTCCGTAACCCGCAACCTCCGAAACCGCGCAACCTCCAAAATCTTTAAAACATTTCCACACCACCGAAGTGGAACGCGCCTTCGATGGCGGCGTTTTCATCGCTGTCCGATCCATGTACGGCATTTTCGCCGACGCTGGTGGCATACTTGGCGCGAATGGTGCCGGGAGCAGCGTTTGCCGGGTTGGTAGCGCCTATGAGGGTACGGAAGTCTTCCACGGCGTTGTCTTTTTCCAAAATTGCCGCGACGATGGGACCGCTGCTCATGAATTCGCACAATTCGCCGTAGAACGGGCGTTCTTTATGGACAGCATAAAATTCGCCGGCCTTTTCGAGACTGAGTTTGGTGAGTTTCATGGCCACAATGCGAAAGCCTGCGGCGTTAATCATTTGCAGAATATTGCCAATGTTGCCGGCGCGTACTGCGTCGGGTTTGATCATAGTAAAAGTGCGGGTACCTGCCATGTTTGAGAGACGTGATAGTTGTGAGCGATTTTGAGAAAATGGTCTGTAAAAGGGCTGTTATTATTTAAGGGTCGCAAAGGTAGGGCAAGATTTTATTTCAAACAGGGTGCAAAAAAAGGTTTTTAGAAAAATAATATCCGGCCAACCCTGCAAATCAGGGGTGAATCCTGTACTTTTGCCGGCCTTTGGGCAACCAATTTACCAAAGATTATTCCCCCAGATTTGATATCCATGGAATTCCCGGCAGCACTGAAACAACTGATACATCAACCACAGAATACGGTCATCGTTTCCCATCGCAATCCCGATGGCGATGCGATCGGCAGTTCGCTGGCCATGCGGCATTACCTGGATCAGTTCGGTCATACCGTGCATGTTGTTTTTCCTTCAGAGTTCCCCGAAGAATTCGAGGCCCTGCCGGGCTCTGAAGACATCCTGATATGGGACATCCATACCGAAGAATGCAAACACGTACTGGCCAAGAAAAACCTGTTCATCTTTCTGGATTTCAATGCCTTGAACCGGATTGACAAGCTGGGCGATTATATAAAGAACCTGCCGGGCCAGCGCATAATGATCGACCACCACCTGTATCCCGACCAGATTGCCGACTTCATGTTCAGCGAGCCGGAAGCCAGCAGCACCTGCGAAATGGTATACCGCTTCATCCAGGGTATCGGCGACGGGCAGAAAATAAACCCCACGGTCGGAAAATGTATTTTTACAGGTCTGGTGACCGACACCGGCTCGTTTCGCCACGCGACCAACGCCACGGTGTACCGCATAGCAGCAGACCTGGTGGAGCGCGGTGTGGATGATACCGCCGTGCAGGACATGATCTTCAATTCCCAGAAGGAAAAAAACCTGCGACTGCTCGGGCATTGCCTGGTCAACCGTATGGAGTACCTGCCCGAATACCGCACGGCCCTGATCTGGCTGTCGAAAAAGGACTACGAGATTTTCAATATACAGCGGGGAGATACGGAAGGGATTGTGAATTACCTGCTGAGTATCCGGGAGGTGCGCCTTGCGGCGTTCATACACAACCAGCCGACCGTGGTGAAACTCAGCCTTCGATCCAAGGGCGATCTGGATGTGCAGGAAATCTGCAAAAAACACTTCAACGGAGGCGGCCACAAAAATGCCGCCGGCGCCTACTCGCACGACAGCCTGAAGGCCACCGTCGAAAAATTCAAAAGCCTGCTCCCGCAATACAAGGAAGTACTTTTAAAAAAACAATAAACGTCATATTGACCGGCTTTTCGCTTTCACTCATTCATGTTCTAAAAATGCGTAAAATTTTGATGTTGGCTCTCGCAGCCATTTTTGTAACACAGATCGCCTGCAATCAGGAAAAAGGCGTCAAAACTCCCAACGGGTTTCGTCTTGTAAACCACACCAAAAAAGGCGGCCCCATGGCGCAGCCCGGCGAAACCGTACTCGTACAATCGTATACCTACATCGGCGATTCGCTGATGGCCAGCACCGTCAAGAACTTCGGCGGCCCCCGCGAATTTCAACTGTTTACCGCCGACAAAGCACCCAAGCGTATCCCGGCTATTTACGACGCCCTGCTCATGATGAGCGAAGGCGACAGCGCAACGATTTACGAGACGATCGACTCGTTCCTGCTGAAGTTTATTCCCCCGGCGCTGAAAGACCAGAAAGAAGTGCGTTACGAGATTGTCCTGCTCGATATTATCTCGAAAGAAGACATGGACAAGCGCGCTGCTGAAGAGCAACGCATGGCCATGGAAGAACAAAAAATCGGCCAGGAAGCCATACAGCGCGCCCCCGCCGTTGCCAAAATGGTAAAGGAAACAGCAGCCGACTATGCCTCGGGCAAACTGAATGGCAAACTCACGACGACTGCCTCGGGACTGAAAACAATGATCGTCGAAAAAGGCTCCGGCACTCCCATCAAGCGCGGCGACCAGGTTCACGCCCACTATTACGGCGTTTTGCCCAACGGCACGATGTTCGACAACTCCTTCGAGCGCGGCCAGTCGCTGCCCTTCGCTGCAGGTGTCGGCCAGATGATCCCGGGCTTTGACGAGGGCGTACAACTGCTCAACCATGGCGGCAAGGCATACTTCTTCCTGCCTTCCGAACTCGCATACGGTCCGCAGGGCCAGGGAAGTATCCCGCCGAACTCGGAACTGATCTTTTACGTCGAGGTGCTGTAATTCGTAGAGGATTCATTTGTCCTCACTGCGTAGTTGACAGGCTGTTTTTTTTGGGACAGGATATCCCGTCCCAAAAAAACAGCCTGTCAAACTTTCACCTGCAAGACACCCACATTATTTCGGGCGGAACTTAACCGGCCACAGCGTCGTTAAGGACGACTCCCGATCTCCAACACCAACGTTTTACCAGTTAAAATTTTCCGTTTCCAGACATGACTATCGAACAACTCAAGGAGTTGAAGGATAAACTGGCGGTCTTAAGGAGGTATCTTTGACGTCGATAACCGCAAACGCGAAGTCGAAGACCTGACCAGCCAAACCCTCGACCCCAATTTTTGGAATGACCCCAAACGCGCGGAAGGTATCCAGCGCAAAATCGGCATCAACAATCGTTGGCTCGACGATTACAACCAACTCGCCCGCGAAGTGGACGACCTCGAAGGAATTTTCGAATTTCAGAAGGAAGGCATGGCCAGCGAGGAAGAGGTAGATGCCCAGTACACTAAAACGGCCGAAATCCTGGCCGACGCCGAATTCAGAAGTACGCTGAACCAGAAAGAAGATTCCATGAACGCCGTGCTCACCATCAATGCGGGCGCAGGCGGCACGGAAGCATGCGACTGGTCTGCCATGCTGTTGCGCATGTACCGGATGTGGGCCGAAAGGTCCGGCTTCAAGGTGATCGACCTGTTTGAGCAGGATGGCGATGCTGCCGGTATCAAATCTGCGAGCATCGAGATCCGCGGCGACTACGCCTACGGCTGGCTCAAGGGTGAAAACGGTGTGCACCGCCTCGTCCGCATCAGTCCGTTCAATGCCCAGGGCAAACGCCAGACCTCCTTTTCATCGGTATTCGTTTATCCGCTCATCGAAGACGACGAGATTGAAATAGTGGTCAAGCCCGACGACATCCGGTGGGATGTATTCAGGGCGTCGGGTGCAGGCGGTCAACACGTTAACCGGACCGAATCCGCCGTTCGTGTGACACACATCCCCACGGGTATCGTGGCGGAGTGCCAGCAGGACCGCAGCCAGCACCGCAACCGTGAAATCGCCATGACGCTGCTCAAGAGCCGCCTCTACGAACTTGAAATGCGCAAGCGACAGGCCGAAAAAGACAAAATTGAATCCGGCAAAAGCAAGATCGAATGGGGCAGTCAGATCCGCTCCTACGTGCTCGACGACCGCTGGGTAAAAGACCTGCGCAGCGGGTATAAGGTCCACAATCCCGATGCCGTGCTCGACGGCGACCTCGACGGCTTTCTGAAAGCCTACCTGATGTGGGAACGCAACCCGACAGGCGTTGAGGTGGAGGAGGATTGAATTGCAGTGGGCAGTGGCACTATGAGTCATTCCTAATTTTGGCTAACACCAAGATTCGGGATGACTCATGCGAATCAGGGGTTGAAAATAAGCGAGAATTGGTTTTCAGCCTTTTAGACCTATAAGGTTTGGCAAACCTTATAGGTCTCGTGCCTCATGTTTATGTAAATATGCTATAGTTGTTTACGGACAACTATTCCCGAAGGCTGGTCAACTGTTGAAAAACACGCTGCAACAGCGTCCGCTGCCGGGTGATGATATGCCCGGTGCCCCTGGTTTCCGGCTTGAAAGGAATGATTTCACGCGACGAGGTTCGCAGATCGGGGGGCAGACTTATCTGAAGCAGGTAGCTGCCGTCGGTCGGCACGGAGGCAACAGACAGTATTTTTCCTTCCAACACCCCGTACTCCTGGTACGGAAACCCGTCCAGCCGGATATTTACCTTTTGTCCGGTTTCCACCTTGCCTGAATTGGCTTGCGGCAAGGTTCCCAGCGCCAGAATACCGCTATCGGCCATAGGTGAAACAATCGAGAACAATTCCTGGTCGGCACGGATAAACGCCTGCTCGGAAAGCGGCACGGACAGGGTGATACGCCCCGCAACAGGCGCTTTTACCAGGTAAAGCAGTTCCCACTGGTTGATCTCGCCGCGCAGGCCAAGGCAGATTTGCCGGATTGTTTCCCATTTTGTCAGCAGGTCCTGGCGATGCCCCTGGCTGAGCTGGCTCTGTTCGGTTTCCAGCTGCCTGATCTTCACCCGCTGGCTGCTCGTATTGGCAACGAACCCTTCCAGTTGCTGCTTTTGCCGGAGAAAATTCGAGTTTGTTTTTTCCATATCCTGGGCGCTGACCAGTCCCTGTTGGGCCAACTGCCGCTGGCGATCCAGGTCTTTTTCTACCAAAGACAAGTCTTGTTTGAGCATATCCGCCTGGCGCTCCATCGAGGCAATGAGGTCGCGGGTTTCCCTGATTTCATTGTCGATCGCCAGAATTTGCCTGGAAACAATATCCTGCCGGAGTTGTATCCGGAGGTTTCGATGTGCGTTGACGAGTGAGGCAAATGTATTTTGCATCTGGCCCAGGCGCAGTCCTTCCGGCCAAACGAGCGGTTGGAGCGCCTCGGGCGAGTTGGCGGCCTCCAGTTGAGCCAGCAGTAGTTTCAGCGAGGCCACATCTTTGCCCTCGGCGCCGCTCTCCAGTTCTGCCAGTTCCTGCCCGGCGACCACCTGATCGCCATCGCGCACCATGAGGCGGCTCAGTTTTCCGGCACTTCTGGCAAGCAGGCGCACCGGTGGCCGCTCCGAAGTGATGGTTACCGGGACCACGACGATATCGGGATATTGCACATACCAGCTCATGCCGATCAACACGACAAAAAGCGCCAGGAGTGCGGGAATACTGAACGTCACCCAGCAGCCGGGATTATTTCCCAGCATGGCCTGTATTTCCTGCTGCTCGTTTATGACAATGTCTTCAGGTTCCAAGTTCCAGTTGATTTTTTACGAGGTGAAAATAAACGCCGCGCTTTTCTACCAGTTCGGCATGTGAGCCTAGTTCAACCAGCCTGCCTTTTTCCAGCACGGCGATCTGGTCGGCATGGCGTACCGTACTCAGGCGATGCGCTACCACTACTACCGTTTTGCCGGAAAAGAACTGCTCGAGGTGATTGATGATCACACGTTCATTGCTGGAATCGAGGGCATTCGTCGCTTCGTCGAGAAAGATGAATTCCGGGTTTTTATATACGGCCCTGGCAATGAGCATCCGCTGGCGCTGTCCCTGGCTTATGCCGTTGCCCTTGGCGCCGATCATCGTATTGTACCCCAGCGGAAGCGACTCGATAAATTCCTGGATATTGGCGATTTTAACCGCCCACAGCAGTTTTTCAATATCCACACGTTCGCTGCTTTCTGCAATATTGTTGGCGATGGTATCGGAAAAAATAAACCCGTCCTGCATCACGGCGCCGCAACGACTGCGCCAGGTGCGTTTTTGAATCGCATCCAGGTGAATTCCGCCCACCATGACACGCCCTTTTTGGGGACCGTAAAAGCCCAGTAATAATTTAACCAGGGTGGTTTTGCCACTCCCGCTGGTGCCAACGATCGCCGTCACCTTGCCTCTCGGGACAACCAGGTTGATGTCCTTCAGCACCTCTTCATCAAGGGCATTGTACCGAAAGGACAGGTTTTCCAGCACGATATCGCCTTTTTCGGGGATATGATCGAGGCTGACATCCGTTTCCTCGTCCTCCATCTGGTAAATTTCATTGAGGCGTTCGAGGCTGATCCGCGCATCCTGCAGCGAGCGGATAAACCCGATCATCTGCTGCAGGGGAAGATTGACCTGGCCTACAATATATTGAGCAGCCATCATCATCCCAAGGGTCATCTGCCCGTCGATGACCGCTTTGGCGGCAATAAAGGAGATCAGGATGTTTTTTACCTGGTTGATAAATGACCCGCCTGCATCCTGGTATTGGGTAATAGCCAGCGAACGCATATTGACCCGGAACAGGCGTGCCTGAATATTGGCCCACTGCCAGCGCCGTTTTTTGTCGCTGCCCTGCAATTTTATCTCCTGCATCCCCTGGATCAATTCGATCAGGCTGCTCTGGTTTTCAGACAACTGCTGGAATGCCTGATAATCCACCTCTTTTCGTTTTCGCAGAAAAAGCACAATCCAGCCCACATAAAGCAGACTGGCAACCGTAAATACCGCGAAAATGAGGCTGTTGTACAGCAACAATACGACACTGAATACGATCAGGTTGATCAGGGCAAAACTGATCTGCAGGCTTGAACTGGTGAGAAACGTCTCTATCCGTTTCTGGTCATTGACGCGCTGGATCAGATCCCCCGACATTTTGGCGTCGAAAAAGCCGAGCGGCAGCCGCATCAGTTTGATCAGAAAATCGGTAACCAGACTGACATTGATGCGCGTGCCGATAAAAAGCAGTATCCAGTTCTGGATAAAACTGACCAGGGTTTGGCTGCCAAAAAGCACCAGTTGAGCGATCAGGATCAGGTAAACGAAGTCGATATCCTGATTCTGGATACCCACATCGACAATGGACTGGGTGAGAAAGGGAAATATCAGTTGGAACAAACTGCCCAACAGCATACCCATTATCAGAATAATAAACTGACGGCGATAACGGGTCATGTAGTTGAAAAAAATACCCAATCCCCTGGTTTTCTGTGCCTCCTCCTGCAACTGTTGAAAATCAGGGCCGGGTTCGAGCAGCAGGACCACACCCCGGTTGCCGTCTGCCAGCCAGCCGGCCTCGAACGCAGCGCGGGTGAGTTTGAATTTACCGTCTGCCGGATCGGCAACCCAGACATGCCGGTTCGTCACCTTATACACTACGATGAAATGCCGCTGACGCCAGTGCGCAATACAGGGCAGAGGGGCGTTCATGAGTCCGGCATCTTCCCCCTCAAAAGGTATTTTGGTCGCCATGGTCTGGAAACCGATGCGCTCGGCGGCCTCGCTGATACCGAGCAGGGAAACCCCTTCGCGACTGATGTGCGATCGTTCCCGGAGATATTGCAGGGAATAATGGCGACCGTAATGCGCTGCGATCATGCGCAGGCAGGTGGGGCCGCAGTCCATAGCGTCCAGTTGGCGGTAGAAAGGGAATTGTTTCAATGCAGCACTGTTTATCCGGGTCGGGGTTCTCCAGGCGACCGGTTTTGTTCTGGCGCCAAAGATATGGGTACGATGCAATTTTTCTCTTCTGAGAGCCCACTGCCCCTTTTGCCACACCAGCAGAGGTTCGGAAAAAGCATCAAATGAGTATGGTTCAAAACCGGGGATCAGGTCATTTCAGCACGGTTATTACCCGATCCTGCACACTTGCAAGATGGAACAAGATTTCACGCTACATATATTTCATATTTGAAAACAATTGAAAGGGCGTATGCTGAAAACCCTGCCGGAAACGGCTGATCCGGAAAGTACAAACCGATACCTAAGAACGGGAAGTGGAACAAAACGGCGCACCCACCATGGAATTATCAGAGATGCCGGGAACATTAGAACCGGGTGTAATATTCACGCCTGGCTCTACCCGGGTTTGTCCGCCAGAAAATACATCTCGATTTCACCCTTGTACTTGGCGCTCACCTTGCCGCGATGCTCGTAGCGAAAGTGGTCTTTGGTGAGTTGATACGTCGATTCGGACACATTGATACGCCCCTTTTCGCCGTTGCTTTCCAGCCGGGCTGCGATGTTCACATCATCGCCCCATATATCGAAAGCGAATTTGGTATTGCCCACTACGCCGGCGATGACGGAGCCGCTGTGTATGCCGATTCGGATATCAAATGCCGTTTCTCCGGCAACCCTGCGCTTTTCCTTTTCGGTATTGATAAAGTCAAGGATTTCAAGTGCGCCTTCGACCGTGTGCAAGGCATGTTGCGCATCGGGTACGGGCAATCCGCCTACGGCGAGATAGGCATCGCCGATAGTCTTTATTTTTTCGATGCCGTGCTTGCTGAAAATCGTATCGATGGCCTGGAAATAGTAGTCCAGTTCTTCGATAAGCGCCTCCGGCGGCATGCGTTCGGCGATCCTCGTGAATTCCACAAAATCCAGGAAGATGATCGACACATTGTCATAACGCCGGGGTTTCACCTTGCCGTGCTGTTTCAATTCTTCGGCAATCTCGTCGGGTAGAATATTGAGCAAAAGCCGCTCGGATTTTTCTTTTTCCTGCTGCAACTCGCTGGTCCGCAACTGCACCTTCTCCTCCAGTTGTTCATTGGCCTCCTTCAGGTCGAAGAGCAACTGGGCATTGCTCTTTTGCATGTAGTACTTTTCCACGGCATGGTCGAGCGTATGCTTCAGTTCGGCCTGATCCCAGGGCTTGGTGAGGTATCGGTAAATATTGCAATTGTTGATGGCCTTGATGATCACCTCGACATCGCTGAAACCGGTAAGAATGATACGCACGATGCCGATATTCTCCGGCATCTTCCTGAACAGTTCCACGCCGGTGCAGAGCGGCATGCGCTGGTCGGAGATGACCACCGGCACCTCCTCACGCGCCACGATATCAAGCGCCTCGGTTGGCGAGGTGGTCGTCAAAACATTAAAATCCCGCCGAAACGCCGATTTGAAAACGATCAGATTATCCTCCTCATCGTCCACGTACAGTATGGTGGGCTTCTCCGGTATGTTCATCACAGTATGATTTATGCTTCTTTTAGTCGTTTAACGGCCTTGGGGAATGAATGTCCGGATTAAAAATCATTGCAGCCATCGACTCACTGATTCACCGGCAAATAAATGGTAAAAACAGAACCTTTTCCCTCTTCACTCTCCACTTCGATCCGGCCTTTGTGATCTTCAATAATGCCATAACTGATTGAGAGCCCCAGACCCGTGCCTTCGCCAACAGGTTTTGTGGTAAAAAACGGTTCAAACAGGCGGCGGCGCACCGCTTCGCTCATGCCGCTGCCAGTGTCGGCAATCGAGACAGCAACCTCGTTTTGTTCCGACAGGAACCTGGTGGTAAGGGTGATCACTCCCTGGTCTTCCATGGCCTGAAGCGCATTATTAATGATGTTCAGGAAAACCTGGTTGACCTTACCCGCTGCGCATTCCACCATAGGCAGTTCGCCGTAATCCTTGTGGATATCTGCCTTCTTCCTGATCTGGCTTTGGAGTATCTCCAGCGTGGAATCAAGCCCTTCATGCAAGTCAACGGTCTTGATCTCGCCTTCGTCGAGGCGACTGAAGTTGCGCAGGCTTTTCACGATACTCACGGTCCGGTTGATCCCGTTCTGAATACTGCGAAACATTTCATCGCTGTCTTCAACTGTTTCGGCAATACGCCGGTGCAGTTTTTTGTCCACAATATTTTGAAGGGCGGCACGGTTATCGGCCTCCGGATCGAGCGCCAGGTAGACTTCAAGCGCCGATTTGAACTCATCGAAGTTTTGTCTCAGATTATTCACACCCACCGACACAAAGTTGATGGGATTGTTGATCTCGTGCGCCAGACCGGCAGTGAGTTGACCCAGAGAGGCCATCTTTTCACTATCCACCAGTTTGGCCTGCGCCATCTTAAGGTCGGACAGCGATTTCTCCAGGGCTTCTTTCTGCTGCATGACCTCGGCGGTACGCTCGGCAATTTTTTGCTCCAGTTGTTCGTATTGCAAGGCATTTTCAAGCGATACAGCCACCTGGCCGGACAAAAGTTTGAGAAACTGCACCCTTTGTTCGGTAAACACGCCGCTGTTCAGGTTGTTTTCGGCGTACAACATGCCAATCAGGTTTCCCTGGTGCAATACCGGCAGGCAAAGAACCGAATGAAGTTTCTTTTCCTTCACGACCGGATCAGCGGAAAAGCGGCCATCCACCTGTATGTCGTGCAACACCAGATCTTCCCTTGTGCGCACGACGTATTGCGTAACCGTTTCAGGTATATGCCGGTTACCCTTTAGAGGCGCCTTGACCCAGCTCTTTTCATCGGCGCTGTCTACCGAGCCCCTTGCCTCAATCAGCCAGTTGCCTTCCCGTTCAATGAGGAAGAAACCGTTTTGTGCGCCGGCATTTTCAACCAGTACATGCATGAGCCTCGACATGAGCTTGTCCAGCTGTATCTCTCCTGAAATAGCCAGTGCCGCCTTCATCAGGGAATGCATATCCATTTCAATATTACTTTGCGTACCCGAACGGGATATGGTGGCATCGATGCCGGTCCGGACACTCGTGTCTTTCAGGCCATACTTGTGGTCGAGCCAGTTGACCTTGGCCATCGCACCCCACTTCTGGTAGAGTCTCCGCGCTTCAAGCAAGTATTTTTTGCTTTGGTCGCGTTGGTGTTTTTCTTCCTGAAAACGCGCAGCGAGTTCATTGGCAAGGGCCTCATCGTTGATAAAGTTGTTCTCCTTTGCGGTCTTGATGGCAAGGTCGTACAAGTGCCGGGTATTGGAGATATCGCCATGCAGCCGGCCGAGTTCTGCCTCAACCAGATACTGTTTCGACAGGAAGTTTTCCGGTCCGCTTTTGGCGAATTTCCTGATGGTTTTGAGCAACTTCCTGGCCTGACCCAGGTGTTTTTTGCGTTGTGCAGCCGGGGCCGATTCAGCAGCCCGAATCAGGGTAAGGGCATAATAAAAATAGATCTGATGGACGTGGGGCGTCGCCAGTACGCTATCGATGATCGCAAAGCACTGCTCCCCGCTTTCCAGCGCTTCCGGTGTATTGTCGAAATAGTATTCGAGCACCATGCAGGTCATGTAATACACGCATAAGCCGCTGTAATCCTTGCCGTTAAGGTGCAGTTCTTTCTGGACCGTTTCATCGTAATACGGGCCGCGCAGCCTGGAGTTGACGACGGTATCATCCATCAGGTTGGAGACCGCTTGCCGGGGTATGTTCAGCCAGGTCAAACCCGTGTTTTGCTTTATCTTCAACAGTGTTGCCGCATAAGCATCCATTTCGGACTTGAGTTCTGCCAGCGGCCTGCCCATGTAATAATACGTGGAGTAGGCGTTGAAAATAGCGTACGAAGAAAACAGAAAGTCGCCCGTTTCCAGTCCTTTTTGATAGGCAGCCATCAGGCCTTCCATGGTGCTGCCAAAAGGCAGCCGCCAGGGCTGGATAAAACTGGAATTCAGGTAATGTACCTTCGAATAAATAGAAATGTTCCGGAATTTTTCCAGGAGTCGCACGGCGATCTCCCCGTACTTCAGCCCTTCGTCGAATTCCTGTGTGCTGCCGCACATCACCAGGCCGTAGGTAGCATAGGCGAACGCACTCTGGAGGTGGTTGCCATAGCGCACGGACAGGCTGACCTGCTTGAACACAATCAGCGGAAACAGGTTCTGCTTGGCAAAATAGGAGGCCGAGGCCGCATAAGGCATCAATTCCATGATGGCCGACACCCTGGGTTCTGTCATATCGGGCATCGCTACCAGCTGATCGGCGCTTTTACCACGCAGGCGCAACTTGGTACCGATCAGACTTTTCAGGATATGCAGTTTGTTGGGGTTTTCCGGAAAACGGGCGCCAAGCAGGCTCAGTATTTCCAGACTGGTCCGGAGCGCCTCCGCGTTCCGGGTGAGGGAGATATATCCCTGAATCTTGACCGTATAGGCCTTCACCCGGTGCAGCAATTCGGATGCCTTGTCGAATACCTCTGCCGTCAGGCGTTCCATCTCATCTACCCGGCCGCTGAGATAGGCGGCCTCAGCCGCTTCATTGCAGAGTTCGAGGGAAAGAGCGTAGTGATTCTGCCAGGAATGCTGCGGCAACAGATCAAGTCCGGCAGACATGTACCGGAATGCCGGTTGGTAGGCCGCGGCGTTCTTGGCCTTTTTGCCCGCAAAAAGATTGAGTTCGACGACCTGTATTTTTTCCTGTTCCTCCGTGATCAGGGAACTGCCCAGGTTATAGTGGGTAACCAGTTCAAATATGCGCTCCCGTTTTTCCTCCTCCGAAAAACTGTCGGACAACTGCCGGCCGATTTTCAGGTGCAGCGCTTTTTTGGAGTCGTCGTCCATCAGGATATAAGCCGCATTTTGCACCTGGTCGTGTAAAAAGCGGTATTCGCTGTTGATGGCCTGGTCCGATTTTGTAGATATCTCCGCCAGCCGGTAGGCATTTCCAACCGGTACGATCAAGCCCTCCGCAATGGCAGGACCCAGGGTCCGGGCGGTCGACTGCGTCGATTTTTCCCAAACGGTAGCCAGGGTATGCAGATCGAATTTATTGCCGATACAGGCTGCATACTGGCAGAGCCGCTGGGTTTGGCTATCGAGCAGCAATATCTTTCCGCGCATCAGTTCCACCACATTGTCTGTGATATTTCTGCCGTATATTTTTTCGATATCCCAAACCCAGGTATTTGAACCGAAGTCGAACACGATCAGTCCGTCGGCGTGCAGTGATTTCAAAAATTCGTTTACAAAAAACGGGTTGCCCCCGGTTTTTTGCTCCAGTAATGTTCCCAGCACTTCAGCCCTTGCCGGCGGACAGTGCAGGGTATCTGCCACCAGTTGGTTCAGTTCGCTGACTTCAAGCGGCTTAAGCGTTATTTCCCTGACCGTATCCTCCGCTTCTTTCAGCACCTGAATCGTTTTCATCAGCGGGTGCGTGGCATCCACTTCGTTGTCGCGATAGGCGCCGATAACCAGGAAGTAGGATGTTTCCTTGTCCAGCAACAGCAATTCCATCAACTTAAGCGAGGGGGTGTCGGCCCACTGCAAATCGTCGAGGAAAAGCACAAGCGGGTGGTCGGCGGTGGCAAGCGCCTGCACAAACTTCTGGAATACGAGGTTGAAACGGTTTTGCGCTTCGGAGGGTGGCAGGGTCACCACTTCGGGCTGCGCTCCAATGATCAGTTGAACTTCGGGAATCACGTCGATGATGACCTGGCCGTTGGGGCCCAGGGCATCGAGCAGGTCCGATTTCCATTGCGTCACCCGGGCGTCGCTTTCGGAAAGCAATTGCCCCAACAGGCTGCGAAACGCCAGGATCACGGCACTGTAAGGCGCATCGCGGTTGAACTGGTCAAATTTACCTTCGGTAAAATAGGCGCGCCGCGACACCACAGGCTTGTGAATCTCCCGGATCAGGGAAGACTTGCCGATGCCGGAAAATCCCGACACCAACAGCAGTTCCGCCTTGCCCTGGCCGGTATCGTCGAAACTGTCGAGCAAAAACCGGAGTTCCAGTTCGCGGCCGTAAAGTTTGTGGGATATATGGAAACGACCGGAAAAATCGGAGGCGCCTATCTCGAACCCGGGAATGTTGCCTTCCGCATCCAGCCGCTGGGCACAGGTGTCCAGGTCTTTTTTGAGGCCTCCGGCACTCTGATACCTGCGTTCCGGCGACTTGTCCATGAGTTTCAGCACAATAGACTGAAGCACAGGCGGGATGGCAGGATTGATCTCGGCAGGCGGCCTCGGATTGCGCGCCAGGTGGGCGTGGACCAGTTCTGCCGGATCATCGGAGGTGAAGGGCAGGCGGCCGGTCAACATCTGATAGAAAGATACCCCGAGCGAGTAAAAATCGGTGCGATAATCTACCGGTCTGTTCATCCGCCCGGTCTGTTCCGGCGAAAGGTATTGCAGGGAACCTTCGAGGTCCTGGTGACTGACGATACCGACGGTTTCCTGGGAGATCAGGACCGCTATGCCAAAGTCGATCAGCCGCACTTCTCCCGTCTGCGTATTCAGGAGAATGTTATCGGGCTTGATGTCCTTGTGGATGATCTGCTGGCGGTGCAATGCAGCAACGATATCCGCCAGGCGGCCGGCAATCGGGAAAAACTGTTTCAGGGGCATCCCGTTTTCGGGAATGAGGGTTTTCAAAGGCAAGCCGCCAAAGTCTTCCATAACAATAGCAACGCCTTCGCCAAACTCCTTGATTCCCAGTATTTTCGGAACACCGGGAAATGCCAGTTTGCTGACCAGTTCATACTCCCGCCGCAGTTTGACAGCCTCCGTCTCATGTTGCATCGCACCGGAAACAACCTTGAGGATTACAGCCTGCCCGTCTTCCTGCCTTACGGCATGGCAAATCATCTTTCCACCTCCGGAAAAAAGCACTTCCTTGATGTCAAACTCGGGAATTGATATCATCAGTCCTCAAATATCTGTAACGTTTCCTGTAATAGACGGCTTCAACCTGTCAATACTGAATGCTGCGTGAGATTTGGTCCAGCGGAATGTAGTTGAAGACCTTCAGGTTCTTTTCTGTCTCATGCAGATGCTGCAACAACTCCTCGTTCAATTTCCGAAGGGGCTCCTCTCCGGGTTTATTGAAAGCATAACGGACATCCTTGAGCAGTGTTACGTTCCGGGCGACAAAAAACATCTCGCGTTCGTACTTGTGCTTGAAAATATCCTTCCATTTGATCATGGCCTTGCGGTCGATGGGCGGGATATTTTTGCTGTCGGGCGGCGGCACCCGAATGATGAAGGGCATGTGGTTGATATTGATCGTGCTGTAATTGTAATGGTCGGCAGCATGGCCAATGGATAAATCCCAGATGATATTCGCGATCGCCATAGCCAGCAGGTTTTCATCAATCGCCTTGGTATGGAACTGAATCTTGCCATCCTCGTCTTCAATAAATATAATGTCGCCCGAAGGAAAGCCCGGCACATAGTTGCTCACGTAATTCGCCCAAACTTTGATATCCACAAACTCATCCTGCGGGATCAGTTCAATAACACTATAAACAAATTTCCGGATGCACTCAAAGTACGCCATCAGGAAGGTTCCGTAATCCGAATGGATTTGGCTCGGTGCGAGTTTCAACCTGAATTTCGGATAAGACGGATTCTCAATGGGGTTTCCCTTCGAATCCTCCGGCGGGTCATTGAGCATGCCGTGGTACCCATACAGGAAGAGCGTCATCAGGCCATCCGGACCGGCCGGCAACGCCGCATACGGCATGTAGTGGGGATTCTGTACCGGCGAGGTGGAGGAGTTGAGCACGTTGTAGTTGAGTTCCAGCGACAGTTCGAGGTGCGGCAGCAGCATGCGCAGCAGCACGCTGTCTTTGGGCAGCGCTGATTTGGAGATGGCATTGATGCTGTCGTAGGGAAAATGCAGGTTGGCGTGTGCCGAGAGGGATATCCGAAGCGAGGCGCCCTGCATCACAAAGTATTTGGCCAGTTCCCATGCCTCACCATCCTCAGGCGTCAGCATCAGTTTGTTGTTGGGGAAATAGATGGCTACTGCCTTGCGCTTTCCGTTCACCAGTTCGCCCTTGAACAGGGCCATGGTCGGCGCGCAATGCACCCCGGGGTAGGTTGTCATATCTTTCACCAGGGTAAAATCGGATACCCAGAATGTTTCATTCGGTTCCTTTTTCAAGAATTCGGCAAAAATCCTGAGTTTTTCGTTTTCAGGGCACTTCTCGGGTTTATTCAACTCATCTGAAATAAACTTGCTCAGAGACGTGTGCGTCAGGTATTCTTCGTACTGCTCATCGGAAAGGTATTCCAGCGAACGGTGGGTAAAAGCGTACCATGCTGCAACAGGCCAATAGGTTATGATCGTCAGAAAGTAGCGCAAGCCCGTGGTCATGTTCCATCTTCTGATTTCGTTTTTAGGCACGTGTACTACCCCGGGAGCAAAGCCGAAAGGATGGGAGGGCTGGGGTTGCGGCCAGGGGCCGCGACGCTCATAAAGGTAATCGGACTGGGGACGAACATTCGGAAGTGACATAATCAGTTTTCTATATTTGGTTAACAATGTTGTCTGTGTGTGCAAACCGGCAGATAGAGTATGCTCCACGCTGCAAAATGCAACTAAAGTATTATTCGAAAAAAAATGTTGCGAAGTTTTGATGTTTGCGGGGCAATTTAGCTCCGCCGACCGGAAAGAGGGGGGGAATAGAAACAGATTTCGTCGGAAAGGTATAAAATCTTTGGTATCGCTCTTTTCAAAATCAAATTTTCCACCATGCTAAACAAGGTACTTCATTCCCTGATTTTTATCAGTCTGTTCACGGCCGGCTTCACAAATTTGTCGGCTCAGACCATTTCACATGTCAGGCCGCAAAAGCCACAGGCGGAGCGATCGGAGTTTCCGCTCGTCGATATTTCATTTTATATGGGCATCCCCATCAATGCCTACGCCGACAATACCGACGCACTCGGATTCGGCCTCAAAGGCGCATTCTACATGCCTTTTAGTCCCCGTGTCCCGCTTTATTTCGGGATAGGATTCGGCGGCCTGATCTTCGGCAGCAACGGGCAGTATATCAACGAAAACCTGGTCATTTCCGCCGGAAGCACTGTCATAGGAACGATACCGGTCAACCTGGAAGCCCGCACCAACAACTGGATGCTCAACGGCTTGCTTTCGGTGCGCTACAAAGCGCCGCTGGAGTATGTGCAGCCTTATGTCGACCTCATCGGCGGCGGCAGTTACCTGTACACCCGGACGGTGCTGTACGACCGCTCCAACCGGGGCATTTTTACCACTAATGAAAATGACGAGATCAATTCCCGTACCCTGGAGTCTAGTTTTACGTACAACTACGGGGCAGGCGCGGGCTTTCTGATCCGCCTGGCCGATCAGGTGTACCTGAATGCAGGCGCCGCCTGGCTGAAGGGTGGCAAGGCCAAATATTTCGACAAGGAGCAAACGGCGCAATGGGATATCCAGTTTACCGGCTCCGGCAACTTCGATCCCAACAACCTCAATTCCGACGATGTGTCGCTGAACTATGCCGGCGAACCGAAAAAATCCACTACCGATATGATACAGGTCAACCTCGGGGTAACCATCAAGATTTTCTGACCATGCACATTCTTGTATTTGCAACCAATAACCCGCACAAGGCAAAAGAAGTAGAACAAATCCTCGGCGGCAATTACCAGGTAAAAACGCTGCGCGATATCGGTTGCCTGGATGACATCGCAGAAACGGAAGCCACGCTGGAGGGCAATGCCCTGCTGAAAGCCCGGTATGTCAAGGAAAATTTCGGTTACGATTGTTTTTCGGAAGATACGGGGCTGGAAGTAGACGCGCTCGGCGGCGAACCGGGCGTGCACACGGCCCGTTATGCCGGCGAACAGCGCAATGCTGCCGACAACATGAATCTCCTGCTCCGCAACCTTGACGGAAAAGAAAACCGGAACGCGCGGTTCCGAACGGTCATTGCATTGATTTTCAACGGGAAAGAAACAATAATGGAGGGCATTTGCGAAGGCCGCATCGCCACGGAGCAACACGGCACGGGTGGATTTGGATACGATCCTGTTTTCATTCCCGACGGGTATGAACAGACCTTCGCCGAACTCGGCGACGACATCAAAAACCGGATCAGCCACCGGGCCAGGGCGACAAAAAAACTGATGGAACTGCTGAACGGTTGATTTCGACATCCGTCGAAACCCTCCTGCTTTGGTCTGCCTGTCGGGGGTGTTTCATGATCCCCCCCGACAGGCAGCGTGGCCGGGTTCATCCCGAATTTACATGGAACTTGCCGACTTAAATATCCGGTTCCAGTTTATACCGTCCCGGATATTGCCGTTTTTGGTAGAGAACCAGATAAACAGCGGCTTGCCCACAATATGATCGGCGGGAACATAACCCCAAATACGCGAGTCTTCCGAATTGTGGCGGTTGTCGCCCATCATCCAGTAGTAATCCTGCTTGAACGTATAGGTATTTGTCTCCTGGCCGTTGATCAATATTTTCCCGTCGCGAACCGCAAGCGTATTGCCTTCAAAGGCGGTGATGATTCGTTTGTAAAAGGGCAGGTTGTCCAGGTTCAGGGGAGTGGTCACACCTGCTTTGGGGATGTAGATCGGGCCGTAATCATCCACCGTCCAGCCGCCGTAGCGTTTTGAATCGTTTGGAAAAACATACCCCGGATAACGGTCCTGAGGTACCCGTTCCACCTTAATATTCGAGCCGATGGATTTGATTTTTTCCACTTGTGCGTCGTCCAGGTTAAAATAGCCCTGGCTTGCCATTTTGCGATCCTGCTCACCGCTCAGTGAAACACCCCACTCTTCCAGTTTTTGCAGGTTGACTGCCGGCTCTACGTGGTAGAGGAACTGCCGATGTGTGGGGTTTTGGGCAGCCACACCGTTGATGTACAATTGTCCGCCTCGTATGGAAAGGCTGTCACCCGGAAGTCCTACGCAACGTTTGATATAGTGGTCTTTTTTATCTGTGGGACGCACGATTATGTCGACGCCGGGAGGAAGCGCGCCGCCTGTTTGCCGGCGCATCTGATAAATGTCGAGAAACCGGTCGGGCAGCGCAACCACGCTGTCGCCGGCGGGCCAGTTGAACACCACCGGTTCGTTGTGGTCGATTTTTTCAATGGCAGGCAGGCGGAAATAAGGCAGCGAAGGTTTCTTCAGGTACGATTCGCCGAGGTTGAAAGGCAGGCGGTTGTGCATCAACGGGAACTGGATCACCGTCATCGGCGTCCGTATGCCGTAATGGGCCTTACTGACGAACAGGAAGTCGCCCACCTTTAGTGTGCCCTCCATGGAAGGGGTGGGAATGACGTATGCCTCGATGAGGAACATCCGGATAAACGCAGCAGCAAACACGGCGAATATGATGGCTTCCGACCATTCGCGCAGTTGGGTCTTGCGCATAAAACCGTATTCATTCTCGAG
Source organism: uncultured Bacteroidota bacterium (assembly GCA_937861115.1). Lineage (GTDB taxonomy): Bacteria > Bacteroidota > Bacteroidia > Chitinophagales > Saprospiraceae > M3007. The sequence goes on along the minus strand of CALMBD010000339.1, from coordinate 12,887 downwards.
TTTTTTGAGCGCCAGTTTGTCGTTTTTCTCCAGTGCTTCGTGGTGCAGGCGGTGGTACTCCCGCTCGCGTTCGAGGATTGGCCCATCATAGGTATCCTTGACGTTTGAGCCGATCATGAAAAAGGGAACCGGCGCAAAAACGACAGCCATAACGGATGTCCAGAATCCGTGTTTGCCAAAGGAACGCGCCAGGTCGATTACCATCCCGGCATAGATAAACAAATTGACGATCGGGAACAGCAGCCACAATGCGTACCAGGGTTTCCGGCCGATCATTTTGCACCATTCTACAGCAGCCAGACCCGGTACAAGGGCCTTCCAGCCCGGTATACCCGCCTTTTCAAAAAGTTTCATCATGCTCACACCGAGCAGGACATACAGAACAATAAGAAAGATCAGAACCGACATGAGATCTGTTATTGATATATGAGGGAATGGAATCAGGGGTATATCTAAGCACGGGCGAAGGTATCTTTTTGACTCAAGCCTTCGCCCGCACTTCGACCAGAATTTGATTTAATTCGATATAATCGTCGATTATTCTTCTCCTGCCTTGCGCTTTTTGCGGCGGGTTTTGAACATTTCCACGACTTCTTTCTCCTTGAGGAAGCCAAAATCCACAAACTGGGTGGATACGAATTTCTTCACGTCCTGGTAGTCCTTGGCCCGTTTGTCCGTAAATACGTGAAGCAGTTTATTCACATAATTCATCGACAGGTGCTCGACTGCCTGGTTGAACTGCTGGTTGCCGAACATTTTCATGTACACGCCAAATATTTTGGTCAGTTCAAAATAGTCGGCGTATTCGCGCTCGGTCAGGCCATTGATGAGCTGGGTGAAATAGTTCAGCACCAACAAACGCAGGCACTCGCTTTCTACGGAAAGTCCCTGATGCGTGAGGTAAAACTCCTGCACGGCGTCGATGGCGTCGGGATGCACATAGCCAAGGCTGTGAATCTTGCCCGCGATCCGGTAATAGTCGGATATTTTATCCTTCCAGTTGGTATCGATAGCCGCCATCATGCGGTCGTCGTTGACCGATTTAATGCCCGGCGATTCATACAATGAAACGAGGAAGCCCAGGTATTTCTGGTCGAACTTTGGCAGCGAACGGCGTTCGCGTTCGAAATGGGTGGCAAAGGCCAGCCGGTCGGTCGGGTTCAGGTCTATGTAGTTGCCGTACATGGCCAGCATTTCGAGGTACTCATCGGTGCCCTGGAAATCCTTGTTATCCAGAAACCCCTTGATCTGTCCGTTCAGGCTTTCATTGTCGCCGCCGACTTCAAAACGCTTGAGCAAAAACTGGCGCAGGGCGGAGAAGTTGGCCTTCATTTCACCCAGCGTACTGGGGAAATCGGCAGAATAATACAGTTCATTGCGGAACTGGTTGGAATACCGGCGGTAAATATCGGCGCGTTCTTTCAGGTCGCGGTAGCGGTCGCTGTTCTGTTGCTGCAGGAAATAGCGGATGCGTTTGTTTTCCACCTGGGTCATCAGGTTGGTGATCCAGATGTCGCTGCTGAGCGCGAAACCGACGGAAATAGTCTGGCCGATCCGCTTTTTGAGTTGTTCGAAGTGAACACTTTTACAGATGGCCAGCAGGATATCCTTGAAATGGTCGTTGGGACGCACGTAGCGATATTGATCGCTGATCTCGCCGCGCAAGACGGCATAGCCCAATACCCTTGGCAGGTAAAGCCCTTCAAAGGGTGGTTCGAGCAGATATTTTTCAAATGTAACCAGTTGGAGCGGCGCTTCGGCGGCTACCTTGTGGTGCAACTCGGAAAGCATAGGCTCAAACTCCATACGAAGGTCGTTGTACAGATCGTCTTCTTCCTCCTCCAGGTATTGTTCGAGTTTGGGCGATTCCTGTATAGCGCCGGCAATCTCGTTCAGCCGGTTATAGTATTGCTCGTCTAGTGGTTGCATGGATATAAAAATTAAGTTGAGTAACGTGAAAAATTCGGCATCGGGTTTTAAACCGGTATGAACGGGCCTTAATGCTGTCCCGACTGAAAAAAGACCCGGTAAAGCCAACAAGGGCTTTACCAGGTCTTTTTATTCAATCTTTATCCTGAATACCGGAACAAATGTATGGGTTTGTCCCGAATATAGTACTTATGCGTCTTCAGATTTTTCTTCTTCGGCGGCAGGCGCTACTTCTTCAGCCACTTCGGCTGCGGCCTCGGCAACTACTTCCGGCGCTGCTTCGACAACGGCCTCAGCGGTCTCTACTACTTCTTCCACAACTTCCGGTACTGCTTCTGCAACGGTTTCTGCTGCCTCAACAACAGTTTCAGCAACCTCTGCTGCTGCCTCCGTAGCCTCTTCAACAGCGGGTGCTTCTTCAACTACCGGCGGAGCAGGTTTTGCTTTTACCTTGGCAACACCGTCAACTGCTGCGGTGAATTTGCGCTTGTTCTCGCTTGTCGCTTCGCGGCGGGCTGCAATACGCGCCTCTTTTTCTTCCATCCATTTGGCCAGTTTGGCGTCGGCCTGTTCCTGGGTGAGCGCACCTTTTTTTACGCCCAGATCGAGGTGTTTGCGCAACAATACGCCTTTAAAACGAAGTATGGCGCGAACAGTATCGGTAGGTTGAGCGCCGTTGAGCAGCCATTGGTAGGCACGGTCGCCGTTTAATTCAATGGTAGCCGGAACAGTCAGCGGATTGTAGGTGCCGATTTTTTCGATAAAACGGCCGTCACGGGGCGAACGGTTGTCGGCGATAACAATGTGATAAAATGGGGCGGCTTTGCGACCTTTACGCTGCAGACGAATTTTTACTGACATGGTAAATGTTGAAAATTTTAATGAGAAAAATGCTCGCCCGATTACTTGCCTTCAGCAACACCGGGCTTTTCGAGGGCGCAAATGTACGAATACCTTTGTCAGAAAACCAAACATCATTCGTTTTTCCAGATTTTTTGCCCCCCGAATTCCTGAAAAATTTTGCCGCTAACCAAAACTATCCCTTAAATGAATCTCCTTCGGTCCTGCATTTTCCTGTTTGCTTGCATCCTGCTGCCGATAACAACCGGCGCTCAGACGGCTTTTTTGTCGGGCATTATCAACCACTACGCCAGCGTCACGGCGCTGGACACTTGCCTCGGCAAACTTTTGGTGAGCGACACGGCCGGTTTCAAGCCCGGGACTTCCGTCCTGCTCATCCAGATGCAGGGTGCAGAAATCGCCTCCGGCAATAATGCGCTTTTCGGCAGCATCACAACACTCAACCAGGCGGGTCTGTATGAACGCGCCCTGATCGATTCCGTCAGTTCAGACGGATTATGGCTGCACAACAAGCCGGTTCATATATATGACGCCGCAGGAAAATGGCAAGTGGTCAGCATACCTCAATATGCCGACGCGGTCGTGACCGACACCCTTCGCCCCCAACCCTGGAACGGCGAAACAGGCGGTGTGCTGGCATTTGAAGTGAGCGGCGCCCTGACCCTGAATGCCCCCGTGCTGGCAACCGGCGCCGGATTCCGCGGGGGCGCCCCCTTTGTTTCAGCGGTCAACAACTGCAATTTTCTGGTGCCTGAAACCGCCTATTTTTATGCCGCCGGCAACTGGCGCGGTGCGCCCAAGGGGGAAGGCATCGCGGAAATATTGACCGGCAAGGAGCTGGGGCGCGGACCGCAGGCCAACGGCGGCGGCGGCGGAAACGACCACAATTCGGGCGGTGGCGGCGGCGGGAACATCGCAGCAGGCGGAACTGGCGGCGATAATGACGAGCCGAGCAGCCTGGGCTGCGACGGCTACTATCCCGGAATAAAAGGCTATGCCATTCCCGGCACACCCGACCGTATTTTTATGGGCGGCGGCGGCGGCGCGGGCCATGCCAATAACAACCTGCTCAGCGGTGGTGGTCACGGCGGCGGTATAATTTTTATAAAAGCCGGCGCCATAGACGGCGCGTCCCCGCTGATCGAGGCAAACGGGGCCGACGCCCCGGCATCCAACGGCGACGGCGCGGGCGGCGGCGGCGCAGGCGGAACCATCCGGCTCGAAGCGGGTTCGGCAGCCGGTAACCTTGCCGCGACAGCCCATGGCGGCAGGGGCGGCAACACCTTCAACAACAATCAAAGCAGGTGCTTCGGGCCCGGTGGTGGTGGTGGCGGCGGGCGCATCCTGACCAACCAACCGGGCATACCGCCGCCGCAGGGAGGGTCGGCAGGCCTGATACAGGGCTCTGTAAACGGTTGCAACGGCACCTCCGGCGCAGCATCGGCAGGACAGGCAGGCATGGTGGAAACCTTGCCCGTTTTTCCCGCCGGCGATGTGCCGTTTCTGCTCCCTGAAATCATTGTTCCGCCGCAACCGACGCTGGTCTGCGCAGGTGAACCTGCCGTATTTTCCGTGCAGGCCAACGGGGGCGACTGGTCGTACCAATGGCAGGTGAACGCCGGCGCGGGATGGATCAATGTCGCGGGTCCGGGATTTGCAGGGTTTGACACGAATACCCTTTTGCTGCAAAACACATCGCTGAGCCAAAGCGGCCTGCTTTTCCGCTGCATTGTTCAAAAAAGCGGCTGTTTTTCCGTTACCTCTACAGAAGCGCTGCTGACCGTAGAAACCGTGCCCGTCGCAGATTTTTCCTACACTGTACTGGCGGGTGGATTGATCCAGTTTTCCAACCTCAGCCTTTATGCAGACGGCTACTTCTGGGATTTCGGCGATGGCAGCCCGGCGACAGACAGCGTTGATGTGTCGCACCAATACACACAAAGCGGCGTCTACACCGTGACGCTTACGGCAAACAACCCCTGCGGCGCCTCCGTGCTGCAGGTAGATATCCAGGTGCTTGTGTCGGGAACAGACGAGGCTACTATAAAGGCTCTTGACAAAGTAAGGGTGTTCCCCAACCCGGCTGCCGGCCATTTGATTTTGGAATACCCGGCAGCAGCCGGGCCACTGCTCGACGTTCAGGTATTTGATGCCACAGGAAAGTGCCTGTACGATCAAAACCCGTCCGAGACAGGCAACGTTGTGCCCCTTGGCGACTGCCCTTCCGGCGTCTTGCTCGTCAGACTGACCTTTTCAAAAGGTGTGGCGACCAGGGTTGTGGTAAAACGATAACCGGCACAGGCAGCATCCGTTTGTCTTTTTTAGTCTTAAGGTCATGATTTTTAACTTGATAAATCCGCCGGAGATTATGTTTGTCGTATGCAACAACTACTGAAATCCCTGTTGTTTTGCTGGGCTGTTGTCTTGCCGGCCTGTGCCGCCGCACAGACCAACGAAGGCACCGAATTCTGGTTCGGATTTATGCACCACCACGACCCCGGACAAAACCAGATGGTCGCCATGATCACTTCCAAATACAATACATCCGGGGTGATCAGGATGCCCGGGTATAACTGGGAGCAGACCTTCTCCGTTGCAGCCAACTCGGTTACGATTGTCAGTCTGCCCGCCAATGCTGAAAGCACCAACTCGGAAGTGCTGGAAAAACGCGGCATACAGGTGGTGACCCAACTCCCGTCGTCGGTTTATATACACCAGTACTTTTCCATGCGCTCGGAAGCCACTGTCGTGCTGCCGGTCAGTTCGCTGGGCGACGAATATTTTGTGATGACCTACAACGGTTATCAGGAAGGGGGCGTTTACCCGTCCGAATTCCTCCTCGTCGGGCTGGAAGACGACACCGAACTCACCGTTACCGTGAGCGACAAGACCAAAGGCGGCAAGGCCGCGGGGGAGACATTTGGTATCACCCTCCAGGCAGGCGACACTTACCAGGTGCAAAGCCTGCTGGGCACCACGGGCGACCTGACGGGTTCGTACGTAAAAGGCAACAAGAGATTCAACGTACTGTCGGGGTGCCGGTGGACGCAGATGCCTGTCGGTTGCTTTTATCGCGACAACCTGCTGGAACAGATGTACCCGGTCGCCACCTGGGGCCGGCAATTTGTGACAGCCCCGTTTGCACACATGCCATACGACGTCTTCCGTATTCTGGCTGCAGAAGACAATACGGAAGTAACCGTGCAAAGCGCGGGCGGGACGCTCCAGTACACCCTTAATTCAGGAAAGTTTGTGGAGTATAAACGTTCGGAAGCCACGTACATCAGCGCCAGCCGTCCGATCGCCGTTATGCAGTATCTGATCGGAAGCAACTGCAGCGGCTATTCCACCGGCGATCCATCTATGGTGTTGCTGAACAGTGTAGAGCAGATACGGGATACCGTAACGCTGTACAACTCCTCTTTTGAAGACATTACGGAAAATTACATCGCCATCATTACCAAAACGAGTGACGTCCCCCTAACCACCTTCGACGGGCAACTGCTTCAAAACACCAATGCCGTCATTGCGCCGGCCGGACCGAACGACGCTTTTTCCTATGCCATCCTGAGTGTCAATACCGGCGCCCACACCATTATTTCCCAAGGATGCGGGGTGATTGCAATGGCCTATGGATACGGATACGTCGAGTCCTATGCCTATGGCGGCGGGGCAAGTTTCAAACCCCTGAATGCCAAAAGCCTTATTCCGGAAGGAGGTTGCCTGAACGACACGCTCGACTTCAATACGCAACTGCCCGAGCCGCGGTATTCTTTTCTTTGGGATCTGGGCGACGGCACATCATCTACAAAGGCGTCTTTTTCACACGTTTATACCAGCCTGGGTACCTTCAAGGTTACCCTCTACCTGACCGACAACTGCCTGAACCTGCACGACACGCTGACACGCGACGTATTGATCACGCTGCGTCAGGCAGCAACCATATCCGGAGACCCGGAACTTTGCGAGGGCGGCACGATCCAGTTGGGGGTGACCGATTTGCCGGGAGCGCGTTTTGAATGGACCGGGCCCGGAGGATACTTTTCCGAAGCACAATACCCGGTGATCGGCAATGCCGTGCCGGCTCAATCCGGGCCATACAGTGTCATCGGGATTATATCAGGCTGTGCCACATATCCTGCCACGGCAGTGGTGCAGGTCTACCCCACCCCGCAGCCGGAACTCGGAAGCGACGATATTTTCTGCCCGATCGACGACCCTGTTGACTCGCTGCCCGTGCTTTATCCGGGCAACTATTCGGCCTATCAGTGGCAGGACGGCTCGAATGCCCCGGTGTACTACGTACAGGTAGAAGGGCTCTACCGGGTAATTGTCACAGACGAAAACGGATGTATTGCCGCGGATTCGGTCTATATCCGGGAAATTTGTCCCACCCTGTACTACATTCCCAACGTATTCAGCCCGAACGACGACGGCATCAACGACCTGTTTGAAATTGCGGGGCGCGACATTCAATCCATACACTTGTCTGTCTACGACCGCTGGGGCGGACTGATGTTCGAGTCCGATGAGGTCAATGCCCGCTGGGACGGGAAATACAGGGGCAAACCCGTCAACCCGGGTGTATATACCTGGGTGGCACAGATTGGCGGCTTCTACAAGGACGGAACGACCTTTGCCAAAACGGAATACGGGTCGGTGACGGTGGTGCGTTGAAAGCGAACGCTGCGCTGTTACTGTATAAACACAAGGGGTTCTGCCACGAGTAACTTTGTAAATATGGTCTTAAAATTCAATTCCGGTTCAAATAATACGCAGCAGGCGCCCTCATAAATAATGCGGCTTTAAATTCAGCCCGCAGCGGATTACCTTTGCGGCTTCTTCCGGCGGACCCAAGTTCGCATTTCCATATATGCAGAAAATTCTCATCCTCGATTTTGGCTCGCAATACACCCAGATCATTGCCCGGCGTGTGCGCGAGATGAACGTCTTTTGCGAGATCGTTCCTTTCAACAAACTTCCCGAACTCACGCCTGATATTCGGGGCGTTATCCTGTCGGGAAGCCCTTTTTCCGTGCGCTGGCCCAATGCCCTGCGACTCGACCTCAACCTGATCGCCGGCAAGGTGCCCCTGCTCGGCATTTGCTATGGCGCGCAACTGATGGCAGATTTTTATGGTGGCGAAGTAGGCCAGTCGGAGAAACGCGAGTACGGCAAGGTGATGCTCCAGCACCATGCCCCGAACGATCCTTTTTTTGCCGGCATATCCAAGCGCTCGCAAGTGTGGATGAGCCACAGCGATACCATCATGCGGCTCCCGGAGGGCTTCGAGGTGCTCGGCAACTCCGAGACGATACCTTATGCCGCATTCAAGTCGACCAACGGCCATTTTGCCGCACCGGTCTATGGCATTCAGTTCCATCCCGAAGTCTACCACAGCCTCGAAGGCTTTGAAATACTGAAAAATTTCGTGCTCGACATCTGCGGCTGCGCCGGCGACTGGACGGCGGCGCATTTCGTTGAAGAAACTGTCGAAGCCCTGCGCAAGCAGATCGGTCGCGAAAAGGTCATCATGGCGCTGTCGGGTGGTGTAGACTCTACGGTAGCCGCCACCCTGCTCCACCGGGCAATCGGCGACCGGCTGTTTTGTTTCTTCATAGACAACGGGCTGTTGCGAAAAAACGAATTCACCGAGGTGCTCGACTCCTATCAGCACATGGGATTGAATATTGAAGGGGTCGATGCGAAAGAGCGTTTTTACACGGCGCTCAGCGGCGTTACCAACCCGGAGGAGAAACGCAAGATCATCGGCAAACTTTTTATCGAACTGTTCGAAGAAGAATCCGAAGCGCATCCCGATTTTCAGTGGCTCGGGCAGGGAACGATCTACCCGGACGTGATCGAATCGGTGAGCGTCCACGGGCCGTCAGTAACCATCAAGAGTCACCATAATGTAGGCGGACTACCGGAAAAATTGAAACTGAACATCGTGGAACCGCTCCGGATGCTGTTCAAGGATGAAGTGCGGCGCGTCGGCAAAGAGCTCGGCATACCGGCCGATATCCTCAACCGGCATCCGTTCCCGGGCCCCGGCCTCGGCATCCGTATTTTGGGCGATATCACCCCGGAAAAAGTCAACATGCTGCAGGAAGCCGATGCGATCTATATCGGCAAACTGCGCGAGCACGGCCTGTACGACCAGGTCTGGCAGGCCGGCACGATCCTCCTGCCCATCCAGTCGGTCGGCGTGATGGGCGACGAACGGACTTATGAAAAAACGGTCGCCCTGCGCGCCGTGAACAGCACCGACGGCATGACCGCCGAGTGGAGCCGCCTGCCGTACGACTTCCTCGCGGAAGTGAGCAGCGAGATCATCAACAACGTAAAAGGTATCAACAGGGTGGTATTTGATATTTCCACCAAGCCGCCGGCAACGATTGAATGGGAATAACGGGTTAGGATACATAAACGACGAGATCATGGCTACCACCATCCCGAGGATCAAAATTTGTTGTATCAGCAGCGTTGAAGAGGCCAGGACGGCGATTGCCTTCGGCGCCTCGGCGCTTGGGCTGGTGGGGCACATGCCCAGTGGTCCGGGTGTCATCTCTGACGAATTGATCGTGGAGATTGCCCGGCAGGCGCCGCCGCCGGTCGCGACATTCCTGCTGACCAGCGAGACCGGCGCACAGGCGATCATCCGGCATCAGCAACGGGTAAAAACCAATACGGTTCAGATCGTCGATGCGTTGGAATCGGGCACTTATGCCGAAATCAGGGAGGCTCTGACGGGAATAAAGATCGTCCAGGTCATCCACGTCACGGGTGAGGAAAGTATCGACGAGGCGCAGCGGATTGCACCCCAGGTCGATGCCCTGCTGCTCGACAGCGGCAACCCCAATCTCGCCGTCAAGGAACTGGGTGGCACCGGGCGCACGCACAACTGGTCGCTCAGCCGGCGCATCGTAGAGTCTGTACCGGTGCCGGTATTTCTGGCGGGTGGCCTGCGTCCGGAAAATGTTCGGGAAGCGATTGAAACCGTGCAGCCTTTTGGTCTGGACCTGTGCAGCGGTGTGCGGACAGGCGGGCGCCTCGACCCGGAAAAACTGGAGCGTTTCTTCGGTGCAGTCCGCAGCATTTGACATGATCCGGCGCATCGGCCACCGAAAAACCTTTCCGCACCATCTGCCGGTATCACACAACGGATTTGCAATTCCGGCGTACAACCTTACTTTTGTCACTTCAAGCATCGAAAACGGCTAACCGGCCGTTTACCGTGAAATGCCCAACATGAAGATTTATACCCGGATACTCCTGCTGCTGCCCCTGTTCCTGCCTGCCGGCTGCTACACCCTGAAGGGCATATCGATCGATCCGCGTGTCAATACCTTCTCGATCGATATTTTTGAAACAGTGGCCAACAACGCGCCTCCCACCATCGGCGTTGATTTTACGGAACGGCTGAAAGATAAAATGCGGTCGGAAACGCGGCTGCAACTCAAAACACAGGACGCGGATGTGCTGTTTTCGGGTAAAATCATTGACTTCAGGGTCGTTCCGGTAGCGCCCAAACCGGGCGAACTGGTGGAACTGAACCAACTTGTCGTGGTGATACAGGTAAGCGCTGAAAACCTGAAGGATGAGAAAATTGAATGGCCCAAAGAAAAGAGTTTCAGCCATTTTGCCGAATTTTCGAACCAGACAGACCTGTTGAGCGTGCAGGACCAATTGCTGCAGCAAACCATTTACCCGCAACTGCTCGAAGATATTTTCAATTATTTTTTCAACAACTGGTAAACACCCGCTTTGACACAGGAACGACTGCTCAAATTACTGGACAACCCGGAATTATTGTCTACCATCTCCTACGAGGAGTTGAAGACATTGGCACTGTCGTATCCTTATGCGCACAACCTGCGCTACCTGCTGGCACTCAAAGCCCGCGATGAGCAGCACCCCGAAGCAGAGCGCACGCTGGCAACGGCTGCCGCATACAGCCTCGACCGCAGGCATTTATACCTGCTTGCCGCACCCAAACTGATTGCTCCGCAGCCGGTAGCCGTCGCTTTTGAGGAGGCCGTACTCGAACTAAAGCCACTGGAGACCCTGCAACGCGAACTAAAGGCGCTTGCTCCCCAGGCACGTCGCGAGCAGACAGAAAGGCAGCAGCCTTTTACCCCCCCGGCGCCTGCACCTTCCGTACCCGAGCCGGAACCAAGTGAGCCAAGTGTCTCATCCCCTCCTGAAACTGTCGAGGAAGCCCCTGCTTTGGTGTTGGAAACCGAACCGGATGCCCCCCGACCTGCCGTTGCTCAACAGATTTATCAGCCTTTTGCCATATGGATAAGTCGGTTCAGCCCTCCAACCCTGGAGCAACCCGCCCGGCAGGAGACCGAAACAAAACAGGAAGATGCTACAGAAACGGAATCCCCCCCTACCCTTTCCGCCCTGCAACTGGCAGAACGGAGTGTCGCCGAAAACCGGGATGTGATTTCTGAAACACTGGCCAAATTACTGGCCAGGCAGGGATACCGTGAAAAAGCAATAAATATGTACGAGCGATTGCGTTTGGCAATTCCTGAAAAAAGCGCGTACTTTGCGGCCGAAATTGAAAAACTTAAAAATAAATAAAGATGTTACCTACTCTTGCGGTATTGATTGCGTGTGTAAGCCTTCTTTTAATGGCAGCCATTCTGGTCCAGAATCCCAAAGGCGGTGGTATTGATGCCACGTTTGGCGGTCAGGCCCAACAACTGTTTGGAGCAGCCCGCTCTACTGATTTTATCGAAAAAGCAACCTGGGTACTGGCCGGTGTGCTCGTGGCGCTTTGTGTTCTGGCGGTACTGACCGTTGGTTCGGGCGGACCGGCAGCGCCGACGGATATTCCGCTGCAATCGCGCTGATTTATTGCGATCCAGGCCCCGCCGGGAATGAGTTTATTGTCATGGGCAATTGTTTCATTCCCGACGGGGCTTTTCTTTTTTCGGACCATGTGTTTTCGTGGTGCTGGCACCGTTTAGGGTACCGCCGGCTTTAGCCGGCGCATAACAGGTATCATCAGTTTCAACCGGTGCCTGATATAATTTCGCCGGCTAAAGTTAGCGGTGCTTCGCGCCGGCTAAAGCCGGCGGTACCTGGAGCCGGCGGTACCTCGCGGCGGTACCTTATACCTTACTGATGATCATACCGGTCGAGCCCCAGCGACTGCACAATAGCAATGAGTTTTTTCCCGTAATTTTTGTCTGTGGCGTACCCTGCCTCCGCCAGTCCGTTTGCCCAACTCCGGTAATCCGTTCTGCTGAAGGAAAACAATTGCCGGTAGCGGGATTTATTTTTCAAAAATCGGCTGTGCGCCTGAAAACTGCCATAGGCGCTTCCATACCGCACGAAAAAGTCCTTGTGCGAGTCGTCGGTAAAATTGACGCAATGCCCCTTTTTACAACTTTTGGAAAAGCACTTGATCCCGAAATGGTTATTGGCCGTCACAGCCAGTTTGCTTTCGCCGGCATCGCTTTCCAGTAATCCTTGCGCCAGGGTAATACTGGCCGGTACGCCGGAAGCGTGCATTTCTGCCACAGCCAGTGGCGCAAACCGTTCCAGGTAGTCCCTGCATTTCGCCAGGCGATTGCGCACCTCCGTCCGGCCTACTTTGTTCCGGTCGGCAAAAGCAGGATCTATGGCAAAGGTGACATTGCTGAGTGCGTCCGGAGACAGCACAACGGGCTCTTCCGGAAGAAGCCGTTCGCTGCGGGGTTTTTCTACGGAAAAGTCGAACAACGCAGCCCGAACGCGCCCGCCTTCCGGCGCTTCTATGGCGTCAAAATCGCTGTCGGAGCCAAACACGATGGAAATTTTGTCCGACCAAACGAGGTATGTCAGAGCGGTCAGCATCAGTAGTTTCCAAAGCACCTCCTCGCGAAACAGTTCGAATCTGATCTGTTCGGATGATGCTACCCCGCCTTTATTGTAACTTGCCTGATAATAATTAGCCATAGCCTGAATAGTTAAGTGAACAAAATGAAACAATTAGGTAGGTTGGTCGATCTATGAAAAGCCCTGGGAGCGACTGATCAACAATACCAATAAAGAATGACGGCTCAAATATAAAACAGATAGTTTTATATTTAAAAACTTTT
>CALMBD010000338.1 GCA_937861115.1 uncultured Bacteroidota bacterium | reverse complement strand
CGTTTTTTCATCTGCGGGCATCGTTTTCAATGCCTGGCGAAGAAAATTGACAACGATGCCTGTCGGCCATTCCTGTCCCCTGGACTGGCGAAGAACGGCATGCTGCGGGTCGAAAAATACGGTAAGGGTAGCATACGCCGGCACGACCGAATCCTGTCCGGGAAAAGGGTTTTCGAGCAAAAAATCGCGTAACCAGGTCACTTTTCGGTATATTTCCTTGTTGATGGAGTGGCCGAATGTAACGGCGACAGCCCCTTCATTCAGCGGCGTGATCAGGGGGAGATGATCTGGTTCTTTCATGGCAGGATAGGCTATCGGCGGAACAAAAACCAGCCGGCTTCAAGTTGATTTGAAAATGAAACAGCCCAAATATACCAGCTCAGGTTAATATATTTTTGCCATTAAAATCACACCCGATCTATGTCGACCATTGAAACACCCCGCCTGCTCCTGCGCCCCGTCGCGCCCGACGATTTCGACTTTATTTTCATGCTTCAGGGCGATCCCGAACTCATGCGTTATATCCGGCCGCCCGAATCCGACCCGGAGGTGGTGCGCAAGCGCATGACCATGTGGCTCGATTACGCCCGCGACAATCCCGGCCTCGGTACCTTTATTGCCGTCTGGAAAGCATCCGGGGCGCCTGTCGGCAATTGTGTGCTGCGTCACCTGGACTATCAGCCCGGCAGCGATCTGGAAGTGGGCTATGTGCTGATGAAAGAATACTGGGGTCGCGGGCTGGCTACGGAGATCACCAAAGCCCTGACGGAGCGCGCCTTCGCTGCGTTTCAGGTAGCCAGATTAGTGGCGGTGACAGACCCCGACAACCAACTGTCTCAAAAAGTGCTGACCAAATGCGGTTTCCAGCCGGCCGGCCGGCGTTTCATTTACGATTCCGAAAACCTGGAATTCATCCTTACCCGTCCGGCCTGACAGCCTTGTCTGGTGCGTTATTTTCCCGTTATCGACAGGAAATACAGGGTGAATCCTTTTCTCGGGTCGCGCGGCCGTTCGGGTTCATAGAGAACCTGGATCGTATTTGGCCCCGGGCGTATCCATTCGCGCGGGATCGGGACAGACTGCTCTTCCACACCCGAGCCGTTGTTGGGCGGCAGCCACGCGGCATTCTGGCCGTTGAACAGCACCAGCCCTTCGCGGTTGGTGTCGATGCCGCTGGTGCGGGCTGTCAGTACAATTTCCGGCTGGCTGAAGAGTTCCTGCGGCAGGCTCAGGTGGAATTCGCGCGATTCCATATTGTCTTTGTCCATGCCCAGTTCCACAACGAGGTTTTGTCGTTCCGGCCGGGGCCGGGCGTTGTCCCAGCCGAATACCATGACCCGCCCGTCGGGAGATGCCTCCGGGTAGTAGTGCATGTTTTGGTACACCCACAGCAGCGCCTTTTCATCGGTGAATATATTTTCGAGGTAATAATCGGCGATCAGCCAGCCCCGCGGGTTTTGCTGTACGGTGCGGACGAGGTCTTCAAACGATGCCGCGCTGGGTCCGCCTGCGGGATTGGGCGCATTGAATTTATAACTCTTGCTCTGGTTGTCATAATATGCCTGGCGGAACCACAACACGTCGTTCCGGTCCAGATAGTAAGATGCGGCGGTGGGCACGGTCGACATCAGCAGATCGCCCTGCTTCTGGTTTTTTTCCACAAAGGCACAGGCGCCTTTCCAGTCCGTAAACGACCAACTGGCCACCTGCGCGTCGACAATGTGGCCTTCCAGTTTGCGCGCCAGCGTCAGGTCCGCTATGGAAGTCCAGCGGGCGCCGGCCAGGATCAGCATAAACGGCAAGGCCAGCAAGGCATACGCGGTGGTGTTGGAAAGATCGGGTGTTTTACTGCGCACCCATTGCCATAACGCGTAAAAAAACACCCCGGCAGCGATCAATATATATGGATAGGCAAATATGAGGTAACGGCTCAGAAACGGCTCGCGAAACACAAAACTCAGCAGCAGAAAGGGGACCAGGAAACTTGCCAGCAGCCATGCGCCGGCGGCAGGGCGTACCCTGAAGGCAACGACCAGCCCGGCCAGGGCCGGCAGGTAAAGCCAGTGCAGGTCGTAACGCAGGAGGTTGTTGTACAGGTTAAATGCCTCCAGCGGTTTTTCGGAGAATAATTTTCCCAACCTGCCCCAGTCGGGAATGGCCCATTCGGCGATATTGGAGAGCAACAGAGGCTGGAGGATGCTTTTCAGCACCGATCCGAGGGGCGGGATCAAAACGGCCAGCAGGAACGGCAGGGTGATCCCCGCCATCCAGGTGTATTTTTTCCTGTCGATCCCCTGCGCAGCCATGATTGCCGCGTAAACGCCCACTGTGAACACAAAGAAGAAAGACAGTTGATGCGACAGCAGACTCAATAAACCGACAACCGGAATCAGGAGCGTGTGTTTGGGGGAAAGCCCTGCGCGTTGCCACCAGCCGGGCGCATCCGGCGTTGCTTTTTGTTCCGTGGCCCGCAGAAAGACGTACCCCAGCAGCAGGCTGAAAAAACCGAGAATGGCGTAATTGCGGCCCATCCGCGACCAGAACACCAGGTAAAGTGAAAAGGTAGCGCCGAAAGCCGCCACGAGTCCGACATACCGGTTGAACAGATGCGCGCCCATCCTGTAAACGAGATAGATCATGCCCAGGCCGAACAAAACGCTGGGAAACCGGGCCCAGAACACCTTGGCGCCAAAGACGGCGAAACCCGGCAACATGGAAAGGGTATATAAAATGCCGTTGTTATCGTCGGTGAGCAGAGGCCCGGTACCCTCCACGACATTTTTAGCCCGCAGCACATGAACGTATTCATCGATCCAAAGGCTGAGCGCCGGCAGGTTAAGCACCCGGATCAGAAATCCGACGACCAGAAAGGCCGCCAGACCGGGTACGGCATACCGGTTGGCCATCGCCGGCCAGTCCACAACCGGGCGCGGTGCGGATTTGGCCGGTGAGGGCGGGCGTTTCAGTTCCTGTTTTTGTGCCGGACGGGAAGGTTGGTGTTTCTTTTTGCTGGCCATGATCGGATAGTTGTGCAGCCTCCTGCATGCGGATCGCTTGCGCAATAATCCGGAATATTTTTGGCTTGGGCCAAATGGAAGCCCTGAATTTACCCGGAGGAATTCAGTTGAAATAAAACCTTTCGCCTGCTCAGCCGTTTCCCCGCTACACAAAGTTTATACCTTTGCCGCGTGAGCAACCTCCAGCACCTTATCGCCGCGTATCGCAAGCATCCGGCGGTGACAAAAATCGCCCAAAACCTTGATAACCAGTCGCCTTCAGTCCGTATACAACTCGACGGACTGACCGGCGCTCAGGAATCTTTTGTCCTGGCGGCAACGGCAGGCAGAACGGGCGGCGGCGGATTCCATCTTTTTATTGCCAACGGGAAGGAAGAGGCGGCCTACCGGCACAACGATCTTCAGGGTTTGCTTGGCCTCGAAGCCGCGCATTTTTTTCCCGATTCCTTTAAACGCCCGGCGTTTTTCGACGACCTGAACCAGACGCATATCCTTCAGCGCAGCGAGGTGATCAGCAAGATCACCATGCCTCAGTCGGAAACCACCGGGGTCGTGCTCGTCACGTATCCGGAGGCGCTGTTTGAAAAAGTAGTGCGCCCCGACGTGCTGGCACAGAGCCGTATAGAGGTTAAAAAGGGCGAAAAACTCGACGTGGATTTTGTGATACAGGTTTTGGTGGAATACGGTTTCGAGCGCGCCGATTTTGTGTACGAACCGGGTCAGTTCAGCATCCGCGGCGGTATCATCGACCTGTTTTCCTGGGGCAACGAACTGCCCTATCGCATCGAACTCTTCGACGACGAAGTGGAAAGCATCCGGATTTTCGACCCGCTGACGCAGTTGTCGCAGCGCAGCCTCAGTTCGGTGAATATTGTACCCAATCTCAATACACGCTTCCGGCAGGATCAGAAGGTGTCGCTTTTTCAGATACTGCCGCCGGGTACCGTGATCTGGATCAAGGACTTCCAATTGCTGCTCGACCGGCTGCAGCATTGCTTCGAGCGGGCGGAGCAGTTTGCCGGCAAACTGACGGCGCTGGATTCGGCAGAACTGCGGGAAGTTTTCCGCGACCGGGCATTTTTATACCCGGGCGATGTGGCGGGAGAGATTGCGGAGCGGACCCTGGTGTTTACGGAAAAGCAGGGCGGCGTTGTCAAATCCATATGACGAAACGCCGTTCCAAAACTTTCCTGCGCCGTTTCGAAGGGTTTGGAAATCCGTCGTACATATCCAAATTTAGCGTGAAATATCCTGGTTCCAGCAGATAATATGACAACCATATCCTTTCATTCCAAACCCCAGCCGTCCTTCAACAAAAATTTCGACCTGCTCATTCGCGCCATGCACGAATGGAAAGCAGGCGGTTATGAAATCTATATCTGCTCCGAGAACCCGAAACAATTCGACCGCCTGTCGGCCATTTTCAGCGAACTGAAGGCACAGGTGGAATTCCTCCCCGTCGAAATACCCATCCATGAAGGCTTTGTCGATGAAGACCTGAAAATCGTCTGCCTGACCGATCACCAGATATTCCAGCGCTACCACCAGTACAAGGTCAGGCAGGGTTTCACCCGGGAACAGGCCCTGAACATACGGTTGTTGCGCGAACTGCAGCCCGGCGACTACGTGACCCACATCGACCACGGTATCGGCAAGTTTGCGGGATTGCAGAAGATCGAACTGGGCGGACAATTGCAGGAGGCCGTGCGGCTCAACTACAAGAACAACGACATTCTGTACGTCAGCATCCATTCGCTGCACAAAATATCGAAGTATGTCGGGCAGGATGGCACGCCGCCGCAACTCTCCAAGATCGGCTCCGACGCCTGGAAACAACTCAAGGCCCGCACCAAACGAAAGATCAAGGACATCGCAGCAGGATTGATCAAACTCTACGCCGCGCGCCGCGCCGCCAAAGGTCATGCGTTCCCGCCCGACGGTTACCTGCAGAACGAACTAGAGGCCAGTTTTATATACGAAGACACGCCCGATCAGTACAAATCCACCAACGACGTGAAGGCTGATATGGAAAAGCCTTATCCCATGGATCGCCTGATCTGTGGCGATGTGGGTTTCGGCAAGACCGAGGTCGCCATTCGCGCGGCCTTCAAGGCTGTCTGCGACGGCAAACAGGTGGCCGTGCTGGTGCCCACCACCATCCTGGCCCTGCAACACTGGAAGACCTTCAGCGAGCGCCTCAGCGAGTTTCCCGTTACGGTGGACTACCTCAACCGCTTTCGCACGGCAAAGGAAAAAAAGGAACTGCTGCAAAACCTGAAGGACGGCAAGGTCGATATCGTGATCGGCACCCATGCATTGCTTGGAAAAGACATCGGCTTTAAAGACCTGGGGCTGCTTGTCGTGGATGAAGAGCAAAAATTCGGCGTGGCGCTGAAAGTCAATGTAGACACCCTGACGCTCACCGCCACGCCCATTCCGCGGACCTTGCAGTTCAGTCTGATGGCGGCCCGCGACCTTTCCGTTATCCGCACACCGCCGCCGAACCGCCAGCCGATCCACACCGAGATACGGGTGTTCGACGAACATTTGATCCATGAAGCCATTTACACGGAAATCGACCGCGGCGGCCAGGTGTTTTTTGTGCACAACCGGGTGAAAGACCTGCCGGGCATGGTCGATCAGTTGAAGAGCACGTGCCCGGATGCGAAGATTGCCATGGCGCACGGCCAGATGGATGCGGAACAACTCGAACAGGTGCTGGTGGATTTTATCGACCGCAAGTTCGACGTGCTGGCCTGCACCAATATCATCGAGACCGGGCTCGACATCCCCAACGCCAACACCATCATCATCAACAGCGCCGATATGTTCGGCCTCAGCGACCTGCACCAGTTGCGCGGACGTGTGGGCCGGTCCAACCAGAAAGCCTACTGCTACCTGCTGGCGCCGCCGATGAGCGTACTTACCCACGAAGCGCGCAAGCGATTGCGCACCATCGAGGAGTTCAGCGATCTCGGCTCGGGTTTTGCCGTGGCCATGCGCGACCTCGACATCCGCGGGGCAGGCAACCTGCTTGGCGGCGAGCAATCGGGGTTCATCGCGGATATCGGTTTTGAGACCTATCAGAAAATACTCGACGAGGCGATTCAGGAACTGAAAGAGACCGACTTCAAAGACCTTTTCAAGGAAGAAATCGCCCAGCGCGGCTCGTACGTCCGCGATGTGACGGTGGAAACCGATGTGGAAATGCTCATCCCCGACGAGTACGTCAGCAATATCCAGGAGCGCCTGAACCTCTATACCGAACTGAACGACGTTGTGGATGAAGCGGGTATCGAGAAGTTTGCCCAACGCCTGGAAGACCGCTTCGGCAAGGTGCCCAAACAGGTCAATGCCTTGTTCGAAGCCTTGCGCCTGCAATGGCTGTGCAAAAAACTCGGTTTCGACCGCCTGATTCTGAAGGGCGGGAAACTGCGCTGCTATTTCCTCGGCGACCCCCAGTCGTCCTTTTACGAGACCGAGCAGTTTCAGAAAATCATGGTATTCATCCAGCAAAAAGGCCGCATCATGGGCCTCTCGCTGAAACAGACCAACAAGGAACTGATCCTGGTACAGGATGAGGTGTGGAGTCTGAAAGGGGTGAAGGCGATGCTGGAGCAGGTGGTGAGCGCGGTAGGGTAACGCCAACCTCCGGTTGGTGTTACCGCTCCCTCATCCCGATCACAGCCATCATCCTCCCCGTAATCCCTTTTTCCTTCCGGTGTGAGAAATAGTCGTCGTTGTTCAACACGGTAGAGTAGGGCGATATCCCGATTTGGTTTTCCGGTACCCCGAACGCCAGCACCTGCGCGGCATTGGCCTGCTTGAGGTCGACGAAGTACTTCCCCTTATCCTTATCGAAACGTTTGTGCGCCGCGTCAAATTTGACGGCTACCTCCTCGCCTACTTCGAACGAACACTCATCGATGCAGGTGCCGATATAGGCAAAACAATCTTCGCCGCGGGTGCCGAATTGATCACGCATGCTGTTCAGAGTCTTTTCCGTGATCCTGGCGGCTGTACCCGGCCAGCCGGAATGGATGGCTGCAACGGCGTTGTGCTGCGCGTCGAAAATCAGGATGGGCGTACAATCGGCAATCGATACGGCCAGGAGTATGCCGGGTCGGTCGGTGATCAGCGCGTCGAAGCCTTCGGCGCCACCGGGTTCACTGACAAGCCTTACCCTGTCCTCGTGTACCTGTTTCGACCAGGCCATCTGCTCCGGCGTAAATCCGAGGGCAGCGCACAGGCGCCGGCGATTCTCGGTTGTGTTTGAAGGGGCGTCATCGGTGCTTTTTCCCAGGTTAAGTGAAGCATAGGGAGCCGGACTAATACCTCCGTGGCGCGTACTTTCCGCCGCAACAAGGCGGGGAAAGGGCGCAAAAATCGCCGGGCGGCGGAACATTGGGTGTGTTGAAGGATCGTTTGCCATGTGCCTGCAAAGTTAGGCAGGTATTTTTATCGATGAAATACTGTCGTTAACAGAGCGTAGCCCTTGTTTTGTCCGTAAGGTTTAACTAAGTGGTTAAAAAAAATGACCGAATACTTGACAATTTAAAAAATAGCCCTCACCTTTGTCCGAAATTTTACCAAACGGTTAAACTAAATGGACAATCCAGAAACACACCCTGTTCAAGATACCACCGAGCAAAAGATATTCGAGGCGGCACACGAGGTGTTCACGCAGAAGGGCATGGACGGTGCGAAGATGCAGGAGATAGCCGATCGTGCGGGTATCAACAAGGCGTTGTTGCATTACTACTACCGCTCCAAGGAGAAACTGTACGAGATGGTGGCACGCGCGATCATCAACAAGGCCATGCCGGCCATTCGACAGGTCATTGAGAGCGAGTTGCCGCTGGAAGAAAAGATACGCCGCTTTATCGGAACGTACATCGACATCATCAGCCAGAACCCCTACATCCCGCTGTTCATTATTTCCGAGATCAACAAGCATCCGGAGCGTTTTTTCGACGCTATCCTGCCCGCTACCCTGCCCAGGCCGGAGGTTTTTTTCCGGCAGGTGGAGGAGGAGATTGCTGCGGGAAAAATACGGTACATAAAGCCTCAGCACCTGATCGTCAACATTGTATCGATGTGCGCTTTTCCGTTTATCGGCAAGCCCATGATCCGCATCCTGCTTGGCATGGGGCCGGGCGAGTTGCGTATATTTCTGGAAGAACGAAAATACGAAGTGACCACCTTTATCCTGGCGTCCCTTCGTCCTGAATAATTTTTTTATCCATGTTTAACCAAAAAGTTAAACCATGTCATTAAACATGAAAACACTCTGGTTTTTAACCTTCCTTTTGAATGTGTGGGTGAGCGTCCTTTTCGCCTTGCCCGGTACCCCCTTTTCACCGCCCGACACCCTGGATGTACGGCAGTGCCGCGATCTTGCCGTGACAAACAGTCCCTTGCAGCAAAAGAAACTGTATGCCGAAAGCATTGCCGCCCTGCAGATCAGAAGCCTGCAAAGCAATAACCTGCCGCGTATCAATATCGGCGCACAGGCCACCTGGCAAAGCGACGTCTTCTCCCTGGGTGTCGACAATCCCTTGTTTCAACCGCCCCAGGTGCCGAAAGACCAGTACAAAATTTCGGCAGATGTTGCGCAACGCATCTGGGACGGCGGCTCGGACCGCTACCTGCGGCAGCAACGCGAACTGGAGCGTGACATGGCCTCGGCGCAGGTGGATGTCGATGCGTACCAGCTTCGGGAGCTCGTCACGGACCTGTATTTCAGGGCCTTGCTGCTTCAGGAAAACGAAGACATCCTTTCGAGTTCGAAAACAGACCTGAATCGCCGCCTCGAGCAATTGGAGGCCTCTATTGCAGGCGGCGTTGCTTTGCGCAGCGCAGCAGACCAGGTCCGGATACAGATACTGAAAACCGACCAGCAAATCGCCGCGATGCAGGTAGACAAGCAGGCGCTGATGGAAATACTCGCCAAATGGCTCGGCCGCGCTCAGGTTGATTTTGTACTTGCCAACCCGGAGTGGTCCGACGAGGCCCTGCGCCCTGAAATACGCCCCGAACTCCGGCTTTTTGCCTTGCAACAGCGCAGTTTTCAGTTGCAGAAGGACCGTTTGCAGCTGCAGCTCCAGCCGCGTATCGAGGCCTTCGCCCAGGGCGGCTTTGGGCGCCCTAATCCTTTTAACTTCTTCGAAACGGGGTTACAACCTTTTGTACTGTTCGGTTTGCGCGCCTCCTGGACGCCTTTCGACTGGGGCAATCGCCGGCGCGAGGCACAGGTGCTTGATTTACAGGTCCGGAATGTGGCGGCGCAGCAAATGGCCTTCGAACAGCGCCTCGAGGCCAATACCAGAAAAGAGTTCTGGGACCTGAACGTGAAATACAAGGAACAACTTGTACAGGACGACGCCATCATTACCCTCCAGGAAGATATTATGCGCCGTGCGGAGGCCCAGGTCAAAAACGGCGTCATGACCGAAACGGATTACCTGAGTCAGTTGAATCTGCTCACACAGTCCCGGTTGTCGAAAAAACTGCACGAACTCCAATCCGCACAGGCCAGGGAAATGCTGGTTGCAAAATTGGGAAACTAAACATCTGAATATTAAAAACTTATGATAATGAAAACCCATCCTTTCGTTTACCTTTTGCTCCTGCTCGCCGCCCTGCCGGCCTGCCAAAAGAGCGCCCCCAAAGCCGATGCCTACGGTAATTTTGAAGCCGACGAACTGATCGTCAGCGCCGAAGCAACCGGCCGCCTGCTGGCTTTTGTCATCGAAGAAGGCCAGTTGCTGGAGTCCGGCGAGCAAATCGGCGCCATCGACTCGGTACAACTGGTCCTGAAACGCGACCAGTTAAAGGCATCCATTCGCGCCATCGCTGCAAAAAGTCCCGAAATCAGCGCCCAACTGGCTGTGTTTGAAAAACAAATGAACACGGTGCGGACACAACTTGCCACACTCGAATACGAGAAGCGGCGGGTGGAAAACCTCCTCAAGAGCGATGCCGCAACCCCCAAACAACTCGACGACCTCAACGCGCAGATCGATGTCGTACACGGACAAATGGACGTGATCCTGGAACAGCGGTCCGCCTCGAACTCGACCCTGTCTGTCCAGAAAAGCGGTTTGCTGGCGGAAATACTGCCCCTGCAGAAACAGATCGCCCAACTCGACGACCAGATCGCGAAGTGCCGCATCATCAACCCGAGCGTGGGCACGGTGCTGGTGTCGTACGCCGAAGCGGGCGAGGTGGTTTCCTTTGGCAAACCCTTGTACAAGCTGGCCGACCTGCATACAATGACGCTTCGCGCCTATGTCGCTGGCGATCAGTTGGGCGCGGTAAAGACAGGACAAACGGTCAAGGTGCTGATCGACGCTGCAGAAGGAAAGCAGCAGGAGTTTTCCGGAAAGATCCGGTGGATATCGTCCAAATCAGAGTTTACGCCGAAAGTGATCCAGACCAAAGACGAGCGGGTCAACCTTGTCTATGCGGTCAAGATCGACGTGCCAAACCCGGACGGTACGCTCAAGATCGGTATGCCGGCCGAGGTTAAGTTCTGACAGGATTAAAAGTGCTTTTGACAGGATTTACATGATAAACAGGTTTTATGACAGGATTAACAGGATTTACAAGGTATAATGGTTTGACGGGTCGTTTGGTAATGGGGATAACGAATGCCCAAAAATTTCAACTCCAATGAACATAATCTTCCAGAACATTAAATCCTGTCAAACCTTGTAAATCCTGTTAATCCTGTCAAATCTTTAAAGCCCTGTAAACCCTGTCAGAAACACTGTTAATCGTGTCAATCAGCTTTAGGGCGGTACACGCGGTACTTGCGTTTGACTTCTACGCCTTCGGGGCCGAAATTGATCAGCAACCCGATATCGTTCTTTGTAGCGGTGAGGTAATGTACCAGTTGGGCTTCGTGCTTGGTAGTGAGTTTTACGATCGATTTGATTTCTACAATGACTTCGTTTTCGACCATTAGATCAGCAGCATAATCCCCCACCACTTGTTCGTCGTAGATGACAGTTAAAGGTATTTGCTGAGAAACAGCGAGGGGGCTTTTACGAAGTTCAATGGCCAGGGCATTTTCATACACTTTTTCCAGAAAGCCAAAACCCAGTGAATGGTAAACCTTGTACGCAGCGGCAATGATTTTGCCGGTAAGCAGATCATTCATGACAAAAAGATTTTCGGTTAATATTTCAACACCCAAATATCCTTAATGCATGTCAGTTTTTTCAAAAAATATGATACAGATCGATCACCTGTCCAAGTCCTTCGCGGCGGTGCAGGCGGTAAAAGATATCACCCTTTCTGTTGAACAGGGGGAAATATTTGGCATCATCGGTCCCGACGGAGCCGGCAAAACCACGCTGTTCCGCATGCTCACCTCCCTGATGCTGCCCGATTCGGGCTCGGCTTCCGTTGTGGGGCTTGATGTGGTGAAAGACTACAAGCAGCTTCGCCAGGTCATCGGTTATATGCCCGGACGGTTTTCCCTGTACCAGGATCTGACCGTGGAGGAGAACCTCGGGTTTTTCGCCGCCGTTTTTGGCACGAGCATCCGGGAAAACTACGACCTCATCGCGCCGATTTATTCGCAGATAGAACCCTTTAAAGCGCGCCGGGCAGGCGCCCTGTCGGGGGGTATGAAACAGAAACTCGCCCTGTGCTGTGCCCTCATTCACAAGCCGGAAGTGCTGTTCCTCGACGAGCCCGGTACCGGGGTCGACCCGGTCAGCCGCAAGGAGTTCTGGGATATGCTGGGAAATCTGCGCAAACAGGGACTGACCATGCTGGTCAGTACGCCGTATATGGATGAGGCAGAATTGTGCAGCCGTGTAGCGCTGATGCAGAAGGGCGAGATTATGGCCATCGATACGCCCAAGGGCATTACGAAGGCATTCCAAATGCCGCTCTATGCGGTACGCTCGGATAATATGTATCAGTTGATCAAGGACCTGCGCACGCTGGACGGCATGGCCGATTGTTACGCCTTTGGCGAGTTTGCACACCTGAAAATGCTCGATACGGCGACTCCGGCAAAGGACGTCACCACCCGGATCATCGGTTTTTTACAAGCCAAAAACCACCGGAATATTGAGATAAAACCCGCAGCGCCAACTGTGGAAGACTGCTTTATCGAACTCATGCGAAACTAACCCGGTCTTTAATATGGAAATCAG
This sequence comes from uncultured Bacteroidota bacterium, assembly GCA_937861115.1. Classification (GTDB taxonomy): domain Bacteria; phylum Bacteroidota; class Bacteroidia; order Chitinophagales; family Saprospiraceae; genus M3007. The sequence continues at coordinate 21,912 of CALMBD010000338.1, read as the reverse complement.
CACCATCGAATCTTTTCTCGACTACTATGAACGCATCCGCCAACGCACGCGCAAGGTGGTATTGCTCATTCCTCCCGACAAACTGGAGTGGACCTACCGGGAGGGCAAGTTCACACTGGGTGATCTGGTGCGCCATATCGCGGCCATTGAACGCTGGCTTTATGCTGAAAACGCTGATGGGCGGCCTTCCAGGTACACGGGTTGCGGTCCGGAACTGGCCGACGGCTTCGATGATACGCTGGCCTATTTCGACGAAATGCACCGCCAGTCAGTAGCGATATTTCAAAAAATGACACCCGAAATGCTGCAGCAAAAGATCGCTACCCCTGCCGGAATGCCTATCACCTGCTGGAAATGGCTGCGGGCCCTGGTAGAACACGAAATACACCACCGTGGACAGATATATCTCTATCTCAACATGCTTGATGTCGCCACACCCTCGCTATACGGACTAACTGCCGAAGAGGTTGCGACCTTCAGCATGAATCAGACCCCGCAACCGCCTGCCCAATAACAAATGACGAATGACGATAATGACGAATGTCAAAAACACCATAACCATGAATAACAACATCATCAGCACCGACCACCTCACCAAAATATTCGGCAAGTTCACCGCCGTGAATGCCATCTCTTTCGAGGTGCGCAAGGGGGAAATATTCGGTTTTTTGGGGGCCAACGGGGCTGGAAAAACGACTGCGCTGAAAATGCTTACCGGCCTGTTAATGCCTACGTCGGGCGTGGCGACAGTAGCGGGTTATGATGTGCGCAAAAATCCGGATCAGGTAAAACGCCGCATCGGCTACATGAGCCAGAAGTTCAGTTTGTACGAGGACCTGACCGTGCGCGAAAACATCCGCCTGTTCGGTGGCATTTACGGGTTGAAAATGACCGAAATCAGGTCAAAAACCACCGACTTGCTGCAAAAACTCCAGTTGGAGCCGGAAGCCGACAAACTCGTCGGTTCGTTGCCCCTGGGCTGGAAACAAAAACTGGCCTTTTCCGTGGCCCTGCTGCACGACCCCCAAATCGTGTTTCTCGACGAGCCGACCAGCGGTGTCGATCCGATTACACGCCGGCAATTCTGGGAACTTATTTACGAGGCCGCCGCAGAGGGCGTAACGCTCATGGTCACCACCCACTATATGGACGAAGCCGAATACTGCGATCGTGTCAGCATCATGGTCGACGGCAAGATAGAAGCGCTCGATACCCCCAGGGCCATGAAGGCGGGTTTTCAGGCGACAGATATGGATGAGGTGTTCCGGAAACTGGCCAGGGGCGAATAAACACGCATTTTCCGCAGGAAAAAAATACGCACGACCTATGAAACTGTCAACTATTTTAAAAAATATGCTCTTCACCGTCGCTATTCCGGGTACGGTGGGCATTTATCTGCCCTTATGGGTCGGCAGGCAGGCAGAACGCCATGCGGGGTTTTGGAACTGGCTGGCGTACCCCTTGCTGGCGGCAGGTATTGGTGTGCTGCTGCTGTGTGTCTGGGACTTTGCAAATAAAGGAGAAGGAACGCCTTTCCCGCTTGACCCGCCCCGGAACCTGGTCACGGGCCGGTTGTACGAATTTTCCCGCAACCCGATGTACCTGGGCGTTCTGACAACCATCGCGGGGTGGGTGTTCTGGTATTCCACCGTGCTGATGGCGGGGTACTGGCTGCTGGTGTTCCTGCTCTTCAGCCTGTTTGTGGTGAAAGTGGAAGAGCCCGGTTTGAAAAAGCAGTTTGGCAGCGCCTACGAGGCATACTGCAAAAAAGTGCCGCGTTGGTTTTGATGCTGGACCATCGTGAAATAAATACCAGCAAATCCGGTCCAAAACCCGGAAGTATTGATTTTTCGAAAATAATCTGCTGAAAACCAGAAAGATGAACTATCGGCCATCGGTGTAAAAAATTGCCCCGTCGCCGATACACTTTGACCAAGATACATTTTGATATGCTTTTTTCAAATACAGATTCCAAGCCAAGCCGTTTCCTGGCCTTTGTTACCAAGGAATTCCGGCACATCCTGCGCGACCGCCGGACGCTGCTCATCCTGTTCGGCATGCCTGTCGCACAAGTATTGTTGTTCGGATTCGTACTGACCAATGAGATCAAGAACGCTTCCATTGCCGTTTTCGACCCGTCCAAAGACGCTGCAAGTGTAGGTTTGACAAACAAACTCACCTCGAGCGGATACTTTCGGATCGACCAGAACCTGAGCAGTACGGAGGAACTGGAACCTGCGTTCCGGAGTGGAAAAATCAAACTGGCCGTCATATTTCCGTCGGATTTTTCCAAAAAACTGCAAACCGGCGACGGGCAGTTACAGATCATCGGCGATGCATCCGATCCCAATACGGCAACCACGCTGATCAATTACGCCAATGCCATCATACTCGACTACCGCCAGCAACTGCTGGCCGGGCAATCCGGCGATGTGCCTGTGATCCGGATCGAAACGCGGATGCGCTACAATCCGGAGCAGAAAGGGGTGTTCAATTTTGTGCCGGGCGTCATGACGCTGATCCTCATGCTGGTATCGGCCATGATGACCTCCATTACCATCGCACGGGAGAAGGAACTGGGCACCATGGAAGTATTGCTGGTATCGCCGCTTAAACCGATCCAGATCATTCTGGGCAAGACGGCGCCTTATCTCGTGCTGACCCTCATCAATGCCGCACTGGTTGTGTTGCTCGGTCTCACGGTATTCGGTATGCCGTTGCGCGGCTCGATCCTGCTGCTGACCTTCGAATGTGTCCTGTACATGTTCGTGGCGCTCTCGCTGGGTATTTTCATTTCCACCCGTTCGGCGAACCAGCAACAGGCCATGTTCATGTCGGCCCTGGGCCTGATGATGCCGACCATGCTGTTGTCGGGATTTATTTTTCCGCGGGAGAGTATGCCGCAGATACTTCAGGCAATTGGCACCGCGATACCGGCTACCTGGTTCAACACCATTGTTAAGGGCATCATGATCAAAGGCGTCGGACTGGATGTGCTTTGGAAAGAATCGTTGATCATGGTGGGCATGGCGCTTTTTTTCCTGGCCATCAGCATGCGCAATTTTAAAGACAGATTAGAATAGGCCGGCCATGCAACAATCCGGCCATGCAACAATCCAGCAATCCAGCAATCCAGCAATCCAGCAATGAAACAATCCAGCAATGAAACAATCCAGCAATGAGAACCATACTATTCCTCGTACAAAAAGAATTTCTTCAAATTTTCCGCAACCGCACGATGCTGCCGATGCTGCTCATCATGCCCGTCGTTCAGACCCTCCTGCTGTCGTTTGCGGCGAATTATGAAATAAAAAACCTCGCGCTGGCAGTGGTCGACCACGACCTGTCGCCGGCATCCAGGCAACTGACAGCCAAATTCAGTGCCTCGGGGTATTTCAAGGTGAAAAACACCTCTTTCGACGCCAAAGAGGCCGACGATGCCATGGCCAATGATCGGGTCGACCTTATCCTGGAAATACCCGCTCAATTCGAACGCGACCTGGTCCGGGAAAAAGAGGCCTCCGTATCCCTGACGGCCAACGCCATCAACGCCACGAAAGCCGGACTGGGCATGGGCTATGCGCAGAATATCGTGCGCGACTACAACACCGACTTTGCCCGGAGCAAGGTGGCGCTCGCCGCCGCCGGGACGAATCCCGCTGCTGCCAACCGGGTGCAGGCCGCGGTAGATGTGGTATACAGCAACTGGTATAACCCGCATCTCGATTACAAAACCTTTATGGTGCCGGGTATTCTGGGAGAAATCGTTTCGCTGATCATCTGTTTCCTTACGGCGCTCAACATCGTGCGCGAGCGCGAACTGGGCACTATTGAGCAACTGAACGTGACTCCGGTACAGAAATGGCAGTTCATTCTCGGCAAACTGTTGCCGTTCTGGCTGCTTTCGCTGCTGGTAATGACGGTCGGGCTGACCGTGGGAAAAATCGTTTTCGATATACCGATGCTGGGCAACCTTGGCCTGGTTTTCGGCTACACGGCGGCATTTACGCCCTGTATGCTCGGCCTGGGGTTCCTGATCTCTAATTTTGCCGATTCACAGCAGCAAGCCATGTTCACCGCCTGGTTTTTTCTGCTCATCTTTATCCTGATGTGCGGGTTGTTTACACCGGTGGAGAGCATGCCTGAATGGGCGCAGGTTTTAAATTACCTCAATCCGGTGCACTATTTTGTCGCGTTTATGCGGCTTGTCCTGCTTAAAGGCGCTGATTTTCACGATATACAAACCAACTTTTTTTCTGTGGTGACCTATGCCGTGGCCGTTAACGGTCTGGCGGTCTGGACGTACAAAAAACGGGTTTAGGCATGCTCCTCATTTAGCTGTTCGCACACACCTGAACCCGTAAGCAATGCTACGCGGTCCGCCGGCCCAGGCCGCGTAGTTGCGCCATCCGATCGGGCTGTGGGGGTTAAAATCGCCGGCGGGTTTGCCGTGCTCGTAGTATCCCCCGCCCCTGTAGCCGTAACCTCCACCGCGCTCGTCGTCGCCGTGCGGCCAGTCCTCGTTGGTGGCGTAACCGTAATACCCCGGCCGGCCGTCGCCATGGGTGCCTTTGAAGGCGCGTCCGTTGGGATGGCCGATGCTTACCACACGCTCCCAGAGACTGCCCGCAAGGTCCATCACCCACCAGTGGGAGGCGCCGAACATATCCCGGTTGGCATCGCTGAGCATGGATTCGTCGAGCCCGGCTGCATTTTTTAATTCGTCGTCGAGGTCGACAAACCGGGCAAGCCTTTCTTTGCTGCCTGTTCCCCACGGGAATTCGTGCGGGATGGGTTTGCCACTGCCCCGACACGCTTTTTCAAACTCCAGTTCGGTCATGGGACGCAGACCCGCCCAGTCGGCGAAGGCGCAGCCATCGTCCCACCCGACAAAGTTGAGTGGCCGGTCGGGACTACCGGCCGTATATCCGGCGTCGGCACAGGTGATGCTGCCGCGTTCCTTGTAGTAATGCATTCCGGCAAAATTTGCCCGAAAATAAGAGGCCTGTTTGCTCAGGTTATTCAGAAAGGCGGCATACTGCCCCTGGGTGATCTCATATTTCTGCACATAAAAGGCTTGCACGCCCTTGGGAAACTCCGGCGGTACCGGGCCCTGCCGGTCGCCCTGGTATTCCGGTTCTTCACTGCGGTAGTTCAACGCCCCGGGCTGGTCGCCCACTTCCAGCGTCTGTTCTTCCGACGTTATGGGAAAAAGTCCGTCGTAGCGCCCGCCTGGCCCGGACCGGAAAAATGCGGCGGCACGCAGCGCGGTTGTATCCGGATCGCCGAGGGTGAAACCACCTGCCGGCACGTAGACCATTTCGAGCGCAAACAGGGACCAATCACCCGGCATGGAAGCCGGTTGCGCAGTGGTTTTTACATCGAAAAAAAGACGCATGGTCCATTCCACGTTTCCGCGGTAGTCTGAAGAGGGATAAAGGAATACCCCAATTCTGTCTTCGCTGACTTCGATGAAGGGGTCAGGCAGGGTAGTGGTTGATTTTTTCAAAACCGCGTGGCCGGCCGGTTTTAAATACATATGCCGCGCAGCAGCCTGAAGGTCGCGCGGTTTGTACTTTAAAAACACCCAGGCGGCATCGTGATTTTTGGCATTGTTCCAGGCATTGTCCCACGCGATGGTAAAACTAACGGGCAGGCCCTGTGCCGTATCCGACATGGTTTCAACTGCCACATCCGTGATCCGGATATTCGTGGCACCCGCATTCAGGCAGGTGCAGATCAAAAAAAGCAGTGTTGTTGTTTTCATAGTACTTGATCTCCGGTTTAAGAGGCGCCGATACTTTCGAGGTATTCCAGGACGGGCAAGGCCTGTTCGCCGCCCTTCAGCGCGTGGTGTTTGAGTTTTAGGCCGTGCGGGCCGCCTGACGATTTCAGTTCGGGGTAGGCATCGAGTGTTGCCTTGACGATGTCGAGCCGGCCGAGCATGGCGGCACAGAACATGTTCATTCGCGCGCCATTATCGAGCAGAAATTGTGCAATCTCGCGGTTGCCCACATGTCCGGCCGCTTCGAGCGCCGATTCAAAATCGCCGCCGCCCCAGTCCCAGGAGGCATTGAGCAGGCGGGGTTCCTGTTCAAAAAGTTCCTTTACGCGAGCCGGATCGGAATGAGCCTTGGTCACCCACTCCTTGACCAGTTCGGCGGACAGCGGGTCGCCCTTGGGCTTTTTTGCCGGAGTACTTTGGCTTGTCAGTCCGACCGGTTGCAGGAGCATTACTGAAGTGCCTCCGAGTGCTGCGAGGGATAGAAATTGCTTGCGTGTGATTCGTTTGTTCATAACAGAAATGGTTGGTTGAATATACGTTCAGGTACTTATGTGAAAAAATATGCACGGGCCAATCGGGGAACCTAAATATGCGTTGAAGTGCAAATTGCACCCTTAATTTTCTACCAATTGCCCTGCATGTGTCTTGAATCACCCCGATTGCGTCTGTAACGGCATGATATAGTCTTGTTTTGGTATTTTTTTTATGATGATTACCTTCGCCGTTCCATGAGTTTTACATCTGCACTACCCTTCCTGCGTCTGGCCATTGCGTTTGTTACCGGCGTATTGCTCCTGCCCTCCTGCGCGAATGCGCCTGCCCAGTCACCCGTATCATCGCCTCCGGTCAGGAAAGGCGCCACGGCCCTTCAACATTTTCTGGATGGCTACGACGGGTATTTTGCCGCTGAAATGGTCGCCACATCTACCCCCGGCGCTGCTGTGGTTGTGGTGAAAGGCGACCGGATCATTTTTATCCGCGGTTACGGCGAAAAAATTGCCGGGGGCAACGACCCCATCGATGAAAATACCCTTTTTCGGATTGGCTCCTTGTCAAAAGGCTTTGCGGGGGTACTGACGGGAATCCTGGTACAGGACAGTATTCTGGACTGGAACGAACGGGTACAAAAGCATTTCCCGCAGTTTATCCTGCGCGACCCGAAGCAGGCTGAACGGATGAAATTGTGGCATCTGCTTTCGCACACCACCGGCCTGCCTTACCACGCCTATACCAATCTCATCGAGCGAGGCATGAGCATTCGGAAAATCATCACCGATTTTTTCCCGAAAGCGCCGGTCAGTGGCAAGGAGGGGGTATTTTTCAGTTACCAGAACGCGGCCTTTTGCGCGATCGAGGAAGTGATGAAAGATGCCACGGGCAAATCGTACCAGCAGTTATTGCAGGAGAAAATATTCGGCCCGGCCGGCATGAAGCATGCCTCCTGCGACTTCGGTTCCATCATGCAAAGCGTCGATAAAACGCTTCCGCATTTCCGGACGGGGGTTGGCTGGCGCGCCGATGCCATTTCCGAATTGTACTATAATGCCGCAGCAGCGGGCGGTGTCAATGCGAGCATCTCCGATATGGGCGAATGGCTCAAGGTTTTGCTCGGCCACCGGCCTGATATCGTTGCAGACGCGACGCTCGACCGGGTGTTCCGTCCTGTAATCAAAACGGGCAAGGAGCGGCGCATCTTCCCGGGCTGGCTTGGGCGCGACGCGGCTTCCTATGCGCTTGGCTGGCGTGTGCTTGAACACGGCAACGACACGATTATTTACCATGCGGGTTATGTCAATGGCTACAAGGGCGAGATCGCCCTCAACCGCCGCGACGACATAGGTATATGTGTGCTGTTCAACGCCAACTCGGATTTGAGCGGCAAATGTGTGCCGGAATTTTTCAACCGCTGGGAAATGGTGCGCGATTCCCTGAACCGCTAGATCAACTGCATTTTCGCCACTTTCGGGTCGACATGCACCGTATCATGCTCAAAGTCGAGTTTGATGCGCCATTTCTGCATGGTCGCCGCACCGATAATCGCTTCTTCGCTGAGGCTGGGCACCACGAGAAACTCGTCGGACAGCAGCACATCGCCGATGTAAAAGTCCAGCCTGATGGCTTCGGTGATTTCAATGTAATGACCCTCGGCAGCAGTGGAGATGAGCCTTGTGCGCCCCAGTTTGACCGGAGTTTCCAGGTTCTCCACAAAATCGGGGTTGATGCACGACAGGTTTGCACCGCTGTCAAACAGGGTGTAGAGCCGGCCTTCCCCTTGGGAGCCGGCGTACAGGAGCGGAATTTTGATGACGGACATGGGCGGTTATTTTTTGCAAATTTACAAAAAAACAGGACCAGTTGCTCAGGCGCCCTTCCTGCTCCACCAAAAATAAAACGGCACGCCTGTCAGCATCAATACGATGCCAAGCACGGCTTCGCGCGGGTGGTTGATGCAGGTGATGATGATCAGCGCAACACAGAACAGCACGAACAGGGCCGGCACCAGGGGATAGCCCCACACCTTGTAGGGGCGCTCCGCCGCCGGCTCGCGCCGCCGCATTACAAACACGCCGAAAGCCGTGGCGCCGTAGAAAAAGAAGGCCGCGAAAATGAGCATGTCGGTCAACTGGTCAAAACTGCCGGAGAGCACCAGGAGGCAGGCCCATACACCCTGCATCCACAACGCGGGGTTCGGGGTGTGGTAGGTCGGGTGGATCTCTTTTGCGCGGGGAAAGAAAAGTCCGTCTTTGGCCATCGCGTAATAGACGCGCGGCGGCATCAGAATAGTGGCGTTGGTGCAGCCCAGGGTAGTGATGAGAATGATGACAGAGATCAGGATGGCGCCGGTGTCGCCGGCAAAGTGCCGTACCACCGCAACCGCCGCGATCTCGTTCTGCGCCTGGTGGGCGTTTACGATCTGGTCGATGGGCAGCACATACAGGTAGGTAAAGTTGACCAGCGCGTAGGCGCCGATAATGATCATCATGCCGGCAAACAGGGCCAGCGGCAGGTTTTTGTGCGGCTCCTTGATCTCGCCGCCGAGAAAACCGACGGTATTCCAACCTTCATAGGCCCAAAAAGCGGCAAGCAATGCCGCGAACATAGCCTTGATAAAGGTGAAGTCGGTCCAGTTGTGCTGCACGAAGTTTACCGACGGCGTTTGAAAATTGGCTATGCTGCCGCCGCCAAACAGCAGTCCCGACAATACGATCAGCGACAAACCCACGATCACCAGCCGCGTGATCCAGGTGCTGAGCGCTGCAGCGCCCCGAAGTCCGCGGGAGTTCAGGTAGGTCAGCGCCAGGATCAGTGCGATGGTCAGTCCCTTGACGCCCGCATTCTCGAACGGTTTGAACACCAGAATCTGGATATTCTCAATGGATTCCGGCAAATGCGGCAAGGGAATGATGGCGTTGAACGACTGCGAAAAAACATAGGCGATCGAAGATACCGCTGCTGTTTTGATCACGGCAAAGGTGCTCCAGCCCCAAAGAAAGGCCATAAACCGGCCGTAAATGCGCCGGAAATAAACATATTCCCCGCCGGAATCGGCCATCATGCCTGCGATCTCGGCGTTGCTCAGGGCCCCGCAGAGACTGATGACGCCGGCCAGTACCCAGGCCCACAGCACCAGGTCGGGCGACAATAATTCCGCCGACATCGGGGCTACTTTTTTATACACGCCGGATCCGATGACCGAGCTGACGACGAGGATGGTGGCCGCACCGAGCCCGAGGCTGCGGATGAGTTGGCCTTGTTGTTTTTCCATGATGGTTCAGATGTTTTTCCGCCTCCGGCGCGGCGCAGTCGCACCGCCGCCCTGCAAGGCAAAGCAAACGTAGGAAAGATTCTCCGGACTTGTATTTTTGTATCTTTACCCTTCCTCTGCACCAATACAAAACCATGATAATCAGACGCCCGTTCCGGCTTTTTCTTTTAGCGGTCCTCCCGCTCTCAACCGGCCTCCCGCTCGCGGGGCAGGAACTGCTGGAGGTACACACCGCACAGCGCTGCATCTACACCGACGGGCAGATGGACGAAGAGTTGTACCGTTTTTCCACCAGCGAACAGGTCGACGCCATGATCAGGGAAATTGCCGGACTGGGCGGGGCCGATACCACCTTTCAGTGGATACAGACCAATGTAGAGAATGTTGCGGCTGTACTCGACGGAGAAAACCGGTACCTGCTTTACAGTCTCGATTTTGTGGAACGAAGCAACGAAATTGAAGTGTACGGCGCCCTGGCGCACGAGATCGGACACCATGCCAACGCGCATACATTTTCGGACGAGCGGCGGAACAGCGAAGAACTGGAGGCCGATCAGTTCATGGGTTATGTGCTGTCGAAAAAAGGATTTTCCCTTGCCGATATCGGGGTATTTTTGAAGATAATGCCTTCTTCTTACGGCGTGACGTTTGAAGAACGGCTTCAGGCCGTCACGGAGGGTTTTACCCGGGCAGAGCGCGCCCTGCAGATCAACAGCCTGCCTTTTGACAATGATCCTAAACTCGAAGGCCTGACGCTGCCGGGCTTCCCCTGGCCGCCGCCGGCCTGCAACTCGCGGTATGAACTGCCGGAAACCGCCCTGGCCGGTCTGGGTACGCTTGGCGCCGTCGAACAGAAACTGCGCATGGCCCTCGATGCCAAAGGTTATTCCCAGCGCAGTTATTTTTCCGTGCCGAACGGTTTTGCACTCGTAACCCAACTCGAACAGTACAACGCCGCCGACGCCAGTTCGCGCAACGACCGCACCCGATGGCTCGATTACCCCGCCCGCGATAATTTCTCGGGAGTAATGGACTACCTCAAATCCTTCGTTGTGCCCCAAAAAGGCTATTTCCGGCTCCTGGTATTCATCGCCACCAACCAGCCCTTTGGAGGCGGCGCCCAACGCGTATCAAAAGCACAGGCATCGGCCTGGCTGAGCCAGGGGTTTAATAAACTGCCGCAAAGTCTCGCGAAAACGCCCCTCACCCCGGAATACAGCGTCACCGTGCTGGTGTATGAATTTGAAGTGCCGGAAAGCAACCGGAAGCCTGTACAAAAATGCCCCTCAACGCTTTTCGACGCCCAAACGCACCTCCGGAAATCCGGCATAGCAGCCGGGCTGGGGCTTTGAGGTAAGGGCATCATTCATCATTCATCATTATTCATTTACCATTTCCCCATCGCCATGCTGATATTACTCACCGACACCCGAAAAAAACTCCTCTGGCTCTGGCTGGGCTTCACCGCCTGTATCGTCCTGCTGTTTTTTGTGCAGACACTGGCGGGCAAGTACGAAGACATCGAAGGACAGGCCTGGACCTGGGTATTTGTCCAACTCATGCCCGCCCTGCTGTTGCTGTTCGTTGCAGTACTGCTCAACAAGAATCCCTCCAAGGTGCTGCTGCGCGCGACGTTCCGGGCCCTGTATTTCGGTACCCTGGCCTATCTCCTGCTCGTAACACTGACCCTGCTTGCCATGCCCATGGCTACCCTGCAATGGAGCATTTCGGAATACCTCGACCTGTCGTACAAATGGCTGGCGCCGTTCCAGGCCTTTCTGCTGCTTGCATTCGGATTGCTTTATTTCCGCAAGGAGCCGCTGTTTCGACCCACAACGGCCATTATGGAGCAATATGTGGCAAAAAAAGCCGAATTTGCACAGCGTGCCGGCAACAGCGCACAGGTCAGTGCGTTTCAATTGCTGGCGGCCGACAACGGCGTAAAAGCCGTGCTGAATTTGCTGGCAAGCCAACTGAAAAACGATTCGACCGATATCACCCTGCTGCAGAACCAATACGCCAACTGGGAACAGCAACGCGATCTCAATACCATGGCCCCCGATGCCCTTCAGCGCGAACTGAACCGGCTGACGATGGCCACAATAGGTTATGTGGAGCGGCTATGACCGGTTTCCCCATTCATCATTTATCATTCATCATTCCCAATTCCCCATTCCTCCTTGCAACCTGCCATGAAAAACATGCCCTGCCATATGCTCAGGTTCAATATTACAACCGCGCTCGCATTTCTTTTCTTGCCCCTGTTTGCCCAGGAAGAAATGAGCATTACCCACAGCTGCAACTTCGCTTCCGGCGATACGCTGATGGATATCTATACCTACGAGGCCTCCGGCGAGGCTCAGGATATTGTGGCAAAGATCCTTCAGGCCAACGTGCTGCCGCAAAACTTTATCATTAAATCGGCCGACTGCAACAACGCGCTGGCCACCACCGTCGGGCGGCAGCGTTATATCCTGTACAGCACGAGTTTTCTGGAAAACTTCAAAAAGGACGCCCGCACGAAGTGGGCGTCGTACTGCGTGCTCGCACACGAGATCGGTCACCACCTCAGCAACCACGACCTCGAAGAAACAGACCCCAAAATCAGGCGGAGATATGAACTGGAAGCCGACCGGTTTGCGGGCGGCATTATGTACCGGCTCGGCGCCACCCTCGATGAAGCGCAGGCAGGCATCAACACTTTTTCGCTCGAAAATGCCTCGTCCACGCATCCGCCCAAACGCGCGCGCCTGGAGGCTGTGGCCGTAGGCTGGAAACAGGCTGAAGAACTCGCCGACCAGGCCTCGAGTCCTATGGGGCAGGTCAGTAAGGATTCGGACGAGAAAAAACTGTTTGATAAAGCGGTAGCGGAAAAGAACGATGAAAAGGCCATGGAACTGCTCGACCAGGTCATCGAAATGAAGGAGGATTACGCCGATGCTTACCTCGAACGCGGCAAAAGGCGATTGAACAATTACAGCCCGGAAGATATCCGCCCGCGTTTTAACCTTCAGGAGATTCTCGAAGACTTCAATACGTACATCCTCATGCGGCCCAAAAATTCGACGGCTTTTTCCAGCCGGGCCCAGGTTTACCTCGGACTCGGCCGCGATTCGGCCGCACTGGCCGATTGCAACCACGCGATACGCCTCGATAACAAAAATGCAGAAGCGTATTTTGTCCGCTCCATTGTAAAGAGAAACGACAATGACTTCGATGCTGCGATCAAGGACCTGACCAAATCCACCCAACTGCAACCGGATTTTGCGGAAGCATGGTACTGGCTTGGCAATACCCATTACTGGATCGGCGAAAATGAGAAGGCCATTGCCGCGCTCGATCAGGCACTGAAGGCCGATCCGACTTTCCGGGAAGCCATGGACCTGCGGGCGGGCGCCAAACAACAGCTAAAACGGTACGATGAAGCGCTCCTCGACTACAACCGGCTGGAGGCGCTCGATCCGGACAAGTTCGAGCAGCAATTCGACCGGGGTCTTTGCCTGCAGGCCACGGGCAAATACCGCGAGGCCATTGCCGATTACGACAAATTACTGCTCAAATACCCTGAATCGGGAGAAGCATACCTGCGTCGCGGCGTGTCGAAACAGGTGCTGGGCAAAAAAGAAGATGCCTGGAAGGATTATGTCAGAGCCTTTGAAAACGTGACGTTTGCATCCGATTATAAACTGCTGGACTACGCCTGCCAGATCGGCTGCCTGCTGCTTGAGGCCGGACAGCAGGAGGGCAGCGACTGGATCCGTTCCGTATTGGCGGAGTATCCTGAAAATGAAAAGGCGCTGGAATGCCGTTCCGAAGGCCGGGAAACTGTCCCGGATGCTATGTCCCGGCCCTATTTCAGGGTGATGCGGGATTATGCCAAGGCATTGTATGAAGCAAAAGAACACCCGGGCAATCCGGACAACCACTTCAGCCTGAGCTATTACGCCTTGTTTGTCGGCGAATACGACAAGGCCATTGCCGCAGCCCGGAAAACCCTGGCGATGAAACCTTCAGACGTCGCGGTAGAATCCAACCTGGCCTTTGCCTATCTGCTCAGTAATCAGTTCGGCCCGGCGGAGGAAATATTCAAAAAATGGAAGGGCAAAAAATTTGCGCCGGAAGACCAGGAAAACGCCAATGTCCTGTTTCTGAAAGACCTCGCCGACCTCGAAGCGGCCGGAATACAACACCCGGATTTTGCAAAAGTGAGGGCCTTGTTGAAATAAATATGCTGACTGCTTTTATCAATGCCCGGGTTTTTACCGGCGATGCCGTACTCGAAAATGCTGCCGTTCTGGTAGAGGATCAACGCGTCGTGGCGACCGGCGTCGGATTGCCCTTGCCGCCCGGCGCCCGGACCGTCGACCTGAACGGCCTTTCCATCGCCCCCGCATGCATCGACCTTCAGGTGTATGGCGGCAAAGGGAAACTGTTCAACAACGAACCGACGGTGGAGGCGATCGAAAGCACCTGGCAGCAGGCCCGCGAAGGCGGCGCATCCCATTTTCAGATCACCCTGTCCTGCTCCCCTCCGGATACCATGTGGCGCGCCATCGATGCCTGCCGCGACTACAGGGCCGCGGGCGGGCGGGGGTTGCTGGGACTGCACCTCGAAGGGCCGTTTTTCAACCCCGCAAAACGCGGCGCGCACCCGCTGGAACACATTCGCAAGCCCGATCCTGCGCTGGTGGCGGAGATTGTCGAACGCGGCCAAGGCGTCGTGCGTTACATGACCCTCGCCCCCGAACAGGTCGACGACATATCGCTCGATATGCTGCTGAAGAGCGGCATCTGCCTCGCTGCCGGCCATTCCAATGCGACGTTTACCGAGGCTTCGCGCGGTTTTGAAAAGGGCATCGCCCGGGCGACGCACCTGTTCAACGCCATGAGTGCCTTTCAGGGCCGGGAGCCCGGGATGGTTGGCGCCATATACGCGCACAAGCCCTGGACGAGTATCATTGCAGATGGTATCCATTGCGACTACAACGCGCTGAAAATCAGCAAGGAAATACTGGGCGGCAGGCTTTTTTTGATCTCCGACGCCGTGACGGAAAGCCTTGCCGGCGACTACCGTTTCCGCTTTGCCGGCGACCGCTACGTCGACGATGTGGGTGTACTGGCGGGATCTTCGCTCGACATGTGGCAGGCTGTACAAAATGTCGTTCGGCATGCCGGTATCGACCTCGCGGAAGCGCTAAGGATGGCTTCTGCTTATCCCGCCCTGGTCGTCGGCGAAGGGCACAGGCTGGGCAGGATCGCCCCGGGATACGAGGCGCATTTTGCGGTCTTCGACGCTGCCATGCAACTGGTCGATACCACTGCTCTTTCCGGCAGCCTATTTTTGGGGTAAACTGAGTGCCGGTTTTATTTCACCGCGGTGACAGGTGGTGCAATTCACTATTGCAGGCTGGCTTTGAAGGCCTTCGATGCCTTTCAGCAACTCACCGTTTATCTTGTTCACCATGGCACTCATTTGCCGGGTAATCTCCTTTTGCGGTTTTTCGCCGGACGCGAAATCGGAAGTATCGTGGCAATGACCGCAACTGACGCCCAGCGATCTGCTGTAACCCATCTCCATGATCTTCAGCAGCCGGGCGGCAGGCACTTTCATGTACTGAACGTCCTTGAACACGGAATCGGCGCGCATCTGTTCTTTTCCTTTGATCGATTCGGCAATCAATCCGACCCATTTGGCGCGGTCGGCTTCCAGCGAATCCTGCAGCAGGGTGTCGACGGAGGTGGTGCCGGACTGTCCGTTCTTTCCAAATGATACGAGGAGGAAGAATGCGGCGATGAGCGTTGGAGCAAATGGTAGTTTTTTCATAAGCCAAACTCTTTTTGATGTAAGTATCGGGTTGACTAATCGGCGAAAACCCGTTGATGTTTTACTGAAAATGCCTCTCGGCAATCAGCCCGGACGGGCTGTACCCGCGCGCGCGCTTGAAAGCCTTGGAAAAGGTAAAAACGTCGGAAAAACCGCAGCGCAGGGCAGCCTCTGTCACTGTAATGCGTCCACCCTGCAACAACTCCTCCGCCCTTTCCAGTTTGTACTGCCGGAACCATTTCATGGGTGACTGACCGAAGGCTTCCCTAAAGGTACGGTGAAAATGATAGGGCGAAATACAGGCCTGGCGTGCAATTTGCGCCAGCGTCAGTTCGCCGTTCCAGTTGTCGAGCATGTATTCCCTTGCCCGGAGCACCCGGCGGAACAGTTCTTCCCGCGTGGCGCCGGAGCGGGCGTTGACCCGGTCCATCTGCCCGGAGATGCGCTGCTGTTGCGCCAGCAACACTTCCGCCAGGTCATAAAAAGTGTCGGGTAGCAGGTCATGCATGGACGTTCCGGAACCGGAAATTTGTCTGGCCAAGGCCGTCAATTTGCCGGAGAGTGGGTTGGGGGGGCGGAAAACGTGCTCAAAGAAGCCCGGTGGCTGCGCCTTTGGGGAGGGGTCGTTCAGCAGGCTGCGGTCGCTGTGGATTCCGTTCCGGTACACATCGTGGATGAGTTCGTCGGTAAAAAACACAATCAGCGCCTGTATGCCGGGTTTATTGGGCAGGCACTCCATTTCCGTACCGCTATTGGTGAGGAAGAAACCGCCGGGTGGAACGACCACCTTCTGATCGCTGACAACATAGCGCAGGGCATCCCGAAGACAAAATTTGATGGAAAAGGGTGTCGTGAACTTCAGATAGCGCAGCACATCCTCGGCATAAAACAAACTGTCCGTTTGGTGTGCCGTTTGGCTTTCGGAATACTTCGGGGTCGACCAGGTAACAATTTTGCCCATACCGGTTTTCAGATTTTTGATTCCATTGTTGTGAAAACGGCAGAAGACAGCCTCCCCGGGCAGAAGTTACAGCCCCGCAGCTACTATTTTCGCAAGAATGGACAAAC
Organism: uncultured Bacteroidota bacterium; assembly: GCA_937861115.1. Taxonomy (GTDB): domain Bacteria; phylum Bacteroidota; class Bacteroidia; order Chitinophagales; family Saprospiraceae; genus M3007. Next base: position 5,469 of record CALMBD010000338.1, on the reverse strand, counting down.
CCGGGGGGATGCCATGCCTGATCTTTGTTTTCACACTTAATACTGATCGACAATGTCCAACATTTTCCCTTTTTGTGGCGGTTTCAGATGCACTTTGGCCACTTTTTGCCTAATCTTTTCGCTCACTGCCTGCGCCCAGAGTAATACGGAACCGGTATCACCCGAAATCTGGGGCGATCATTTTGCTGCAGCCCTGCTGTCCGATTCAACTGCAGAACAGGCGGCGCTGGTCGAAAAGGCCTTTTCCGCGGCGGCATTGGTCAATCCCGGAAAAGATCGTCTGGTGGGTCTGGTGCAGCGCCTGCAAAACGAAATGACCCCTCTGGAATACCATCATGCCGAGCTGATGACGACGGTGTTTTCGCCCGACAACATCAGCCGGGTGCTGCATATCTACGTGCGCAAAAAAGGATCGCCGATGTGGCGCGACATCCAGATGCGCCTTGACCCCGAACCGCCCCACAAGTTGCTCAAACTGGCCTTTATCGCCGAGGTTGCGGAGCCGGTCAGCCTGCCCAACGGCGATATCACCCAAAAAGCGACCCTGGACTGGCTGGACCAATACATTCAGAAACTGGCAGATCAAAACGACCTGTACGGCAGCGCGCTGATCGCGAAAGGTGATAACATCCTGTTTGAAAGGTATTTCGGCTATGCCGATTCCGCAAAAACGCGAAAAATTGACGCCGGCACGCTGTTCAACCTCGGCTCGGGCAACAAAATGTTCACCGCACTGGCTATTGCAGCCTTGCAGGAGCAGGGCAAACTGAAATACACCGACCACCTGACCGACTGGTTGCCCGATTTTCCCAACCCGGAAATGGCGCGGAAGGTCACCATACACCACCTGCTGACGCACACCTCCGGTATTCGGGAATACTGGCGTCCGGAAATGGAGGCCGACATGCGCCGCTGCACGACCTGGATTCAACTCCTGGACATCATCTACCGCTCCGGTTTTGATTTTGAACCCGGTACAGAGGCCGGGTACAGCAATTCCAATTTTATCCTGCTCGGTGCGATCATTGAAAAGGCAAGCGGCAGAGACTATTTCGATGTCATCGCCGACCTGATCTATTCGCGGGCGGGCATGACCGCCAGCGGCTCCCTTGTTTACGACCTCGCTGCCCGGCCGATTGCCATGCCCCTTGCCCGCAACGGCGAAAAAGGCTGGAAAGAGGCAAGACACGGCAAGCGAGGTTCTCCGGCGGGTGGCGGTTACTCCACAGCCCGGGAATTATTGCTGTTCTCCAAAGGGTTGAAAACCAATGCCTTCGTAAAGGCCGAAACCCTGAAAACCCTGACCACACACCAGACGGTGGGTGTCAAGGACGATTTCGGGTACGGTTACGGGTTCATCACTCAAATGAACGACGGTGTGTTTTCTTACGGCCACGGCGGTATCACCTCGGGCGTCAACCTCGAATTCCGGTATTTCCCCGGGCAGGATATTACACTCGTTGTGTTTTCCAATCAGGACAACGGCGCCTTCGACGACCTGAAGAAAAACATGATCAGGCTGGTCACCGGAGAGCGGTAGGGTCTTACGGCTGAAAAATATACCGCAACCCTTCACTGCAACCCTGCACGTACGAGTTGGCGTGATCGTCGGCAACATGGCCGAATTTGAACGCCAGGTTTTTCGGTTTTTTCTCCTCCATAAGTTCCCTGAACCGGCTAAAACCATTCAGGTGCGCCTGTTTCACATTTTCATCCACGCCGACTCCGACATCGGAGGAACAGACATAAAGTCGCTGGCCTGCATACTGCGGCCGGAGCAGTTCGTTGACGGAAGGGATCAAACCCGCCACGCTGGGGTCGCAGGACACATAGCCGCTGAACAGTTCGGGATTTTTCAGCAGCGCATACAAGGTAAAAACACCGCCGTGGGAATGGCCGACGAGCATCCTGTCCCCGTTCGTTTTGCAGGTGCTGTCCATATAGGGAATCAGTTCCTGCCGGAAGAATGCCAGAAAATTATCGGCATTGCCCTGGTAGGCCGCCGGCAGATAATCGCGGACGCGGGTTTGCCTGGAAATATTGGTTATGCCGACCAGGATGGCATCGGGCACCCCGTTCCAGTAGCGCATGTAGGCGTGAATACCGTAGGTAGGCAGAAAGCGGTACTCCCCGTCGAGCACAAACACGACCGGCAGGCGTTGGGTCATGGTATCGTAGCCGGGCGGCAGGGAGATGTACAGCGTCCGGTCTTCGTTCAGTACATTCGAGTGGATGGTCACGATTTTTGCCGCAACCAGTTGATCGTCAACGGTCTGGGCGCTTAATGGGAGGAAATTCAACAGAAAAATAATGATGGAGCAGTATTTCATAAGAAGATAATTGACGTTGTTCAAAGTTGTTATTGCCACACCAGGCGTTTGGTCAGGACCCGGTCCCCGACGGCCAGTCGCAGAAAATAAACACCGGCTTGTACGCCCAGACCATTTGCCATCCTGCCGTCCCACGGCACACTGTACTGCCCTGCCTGCTGCTTTCCCGAAAAAAGTGTCGATACGTTTTGTCCAAGTGTGTTCAGCACTTCCAGGCGAACAGCGGCTTCGTTTTCGAGGATATAGGTCACCCTGACTGTTGCCGTTGCCGGATTGGGTGAAACGGATACAAAACCGAAACGGCCCGGTGCAGTCACCCCATTGACGGCAGTACTGTTGCCCGGCATCCAGGCCTTTGTGCGCCAGGCTCCCCGGCCGAGCGTACCGACAAGCAGGCTCGTATCGGCGGGGTTGAAAGCCAGGTCAAGGGCAAAGGAAACGGGCAGGTTATCGTTGTATTCCGTCCAGTGCTGGCCGTCGTCGATGGTGATGAAAACACCAAGGTCGGTAGCAGCAAAGACAACGCCGGGCACAAAATGATGCACTGCAATGGCATTGACCGGCAGATCGGGCAGATCGCCCTGAACGGGCGTCCAGGTATCGCCGAAGTTTGAAGACTTGAAGATGTGTGGATTGCCGGGCAAACTGCTGTTGCGGCTGGCATATATCAGGCCGGCCTGCATGGGGCTCGATTTGATGTCGGTGACCCGCCAGCCGGGCGCACTGTTTGTCTGGGTCCAGGAGTCGCCGCCGTTTGCGCTGCGCCAGAAGGCCCAGTTCCCGTTAAAATTCCAACTGGCGGCATAGGCGAATGCGGGGTCGTTCTGATCGAATTCAAACATTTTGGGCTCCGACATCGTCGCCACCGGCGTCCACAGCGAACCGCCATTGGTGCTTTTGTAGAGCCGTTGTTTTGTCGCGCCGAGCAGGGTAAACTGGTTTTGCGGATGCTTGCGCAGGATGGCGAAATTAAAGCCGTTGTTCTCAGAAAGAACGATTCCATTGGTGATCTGGGTAGATCCCGAGTGCACCCCGTTGAGGGTTCGGAAATAGCGGCCGTCGATCCAGCCGCCGTACAGGGTATTGGGGTTGGTGCCGTGTACTTCCACATCCGAACCGTCGAGAAAGCCCCAGCGGTCCCAGGCGAGGTTGGTGTTTTCCGAGAGTTTGATCCCCTGCAGGCCGTGGTCCTGCGTACCGCCCACGATGGTGCCGGGGTCGCTGCGTCCGGCGGCAATGGCGTAGAGTTGCGCGGTAACCAGGCCCTCGTTTTTGTGTTCCCAGCAGTCGCCGCCGTCGGTGCTTTTGGCCACGCCCCCGTCGTTAAACACATACAGCGTCTGCGGGTCTTGCGGGTCGAAGGCAAAATCGTGCTGGTCGACATAGGTACGGCAGGCAGGCGGTTCGGTGCAGTTCGGGCAGATATAGCGGTCGTGCTGGGTCCAGTTCTGGCCGCCGTTGGTACTGCGCCAAAGCGTGGAGCCGCCGAACCAGACGAGGTCGGGGTCGGCAGGCGATACGGCCACGACGTTATCGTACCAGCCCTGGCAGAATACCGCACCCGGCGGACAAAACGGATCGGGCGCATTGGCGATTTGGGCCCAGTTCTGGCCGCCGTTATCGCTTCTGTACAGCCCTTTGGAGGCGTAATTGCCGGAAGGGCCTGCGGCAATCGAAGCATACAGCACATCGGGCTGGTCGCGACAAAGATCGATACTGATAAAATCCATATCCGACGTGGGCAGCCCGGTGCTGGATTTGACCCAGGAATCTCCGCCATTTGTGCTTTTCCATACGCCGTCGGCCTCGATGGCGGCAAAAAGGATGTCCGGATTATCGGGATGTTGCAGCAGGTCGTCGCAGATGGCGGTTTGCTGGTTGGTGCCGTCGCCTTTCCGGAGCGTCCAGTTCAGCCCCGCGTCGGTGCTTTTCCAGATGCCGTTGGTTGCGGCCAGCCACACGATATTGGTATCGGCATAACTCCACACCAGTTTTAGTGCCGACACCCCTGCCGATTGCAGGTAGTCGAAGCCGGTTTCCTGCCAGTTCATGCCCCTGTCGGTGGATTTGAATACGCCCAGCCCGGGGCGAATGGAGCTGGACCCGAGCAAATAACCCTCGCCTGTTCCGATGAGCAGTGTATTGGGATTCAGGGGGTTGACAACAACGGCGCCCACACCGGTCGACGGGATCTGGTCGCTCATGGGCTGCCAGGAATCGCCGCCGTTTTCGCTGAGCCAGAGTCCGCCGGAGGCCGATCCTGCCCAGATCACCTGGCTGTTGCCCGGCTCGAAGGCGTGCGAAATGATACGCCCGCCCTGACCTTCCATTTTATTCGGACCGACGCTGTGCCAGTCGGCGACGGGATCAGGGCCGTTCCTGTGGAGGGTACGCGTACGCATCTGGCGGAAGAGGTCCCACCGGCGCAACCCGCCGGCATCGCCGCGATAGTCCTTGCGCAGTTCATACAGGTGCTTTTCCCGAATATAGGGCAGGTAACCCGTTCCTTCGCCCATTTCTTCCAGGGGAACGCCTTTATCAAAAAAGTTTTCCTGATAATAGGCTTCCCACTTTTCCAGTTCGGGGTGGTTGATGGAAAAATATTCTGACGGTGCGGTATTTTCATCTGCCTGTGCAGTGGCCCATACCGGGAGCAATGCCAGCAGAATCGCTGACAGTCGTGTCATGTTGTTCATAGCCGGAAATTTTGCATGTACTTCGGCCGTAAAAGTGGGCCACGCATGTCGCCGGGCATTTGTCTGTTCTTGCTAAATTTTTTGCAGTGGACGACAAGATGAGCGTGTATCATAAGTTGTTTTTTCCCTTTGTCGATCCAGATATAGTTTTGGGGACAAAATCCTAGTGGTGGCACATGGGTAATGTTTGCCGCTTTTCCGCGGAAAAGCGGCAAACATTACCCATGTGCCACCACTAAGCCCCCGTCGCTCCTTCAACAAGATTGGGTAAATTGCTCAGGGGCCATTACTTATGATACGGCCACAAGCGCTATCGGGATTTCTAAATGATGCTGACCTGTTTATTTTTTATCTAAAAAAAACCAAACATCGTTTTACACGTATATTTTTCATCATTCATCATTCATCATTCATCATTCATCATTCATCATTCATCATTCATC
>CALMBD010000337.1 GCA_937861115.1 uncultured Bacteroidota bacterium | reverse complement strand
GGTTCGGGATGTCGAATGACAGATAAAAGAAAACAAAGCCATAGGGTTGCCGCAGTTTTCCGGCGGATTGAACTACCAGTATTTTATCCAGCGCCCGGGAATCCCGGCCAGTATATTCGGAGGCACCAGCGATGAAAAACTTGCCTTCAGTGCGGTGCATTCCCTTACGCCTTCCCTTTCGTACAACCAGATGTTTTTCAGCAACAGTTACCGCCTTGCCCTGAAAGCATCGGAGTACTACCGGGATTATGTAAGCCAGCAGCTCGCCGTTACCCGGCAGACGATCCGTAACCAGGTAACCGATGCGTACCTGCCGGCGCTGTTGTTATCGGAAAACCTGCTCATTCTCAATAAAAATATCTCCAACCTCGAAAAACTGCTCAGCGAAACCAGGGCAATCAACCAGGCCGGCTTTGCCGAACAACTCGATGTAGATCGTATTGAACTTTCCCTCTCTACACTTCGCACCGAAAGCGATAACCTGACCCGCCAGCGTGAAATCGTCGTGGATGCGCTCAAACTGAGCATGGGAATGCCGGTAAAGCAGGAAATCGTTCTTTCCGACGACCTCCCTAAACTCCTCGACACCTATGCAGATGTCGAAATCAGCGCCGAACTCAACTTTATGAACCGCGCCGAATACGTCGAACTGCTGAAGGGTCGGGAGCTCAGCACCCTGGATATTGATCTGAACAGCAAAACCTGGATGCCCACTGTGTCTGGATTTATTCAATACCAGCCGGGCTGGCAGGGTGGCTTCGGCAATAAAAACGACGCCAATTTCAAGTCCTGGTATTTCATTCCCTCTGCCGTAGCAGGGGTATCGGTGAATGTACCGATTTGGGATGGCGGCGCGTCCAAATCGCGTCGCGAGCGTGCCATTATCGGCGTGCAAACCATAGACGCGCAAAGGCAGATGCTTGAAAATGCGATTACCCTTGAGGTAGAAAGCGCACGCAAGCAGTTTGCCAACGCCAGGGAACGGGTACAGAGTCAGCAAAAAAACCTCGATCTCGCGCAGCGCATCTACGACACGACCCAAAAGAAATACAAGGCAGGTGTGGGATCCAGTTTCGAGATCACCCAGGCAGAACAACAACTATACTCCGCTCAGCAATCGCTGATGCAGGCGCAATACGACCTGCTCACCTCCAAAACAGCAGTTAAAAAAGCACTGGGCGGCAACTAATTAATTGGCTATCAATTTTTAAAACATCATTGAAATGAAAAATAAAAACCTCCTTCAAGTGCTGGCGCTCGGATGTGCAGTGGTAATGCTCTCCGCCTGCGGCAGCAAATCGCTCGATAAAGCGGCGCAACTAGCGGCGCTGAAAGACCAGAAAGCAAAACTGGAAGCAGAAATTGCTACCCTGGAAAAAGAAGTCGGTGGCGCCGACGGCAATGCACAACGCATCAAAACGGTGGGCCTGACGGAAGTGTCTACGGGAGTTTTCCGCCACTATATCGACCTTCAGGGCAGGGTGGACGCTGAAGAAAACGTTTCTGTAACGGCGAAGATGCCCGGTACCCTTACCCGTATTCTGGTTAAAAATGGCGATATCGTCAAGAAGGGACAACTGCTCGCCCAGATCGACGACGGCGTGCTGATGAAAAGCATGGCCGAACTCGAGCACCAGTTGGCTACTGCCGAAGATATTTACAACCGCCAGAAAAGTCTCTGGGATCAGAAAATCGGAACGGAAGTGCAATTCATTCAGGCCAAATCGCAAAAAGAAGGTCTTGAGCGCAGCATTGCCACGCTCAAGGAAAACCTGAACCAGACACGCATTTACGCTCCGATCGGAGGCTCGGTAGATATGGTTCAACTAAAAACAGGTCAGGCCATTTCTCCCGGCATCCCTCTGTGCAACATCGTCAACCTCAGTCAGTTGAAAATAGTGGGCGAGGTCACGGAAGCCTATGCCTCGAAAGTGCGCAAGGGAGATGTGGCAAATGTATTTTTCCCCGATCTGAACAAGGAGATCAGCGTAAGGGTCAACTATGTTGGCAAAACCATCAACCCAAATACCCGCACCTTCACCGTCGAGTGCAATATGCCTTCCGGCAGCGACTACCGGGCCAATATGGTGGCTGTTATCAAGATCATCGACTACCAGAATCCCAAAGCCATCGTGGTTCCGGTCAACCTGATCCAGACGGCTGAAGACGGTGAATTTGTGATGGTTGCCGATAAAAAAGACGACAAACAGGCGATTGCACGCAAGGTGCCGGTAAAACAAGGCGGCAACTACAGCGGCATGGTGGAAATAGCGTCCGGACTGAAAGCCGGCGATTATGTGATTTCCACCGGCTTTCAGGATGTCAACAACGGTGAAACGGTAGCATTCTAGTAGCAGTAGCAACCTTCATTGCGCTCGTTTTCAGCGTACCAACTGCCCATTGTCATGTATATACCGTCCCACTTTTCCTTGACCGAACGCACCGGGATATTGGCTTTCATGCAGCGCTTCAACTTTGCGGCCATCGTGTCGCAGGTGGACGGACTGCCGTTTGCGACACACCTGCCCTTTGTAGTGGAGGAAACAACCGATGGGGAGATCTGGCTGCTGGCCCACTTTGCCAAAGCCAATCCGCAATGGAAAAACCTGGAAGCGCAGACGGCACTGGTAATCTTTAACGAACCGCACGCGTATATCTCTCCCTCCCTGTATGAAAAGGAGCAGAATGTGCCGACCTGGAACTACATGGCCGTGCATGTTTACGGCACGGCGGAATTGATTACCGATGAAAAAGCGGCGTTCGACTTGCTCGAAAAACAGATGCAGACATTCGAAGCCGAATACCTGGCACAATGGGCCAGGCTGTCGGCCGATTATAAAAACGCGCTGGTTAAAGGTATTGCGGCGTTCAGAATGAAAGCGGATAAAGTGGAGGCAAAGCATAAACTCAGCCAGAACAAAACAGCCCGCGACCGGGAAAATGTAATGGCACACCTGGAACACGCGACAGAAGGAGCGGCGAAAAGTATTGGCGAGTACATGCGGCAATTGTACAGGCAGTGATTGCAGGTGCCTATCCTTACCCCCGGATGCCCAAACAAAGACAATTCAAAAGAAACTTCCATGAAAGAGTTCAAACTCACCAGTTGGTCCATCGACAACCGTACGAGTATTTTCATCATTACGGTGATCATTACACTGGCCGGCATATTGTCGTACAATTCACTGCCCAAAGAGCAGTTTCCCGATGTTGTTGTACCGACGATTTTCGTTTCCACCATTTATCCCGGCGCTTCGCCCTCGGATATGGAACAACTCGTTACCAAGCCGATTGAGAAGCAGTTAAAGGGTATCAACGGGGTGAAAAAGGTAACCTCGTCGTCCGTACAGGACTTCTCGAACGTAATCGTAGAGTTCAATACCAATCTCGACGTGGTGCTTTGCAAGCAAAAAGTGAAGGATGCGGTGGACAAAGCCAAACGCGACCTGCCTACCGACCTGCTTGAAGACCCCACGGTTTCGGAATTCGACATCTCCGAAATTCCCATTATGAACGTCAATATTTCGGGCGATTTCAGTCTGGACAAGTTGAAAGACTATGCTGAAAAACTGAAGGATCGCATCGAGGAAATGCGCGAGATCACGCGGGTAGATATGGTCGGCGCCCTTGACAAGGAGGTGCAGATCAACGTGGACAAATACAAAATGACCGCGGCCAAACTCACCTTCCGCGATATAGAAAACGCCATTTCGGGTGAAAACCTCACCATCTCCGCGGGCAATGTTGACATCGGCGGCATGACGCGCTCGGTTTCGATACGTGGCGATTTTACCGATGTAGAGCAGATCAAAAACATCATTGTTGGCTCCCAGTCCGGCGCCATGATGTACCTCAAGGATGTGGCGGAAGTAAAAATGGGTTACGAGGAGCAGGAGAGTTTCAGCCGGCTTAACGGTAAAAACGTTATTGCGCTCAACGTCATCAAGCGCAGTGGTGAAAACCTCATCAACGCATCCGACAAGATCAAGGAGACGGTAGAAGAAATGAAAGCGTCGGATTTTCCGCCCAACCTGGATGTCGTCATCACCGGCGACCAGAGCCGTGCCACCCGCGTTACCCTGCACGACCTGATCAACACCATTATCATCGGCTTTATCCTCGTAACGGTGATCCTGATGTTTTTCATGGGCGGCACCAACGCCATTTTCGTAGCCATGTCGGTGCCCCTTTCCATGTGCATCGCCTTCCTGGTGTTGCCCAGTTTTGATTTCACCCTCAACATGATCGTGTTGTTCGCCTTCCTGTTGGGGCTTGGCATTGTTGTCGACGATGCCATTGTGGTCATCGAAAACACGCACCGGATCTACCACGACGAGCATCTCGATATTGTTACAGCGGCCAAAAAAGCAGCCGGGGAGGTGTTTTTACCTGTATTGTCGGGTACCGCCACCACGCTGGCGCCGTTTTTCCCGCTGGTGTTCTGGGGAGGCATATTCGGAAAGTTCATGCACTTTCTACCCGTGACGATCATCATAACACTGACCGCATCACTGGTCGTGGCTTATATCATCAACCCGGTATTTGCCGTGTGGTTTATGCGCCGCGATGGCGACCACTCGGTAAAGACTGACCCGAAAAAAGCGCGTCGCCGCACCATCGCCGGATATGTGATCTACGGATTGGCTACACTTTATTTTTACGTCAACGGCAACATGTTTATGGGCAATATGCTGGTCACGCTTGCGCTGCTGATCGTGTTGTACCGCTACGTGCTCGAAGGCCTTGTCACGCGATTCCAGACAAAATTGTGGCCCGCCGTTCAGGGCGTTTACGCCAGCTTCCTGGAATTTGCCCTGCGCAGGCCCTGGACTATGCTGGTCGGGATGTTCGTATTGCTGATGGGCTCTTGTGGCATCACGGCATCGCGGCAGGCCAATATTGTCCTGTTTCCCAAAGCCGACCCGAATTTTATTTACGTGTACCTCAACATGCCGGTAGGCACCGACGTAAACGTGACCGACTCGCTCACCAGAATTGTCGAACGCAAAGTCGTCGAGACGCTTGGCGAGAACAACCCAATTGTAGAGTCTGTTATCGCCAACGTGGCCCTGAACGCCTCCGAAGATCAGTTCGACCGCTCGGCGACTTCCAATAAAGGCAAGGTCGGTGTGGCCTTCGTGGAATACGGCAAGCGCAATGGTGTCAGTACAAACGCCTATATGGACAAGATCCGGGAGGCGACCAAAGGCATCATTCCCGGCGCCGAAATCACCGTCGACCAGGAGCAGGGCGGTCCGCCCTCGCCTAAACCTATCTCCGTAGAGATTCGCGGCGACGACTTTACCCAGTTGGCCCGCGCATCCGTTGCGGTAAAGCGCTACCTCGATTCACTGGCTATCCCCGGTGTGGAAGAATTGCGCAGCGACCTTATCCTGTCGAAACCGGAGATTAATGTCCGCATCGACCGCGACCGTGCCAGTCGTGAAGGCATCAGCACTGCGCAAATCGGTATGGAATTCCGTACGGCCATTCTGGGCAAGGAAGCCAGCAAGTACCGCGATGGAGAAGACGAAATACCGATCAACATACGGCTTCAGAAAGACCAGCGTGAGAACATAAATGCCGTTGAAAACCTGAACATCACCTTCCGGGATATGAACATGGGCGGGGTGTTGCGCTCGGTACCGATGGCTGCGCTGGCCGACGTGAAGTATACCAATACGTTCGGCGGTATCCGTCGCAAGGACCAGGAGCGCATGGTTACCCTGTCGTCAAATATCACCGCTCAATACCAGCCCAAGCAGACCGAAGTTGTTAATGCCGTAAAAGCGGCACTGGCGGCCCTACCGCCTTATGAAGGTGTAACCGTAGGCTTTGCCGGCGAAGATGCCGAACTGATGGACGCCATGACCTTCCTTGGCCGCTCGCTCATCATTTCGCTGTTCATCATCCTGTTGATCCTTGTCACACAGTTTAACTCCTTTGGCAAAACGCTCATCATCCTCACCGAGGTTGTGTTTTCGATCATTGGCGTGTTGCTGGGCATGGCTATTTTCAACATGGACTTTTCCGTGATCATGATGGGGGTAGGCATCGTGGCCCTGGCGGGTATTGTGGTGCGGAACGGTATCCTGCTTGTCGAATTTACCGACGTACTCAGGGCCAAGGGCATGAATGTGCACGACGCCATCGTCGAAGCCGGGCGTATCCGTATGACGCCGGTGTTGCTGACGGCCACGGCGGCCATTCTCGGCCTGATTCCGCTGGCCGTGGGCTTCAATATCGATTTTGAGAACCTGTTCGCGCACGGAGACCCTAAAATATACTTCGGCGGTGACTCCGTAGCGTTCTGGGGCCCGCTGTCGTGGACGATCGTATTCGGTCTTGGCTTCGCCACTTTTATCACACTGATCATTTTGCCGGTCATGTACCTGAAAGGATGGCAGTTGTCGGAGTGGTGGCGGAAGAAAGTGTGAACCTGACAAGGTTCTGAAGTGGACGGTAGTTGCGGGTTGGCGTTATGCGGCCACCGCAACTACTGTCATTTTAACAAGGCTGTTTTTCAGCACGCATAGGGTATATTTTTCAACCCCGCCCCATGCCTACCGTTTCCCGGTACACCTGCGGCGACACCTGTACATTCTTTTTGAACAGGCGACTGAAATAAAACTCATCGCCAAAGCCCAGTTCCCAGGCAATTTCCTTTACCGATTTGTTGGTCAGGTATAATTCGCGTTTCGCCTCGACGAGTATGCGTTCCTGAATAATGGCCGTGGGCGTCCGGTTCCAGTGGGTCTTGACCAGTTTGCCGAGCGATTTGGGCGTGATGTGCAGCAATTCGGCGTAATCGGCAGGTGTGTGTTTGGATCGATAATAGGCCTCGATATGATCCTTGAGCCGGGCGAGCAGGAAAGGCTCCTTGTCGCCGGCGACGTCGGCCAGTGCCTGGGGCGATTGCTGCACTTTAAGGCGACTGGCTTTGATCAAAAATAGCTTGAGCCAGGTCACGAGCATCTCCGTCTGGGCGAATTCACCCGCCTTCATTTCAACAACCATGCTGTTCAGGATGCTCTCAAACTCATTCCGGGTACCATCGTCCACAAATACAGACGGCGGTTCGTACAGGTTGTTGAACAAAACGCCGTTACAGGCCACCTCTTTTTTGTGTTTCTCGATACAGAAAAAATCGGAATGAAAATGGAGCGCCACGCCTTCGACCACGCTTTCCGGATGAAGGCTGAACGGCTGATAAGGCGTGAAAAAAAGCATGGAGTTGTCGCTAAAGGCCCAATCTGCCAGGTCGACCCGAAACCTGCCCTCCCCTTTCTTTATCCATATCGCGGAGTAAAACGGGTTGCGGCGCACCGCTGTAAAATGCTCGTTTCGTTCCAGAGGCTCCACCATCAGTGCCAACTGGTTGTCGTGCGCCGGGTTGATGAGTTGTACCGATTGCTCTTCAAAAATCATAAGATGTTCATGTAATTATCCTGTAATACTGCAAAATAAAACACTGAAATTCAATTAGCCGCCCCATCGGTTGATTTCGGGTGGCGGCCCCCATTTCGGAATTAGGCTTGTAGAAAGGACCGGAAAGACTGAAGTGATTCCTCCTGTTTCTCCGGCAGTATGCGCATAAACGACCCGGGAAATGCCGTAGTGCCTGATCGCGTAAGAACAAAGTATGCAGGGTTCGTGGCTGGAGTAAAGTATGGCCCCGGAGAGGTTGTTGGTGTTCAATTTTCCCAGGGCGGCTCTGATTGCCTCCACTTCGGCATGACAGGTAATGTCATTTTTTGCCTTGCATGCCTCGGCAGATTCAGCAAGGATATTGCCGTCACTGTCGGTAATCACTGAGCCGACCGGGCTTTCACCATTGGCCTGCGCCAGGTTTGCCAACTCGAAACACCTTGCCATGAATACACTATCCACGTCTTTGTTCATTGATAATCATTATAGCTTGCGTTCTAACGCATCAATGGGCAGGTCGTTTATGCTGGCAAACCGTTTTTGCATATAGCCGTTGTCGTCGAACTCCCAGTTTTCGTTGCCATAAGCCCGAAACCACTGGCCTTCTGCATTCTGATATTCATATTCAAACCGAACGGCAATGCGGTTGCCGGTATGTGCCCAATATTCTTTCCTGAGTTTGTAATTTTTCTCTTTTTGCCATTTTTGGGTCAGAAAGGCCATAATCTCCTCCCTTCCATTGATGAACTGGCTCCTGTTGCGCCATTCGCTGTCGATCGTGTAGGCTTTCGCAACCCGCTCCGGGTCCTGGCTGTTCCAGGCATCTTCGGCCATCTGGATTTTTTGTTTTGCCGTTTCCAGGGTAAACGGAGGCAAGGGCAATCGTTTATCTTCCATGCTTTTGTTTGTTGTTGTGCATCTCCGGTACCGGACAAAGACCTGAAGGTAAGCCCTGCCCGATACCGGATCAACGTTGTTGCCATTTATTTTGCAGTCGGGAAATCAGTTAGCGCCGACCATTTCGCCTTCCAAAACAGGCGCAACCGGAAAATCAATGGCGGGTAGCGAGAGGTTGTTCAGCAGGTTCATGAACAATTTGTCCGCCACGAGCGCTACCAGGTCGACCAGTTCTTTTTGTCCATACCCGAGATCGAAGAAGGCCTGAACCAGATTGGCATCGGCGCGCCCCCGTGTCAGCACGAGGTTGGAAGCCAGACGGGTGATGATACGGAGTTTGGCATCCGGGTGCTCACCGGCACGGAGTTGGAGTGTTTCCGCTTCTGTGAAGCCGTTCATTTTGCCTATTGTGGTGTGTGCGGCCAGGCAGTAGTCGCAATTGTTGGCTTGTGAAACGGCCAGGAAAATCGCCTGGATCTCGCGGTTGGAGAAGGAGCCTTTGCTGAGTTTGCCCTGAAAATCGAGATAGGCAGACAGCGCATTGGCGGAGTGGCCGATAAGGGCGTAACCGTTGGGTACGAAGCCTAGTTTGCTGTTCAGGGCATCGAAGATGAGCTGTGACTCGGGCGATACTTCAGCGCGGGCGGGGACATTGATTGCAGACATGTTGTTGTTATTTTTTGTGAAAAATGATGTTGAATAATTGATGCTGCAAAGGTGGGGCAACACGCCCGGCCCGAAAATGGACGGATGCCGTTTCAACATGGACAAATTGCCCCTGTGGTGGCCTGGCATTTCCCGGTACCTTTATAATAGGATGTCCTGTACTGCATTTGCCTGAAATTGCCTGATCCCGATGATTCAACTTCAACCGATACGCTTCCTGGCTCCCGTGCTGGTTATGGTTACCTTTTTCACCACAGCAGCGGCCCAAACCGACAGTCCCGATACCCTTATTGCCCGGCTTGGATACTATCAATGCATCGTGACAGCACGCGCGTTCGACGGGGATTCGGTGATCAATTCCGTCCGGCATGTACAGGTGATAGGCCCGAACGGACGAACGGCGTCCTTTACCTCATATGACAAAAACGGAGAGATGCGGGGAAAACTGACCTTCGAGTACGATACCGTGCGGCATATCGAGATCGAAAACAATTACGACAGGGACGGGCGACTGGAATACCGTCATGAGAATACGTTCGGGTCAAATTTTTTCCAGCGGACGCAAACCCGGGTGGAAGACGGCGACCTTGTCAGTTCAGGCAAGTGGGTAAAAGACTCCCGAGGC
>CALMBD010000336.1 GCA_937861115.1 uncultured Bacteroidota bacterium | reverse complement strand
ACGGGAAGTCGTATAAGCGCTGTTGCTGAATACCACCTTGAATTTACCGAGTTCGAGGTCAGGCTTGTAGGTAGGAAAATCAATCGTATCCTCCTGGCCGGCCAGCGATGTGGCAATGATCCGCTCGTAGGAGGTCACGTTGCCCGAGGGCGCAACAACATCCGCCTTAATTACCACATCGTTCAGCGTGGTATTGCCGCGGTTGTTGAAATAAACGCTCATGATGCCTTCCCCGATAGAGTCAACCTGGCTCAGCGGTGTGGCATAGTGATACACTGCCGTTTGATTGAACAGGCGCGGGAATGAAAAACAAATATTGACGGTATTACCGGCAATCAGTTCGTCTCTGAGTTGCTCACTCGTAAAACGCTGGATAAATACGGAAGGAATAACGACAGCAGTTGCGCTGTCGCCAGCCGACATACCGCCAAAGAACAGCGTGCCGGAGTAAGCAACGCAGGGCTGGTCGGCAGCATTGGCGTAGTGGTTGGCAATGATAACACCTACAGCGCCGGCTTGCTGTGCATTGTACACCTTGAGGCTGAAATTGCAAACACCACGGCGGAGAATAGCCATTTTACCGGTAAGATCGGTTACGATAGGCGCACAACCCAGGGAGTCGCCGGCGGCGGTGTATCCCCATGCCAGGTCGCCACACACATCGTCTGTGAGACTGGGGCCATATGCAGAACCTACCCAACCACAATCCTGGAAGGTATTGACCAGGTCGAGTACAAGACCGCCGGACGATTCTACGTGTACGGTAAAGCCGTCGTCGTCGGTGCCCGGATCGCCCTGAGCATTAAGGGCCATGGAAATTGTGAGAAAGCTCATGCATAGCAAAATAGCTTTCCCGGGGATGAGAAAAAGTTGCTTCATAACACTGGAGGTTTAAATAATCATGAAATGTTTGTCGGGCAAATATAGAACCTTCGCAAAACTGTCAGCTTATTTTAAATCAAAACCGTCAATTTTTTACACGAGCCCTAAAAGGTTTTTGCGAAATTGAGTAAAAAAATATAGATTTAGGCTGTTCATTTGCAATTTACCAAGATAATGATTTGTATCATCTTTTTTTCCAAAACAATATTTTCATGACAAAAAAATACGCACTGACCCTCTCCTGCTGCCTGTTTGCAATCATTGTTTTTGCACAATCTGTTCACCCCAAGCCCGTCCCCCAAACGCCGGGGCCGCTGAAAGCCCTGTACAAAGCGTTTGAAACACCCCTGGAACCCGCCGTCCCGCTGATCAACGATGCCAATCCTGTTGTGACGTACTCCGGCGCACAATACCGGAACCAGGAAGAAATTGTGGCGTCGACGTACTGGGATGCCCAGTCTTACGGCTGTATGTCATCCCGTATGTACGCCCGGCCAAACGGTAATCCCGCCGCGAGCTGGATATTTACCGAAGAAGAAAGCAATTATACCGACCGTGGCACCGGGTACAATGTCCGGGATAACGGCGCATGGGGCAATGCCACCAGCCGCATTGAGGCGGTCCGGACCGGCTTCCCGTCGATCGTCATACTCGGCGACGGCTCCGAAGTGGCCATCAGCCACAACACTTCCATCCTGCCGTATAAACTCTGGATGGCGAAAAAAGCGCCCGGAGGCAGCACCTGGACGGAATCGGCGCTACCCGGGCCGGCAGGCATCCGTATGCTGTGGCCCAAGGTTGCCGTTGGCGGACCGGACAATATGACTATCCACGTCATCGGGATAACGGCGCCCACGGCGTCAAATACCGGCGGCGTCGTGTATAAAGGCATGAACGGACACGTCCTTTACTACCGCTCCCTGGATGGCGGTCAAACCTGGGATAAACAAAACATCGTCATACCGGGTCTTGACAGTACCCGTTACACAGCTATTTCGGCGGATAGCTATACCATCGATGCATCGGGAAATACGGTTGCCGTATCCGTTTTCCAGTCCCGGGCATGGAGCGATATCCGCCTGTTCAAATCGACCGATAACGGAGAAAACTGGTCGGACACAGCCGTCCGCGATTTTCCGGATGCCGTTGAGGGCTATATCTCGCTTCCAGGCAATTCCTATACCATAGACGACATTGGCGAAGTGGATACCCTGAAGCCGAATGAAATGGCCATTCTGTCGAACGACGGATTCGGGTCCATTCTGATCGATCATTCCGGAGAAGTACACGTATGGTTCGGCCGCATGTATGTCATGGACAATGTATTTACCGACTCTACCTACTTCATCTATCCCGGCACCAACGGACTGATGTACTGGAAAGAGAGTTTTGGGGCCAATAATTTCCAGATTATCGCCGGCGCCCTCGATTATGACAACGACAACTCGATCAATATCACCGACCTGGCTCAAATCGCGCCCTATGGCGGCGCCTGCATTTCCAGTTTTCCGGTTTCGGGAATCGATGCCTCAGGCACGATCTACGTGGTGTACTCGGCTATACACGAATTGTACCTGACCGACAACGAGTTTTACCGGCATTTGTACCTGATCAAATCCACAGATGGCGGTGAAACCTGGGGAGACCCGCTCGAAATCAGCAAGGCGCCTTACGTCGACGAGGTAACCGAGTCCTTCATTGAATGTGTTTACCCGAGTATTCAGCGCAACATCACCGACCAGGTCTGGGTGTTGTACCAGCAGGACCTCACGCCGGGAACCAATGTCTGGGGCGCCCACCACGGCCCGACCGGGAACACCATGATGTGGATAGGTGTTGACCCGACCGAAATTCCCACAGACGTATCGGACGTGGCTGCCGAGCCTGTCGCCATGAACATCAGCCCCAATCCGGCGAACGGCAATGGCATTTTGCTGAATTTTAACCTGGAAAGCGGCGGCGAAACGCTGGTTCAACTGATCGACATGCGCGGTTCCGTTGTACAGACGGTTCATGCCGGCGCCCTGGGCGCCGGCCCCAATCAGACCAGATTAAATACTGCGGGCCGGCCCGACGGTGTTTATTTCGTACGATTGCAGGCAGGTCGCCAGAGCGGAATTAAAAAGATTGTTTTGATGAACTAGCCCTAAAAGGGTATTTCACAAACAGGCGCGTAACACAACACTCTATTCAAATGCAGTACTTTGAATATTAGTGTGTTACGCGCTTTTTTATTTACAACTTTCCAGTCGTTGAAAAGATTTAATACGTCAGTTTCCAAAATTTAACAAAACCACTTTAATAAAATTTCAAACGACTCGTTAAACCCACATTTAATCCGATAGTCAAAAACGCAGCCTCGCCGGCATCAGCCGCTGAACGTTCCCGCCCTCAAATGCCCACCTAGTATAGCTGCGTTTTTAAACCGATTTTGTTTAACTAAACAATCTTCCGAGACATGGCATCTCTTACTCCCATGCAAGGCGCCTTAGGTCACCGGCATGCCGCTCACCTGCTCAGGCGGACGAGCTATCGTTACACCAAAACCAAGGTGGACGAAATGGCCGGCCAAACCGCATCGCAAGCGCTCGCCACGCTGCTGCAACTCTATCCCCAAAAACTGGATCAACCCATCTATTCGGACGGCTCCACCTGGATCAATCCTCCCGGAACAAGTTCCCCGGCGCAGGATTTTATGCTGCGCCCCTGGGTGATGAGTTGGTGGATTAATGAAGCCGTTCAGGATCCGGGCATCGGTCACCGCATGACCTTCTTCCTGCACCAGTACAATGCCCTCGATATGACGGCGTTCGCCACCACCCATTTTTACGATTATCTGGCGCTGCTCCGCTGGGCGGCACTGGGCAATTTTAAAAAACTTGCCTTGAAAATGATCACCGACAACTGCATGTTGCGGTATCTGAACAATACGGAGAACTCGGAAAACAACCCCAACGAAAACTTTGCCCGTGAATTTTTCGAGTTGTTTACCATCGGGAAAGGGCCTCAGATCGGCCCGGGCGACTATACCAACTATACCGAAGACGATATCGTCGCAGCGGCAAGGTTGCTGACCGGCTTCCGCATTCGCGGCCAACGTGACAATATCGACCCGGAAACCATGATCCCGCACGGCTTCGCAAATCCCGCCAGGCACGATGATATGCCCAAAAAATTCAGCGACAAATTCGGCGGCACTGAAATTCCCGGTTCATCGGATGTTCCGGGTATGTGGGCCGAACTGGCTGCATTAGTAGATATGACTTTTGCACAAAACGAAACTGCCCGCAATTTCTGTCGCAGAGTTTACCGATACTTCGTCAGCCGCAATATCACAGATGAAATAGAAAACGATATAATCGGCCCGCTCGCCGACACCTTTATTGCCGCAGATTTCGAGATCAAGCCGGTCCTGGAACAACTCTTCCAGAGCCAGCATTTCTTCGATATGGACGATTCCGACAACGCCGATGAAATCATTGGCGGGATCATCAAATCACCTGTGGAACTGGTGCTGCAGGCGCTGTCTTTTTACGAAATACCGCTCCCCGATCCCCTTACAGAGACCGATGCGTATTTCCAGTTCTACAACCGGGGTGTCGTGCAAAGGATGTTCGCCCAGGCTAACATGCCGTTGTTCTTCCCGCCCGATGTTGCCGGATATCCGGGCAACTATCAATCACCCGATTTCCACCGCCAATGGTTCAACTCCAGCACCATTGTAGCCCGATACAAATTGCCGGAGATACTGCTGTCCGGAAAACTCACCATCGGAGGTTCTGCCAACCAGCCGCTCGGCGTGAAACTCGATATTGCTTCCTGGATCAAAAACAGCGGCGTTATCAGCGACGCCACCGATCCTTACGTACTGGTGCAGGACCTGCTGGTGTACATGCTACCCGAATCGACAGACAATGATCGCTTCAACTACTTCTATATCACGATATTCCTCGATAACCTGCCGCCGGCCGACTGGACCTATGAATGGCAGAATTATCTGAATACCGGCGACGATACGGAAGTAAAGATCCCGCTCGAACGACTCATCAATTCCATCATGTATTCGGCTGAGTACCAACTTTTTTAAACATGAAAAGAAGAAATTTTCTCAAGATATTTCCGGCTGCAGGTGTAACGCCATTTGCAGTCAACGGCTTCCCCATGCGGCCATTTGCCAACAGCAAGATCGCCAAAATAATGGCCACATGCGACGGCGTTGAAGATCGCGTCCTCGTGCTGATTCAACTTAAAGGCGGTAACGACGGACTAAACATGATCATCCCCGTCCAGCAATACGACTTGTATGCAGCCCTTCGCCCGAGCATCCGTATTCCCGACGCGGGCGCCGACAAGTATATCGACCTGGACAATACCCTTTCTGCACCCGATAAAGTGGGCCTGCACCCGGTTCTGACCGGCATGAAAGACCTGTACGACAACGGCGCACTGTCCATTGTGCAAGGTGTGGGATACCAGGATATGAACCAGTCGCACTTCAAGGGAACCGACCTGTGGCTTTCGGGCGGCGACGGCACACCGGATAAAAACAATATCGGTTCCGGTTGGATGGGACGCGCGCTGCAAGCCATGTACCCCGATGTCACCGGCGCCCCTACAGCCGACATGCCCGACCCGCTCGGCATCCAGATCGGCGACCCAAACCCCTCGCTCGGTTTCCATACCGAAACACAGCACCAGAACGTCATCAACCTCAGCGGGCAGGACCCGGCAGGCTTCTACTCTCTGATACAAACCATTGGCGGCGCGCCGCTGCTGAATGTACCGGACACGGAATACGGGGAGGAAATCGCTTATATTCAGGGCGTTGAGAACAGCCTGAGCCTGTATGCACAGCGCATCAGCGATACTTTCAACGCAGGATCGAACGCCCTGAATGACTATCCGGATACAACCCTGGCCAACCAGTTGAAAACCATCGCGCGCCTCATTGCAGGGGGCTGCAAGACCAAAATCTATCTCTGTTCCATGGGTGGTTTTGACACACACGGAGCGCAGGTGGTAGAAAACATGACCACCATCGGCAACCACGCCAACCTGCTGAAAACCCTGTCGGACTCGGTCAAATATTTCTTCGACGATCTCAAAGCACTCGGCGTGGACGACCAGGTAACCGCCTGTACCTTCTCCGAGTTTGGCCGCACAGCCAAAGAGAACGGTTCGCTTGGCTCCGACCACGGCACCCTGGCGCCCATGTTTCTGTTTGGGAAAAACATCAAGGCTGGCGTCAACGGCACCAATGTAAATCTGGGTGTGCTGACACAGGACAACCAGTTGATGGACATGCAGTTCGACTACCGGCAGGTATTTACAACACTCCTGCAGGACTGGCTGGGCGCCAATAACTTTGTTTTGGAACAAACCATGTTCGAGGGATACACCAAGATACCGGCCATCGATCCCGCCTATGTGGTCAGTCCCGACTGCTATTTCGGCACGACATCCATATTCGATCCCTACAAGGGCCAGCGGCCGCTTGCCATTTATCCGAACCCCGCTTCTATCAGTGCGGAAGTTACGTTTCAGAGTACGGAGGCATTCAATGCCGTCCTGTCCATACACAGCCTGGGGGGATCACTGATCTCTGCCAATTCGGTCGTGGTACAACCGGGCAATAATCTCTTCTATATCGATGTAGTGTCGCTGCCTGCAGGGCCCTACTTCGTCCGACTGGAAAACAGGTTCTCCGGCAAGGCCGAGGTAGTCAAACTCAGCGTAGCGCGCTGATAACCAAAAACTTGACGACGTTTTATGTTGCGCCTGGCATCTTAAAGATGTCGGGCGCTTTTTATTTTACCCGGCGTAACTTTGCAGGATGGAACGCTATGATTTTGTCGTGATCGGAGGCGGGATATTCGGGTGTTATGCTGCCCTGTATCTTGCCGGCAAAGGTGCGAACGTCGCGCTGCTGGAAAAGGAGGCCCAATTGTTTCGCAAAGCGTCCCTTGTCAATCAGGCCCGGTTGCACGGCGGTTACCACTATCCACGCAGCATCGCAACAGCAGCGCTGAGCGACGAACATAAGGAAAGGTTCACCGCCGAACACCGCCGGTTCGTACATACAACTTTCGAGAAGTACTACGCCATCGATCGCTTTGGGTCTTTTACCGATCCGCTGCAATTCGAGCGGTTCTGCGCCTATCTGAATATCCGGTGCGAGCGCATAAAGCAACATAAACTGTTCAATTTCAACCGTCTGGAGGCGCTTTACCTGACGGAGGAATACTCGTTCGATCCAGTATTGCTCCGGGCATACTATGTAAACCGCGTGGAGAACACGCCGGGTATCACAGTTGTAAAAAATGCCCGGATAGAACGCGCTGAAGCACACGGCAAGGACTGGGAAGTAAACTATACCGTGGACGGAGCCAAAAATAAGACACTGCGCTGCCATACAGTACTGAACGCTACCTATACAGCCACGAA
This sequence comes from uncultured Bacteroidota bacterium, assembly GCA_937861115.1. Classification (GTDB taxonomy): domain Bacteria; phylum Bacteroidota; class Bacteroidia; order Chitinophagales; family Saprospiraceae; genus M3007. Next base: position 17,369 of record CALMBD010000336.1, on the reverse strand, counting down.
TGCCGTCAACCGCATTTTTGGCGTACGGGAGTTGGGCCTCACCCATGAAATTTCAGAGATCGCGTTTGTTACCTCCCCGCAGTTCAGTGAAAAAGGGCTGACTGTTATGGACGGGCCGTTCGGCTCAATCATGCCTTACGGGTTGAGCGGATTGCTTTCGCTTTCTTCCGTAGCCTACACGCACCATAAAATATCGTACAACAACTTGCCGCATTTTGATTGCCAGACGCCGGCTGATCCTTCCTGCAGCCCGCAGGCGCCGGGCATCTGTACCGACTGTCCCCGCCGGCCGGAGAGCAACGCCCGTAAAATGCTTGCCCAGATGCAGCAGTATTTCTCGGATACCGTATGTTTTGAGCATCTTTTTTCATACTTTACCATCAAATCAAAATTAAAAGCCAATCATATCGACGATGGCAGACCCACAGAAATTTCCATGTTGCACCGGGAGCCGCCGTATTACTGCCTGTTTGCGGGAAAAATCAACTCCATATATGAGGTGGAAAAGATGGTGTAAAACATAGTGCGGTCTGTTCTGTTAATTTATCAGATAGAAAAATACAAAAGCCATGAAAGCATACACCACACTTACTGAAGCGCTTGATGACCTGCGGGAACGCGGGTTTGATACTGATTTTGACATAAAAATGGACCGGTTAAATTGCCCGGGCATGCAAATTGAATTACACCCCGAAGACTTTGAGATTGTCGAGGTGTATCGCTTCGAAGGCAATACCAACCCTGCCGACAGTGAAGTTATTTATGCCATTGAAAGTAAAAGCGGGTTGAAGGGCGTTATTGTCGACGCGTATGGTGTTTATGCGGACAATCTTTCGCCTGAAATGATCGCTAAACTCAGCGTCCGACATCCCTGATCATCCAGCAACGATACCAAAGTCATGGAAACCCTATTGGCAGGCGGCGCCCTGTTAAGTCTCTTTCATGCCATCATACCGAGCCACTGGCTGCCTATCCTGGCTATTGGGAAACAGGAAAACTGGTCGCCCGGTAAGATCATGTGGATAACAGTACTTGCGGGAACGGCGCACGTATTGAGTACCGTACTGCTGGGTAGCGCGCTGGCTTTATTGGGAGGAGTTTTAGCATCGAATATCTCCATATTTACCGAATGGATTGCACCCGGATTATTGGTCGCACTGGGTTTGTTTTACATCTACCGCCATTATTTTCACCACCATTTCCATTTGCACGCCCAAAACCTGCCCTGGAGTGTTGTGGTAACCCTTGCTGCAGCCATGTTTTTTTCTCCCTGCCTGGAAATAGAGGGGTATTTTCTTTCTGCGGGCCAGTATGGCTGGCATTTTGTCCTGTTGTTGTCGCTTTTATACGGAATACTCACCATTTCCGGCATGCTGATCTGGATGCGCCTGGCTTTGCACGGGCTCAGCCGGATCAACTGGCACAAGTGGGAACACAATGCCGGGCTGATCACCGGCGTCACCCTGATCGGATCAGGCCTGATTTTGTTTATCGCGGACTAAACTGGTGTTTATGGCACATACACACGGACACGATCACCACCATGCGGTACCCGACAGGCTCAATAAGGCCTTTATCCTCGGCATTGGCCTGAACCTCGCTTTTGTGGTAGTAGAAGTAGCCGCCGGGTTTCACACCCAATCGCTCGCCTTGCTGACCGATGCCGGGCACAACCTGAGCGATGTCGGTAGCCTGGGACTGTCCCTTCTGGCATTCCGGCTGGCTCGTTTGCGCAGCAGCAACCGCCTGTCCTATGGCTATCGCAAATTCACGGTGCTGGCGTCGCTCATCAACGCCCTGCTGCTGCTTGTGGCCGTGGGAGGCATTGGTTTTGAGGCTGTCAGAAGGTTGCACGCACCGCCGGTCATACCCGGGCTGAGTGTCGCGGCTGTTGCCGCAGTAGGCATTGTCGTCAACACCCTCTCCGCCTGGCTGTTTTTCAGGGACAGGCACAACGACCTCAATGTAAAGGGAGCATACCTGCACCTGGTAGCAGATGCTGCTGTATCCGCCGGGGTTGTGCTGGCAGGTCTGGCTATGTATTTTGCCGGGTGGAGCTGGATCGATCCGCTCATCAGTTTTGTCGTGCTGGCCGTTATCCTGTGGAGCACTTGGGGACTGCTCCGGGAGAGCATCCTTCTGACAATGGACGGCGTTCCGGCCGACATCAAACTGGACGACATCCGACTTGCGGCGCTAAAAATCGAGGGTATAAAAGACATTCACCACATACATGTGTGGGCGATGAGCACAACCGAGAATGCACTGACAGCACACCTGGTGGTGGAAGAAGGGCTTCCGAAAGGCAGGAGCCAGGCTTTGAAAAAGAAATTCCGGCACGAATTGGAGCACATGAACATTCGCCATGCCACGCTGGAGACGGAGGGCGCCGGGGAGGATTGTGACTTTAAAGATTGCGGTTAGGCCATTACAAACGCATCAACGCCTCCCGTTCCGATTTTTTCAGGGTATTCACCACCTGATCGTAGGAATGGTCGATCAGGTTGCGCAACATGCGTTCGTCCAGCGAGCCTTCAAAATCAACCGTATTCCAATGTTTCTTGTTCATGTGCCAGCCGGGTTGCACCTCTGCATGCCGTTCGCGGAGTTCGAGTGCATGGTCAGGGTCGCATTTCAGATTTACCTCAAACCGTCCGGCATCCAGGCCGGTTATGGCAAATATTTTACCCATTACCCGGAGGCAAAGCGTTACCTCGTCGAAAGGAAAGTCTTCCGTAACACCCTTTTTTTGGAGGCAATATTCGCGGAACAGTTCGATGTCCATATACAGTATCTGATAGTCAAAAGAGGCCGTGTAATTCCGCCTGTACCATTTCAAGCACCCGGGCTGCGTGTTCCTGATCGTTGGAAAAGTCGAACTGATCCACATTGATCACCAACAGGCGACCTTCCCGGTAGTTGCTGATCCAGTTATCATAACGCTCGTTGAGCCGTTTGAGGTACTCGATGCTGATACTCCCTTCATAGTCGCGACCGCGGTTTTGAATATGCTCCACCAGTGTCGGGATACTTGCCTTGAGATAGATCATCAGGTCAGGCGCTTTGATCTGGGAAATGATCGACTGAAACAGGGTGGTATAGTTTTCAAAATCGCGGCGTTCCATCAGACCCATATCGGCCAGGTTCGGCGCAAAAATGAAGGCATCTTCATAAATGGTGCGATCCTGAACCACCGTGCGGTTGCCTTGCTGAATGCGCAGCATCTGTTGGTAGCGGCTCGACAGAAAAAAAACCTGCAGGTTGAACGACCAGCGTTTCATATCCAGATAGAAATCGGACAGGTAGGGATTATTCTCCGTATCTTCATAGTGGACATCCCAGCCGAAGTGACGGGCCAGCAGTTCACAAAGGGTGGTTTTCCCTGCGCCGATATTGCCGGCGAGCGCAACATGTTTGATCAGTGTTTTATCAGAGGGTAAGCTTGGGCTCATTGCTGTACATTTGTGCGTGGCGAAGGTAGAACATCAAAATGCCTTGTCCATTGTTAGTCATCGATTTTTTACCAACACCCGAAACGTTAAACGAGAAATCAACACCGTTGAACGGACAACCCTTCACAAACTTCTATCCTTTTTTTATGCTAGTGGATAAACAACTTATTTCGAGACTTGAAAAACTGGCGCGGCTTCAACTGAGCGACGACCAGCGTGAAAAGCTTGGCGAGGACCTGCAAAACATACTCGACATGGTCGACAAACTCAGGGAACTGGATACAGATGGCGTGGCGCCGCTGGTTTACCTGAGCGACCAGGAGCATGTTTTGCGGCCGGACGAAGTTGCCCGTCAGCTCGACCGGTTGGAAGCGCTTAAAAATGCTCCGAAGCACGACGGCAAGTTTTTCAGAGTGCCCAAAGTGATCCAATAATACGTTCACGAATTATCAGACATGGAACAAAATCAAAACAAATCACGCACAATCCTGTATGTGGTTGTCATTTTGGGTGCTGTTGCCCTGGCACTTTTCTTTATCGCCGACCGTTGGTTTCCCCAACTGGTTTCAAAATTCACAGCCTTGATCATCAGTCTTTTTGTATTACTGGGCGGTTTCTTTTTCAAGAAAAAACGCTGATAATTACCTGGATTGTCTTTTCACCTTATACACGACCTGATATGTTGATTACGATAAAAAACCTGAACAAGACCTATATAATGGGCGCCGAAAAAGTGGAAGCGCTTAAATCCGTCACCTTAAATATTGAAAAGAACGAGTACGTGGCCCTGATGGGGCCTTCCGGCAGCGGCAAATCGACGCTGATGAACCTGCTGGGGTGCCTTGACTCTCCTTCCAGCGGCGAATACTGGCTCAATGGCATCGAAGTGAGCACTATGGACGACAGCGACCTTGCAGAGGTGCGCAACAAACAGATCGGATTTGTTTTTCAGACCTTTAACCTGATGCCAAGGCTTTCTGCGCTTGAAAACGTGGCACTGCCCCTGGTCTATGCCGGAATTGGCCGGGAAGAACGCCTCGAAAAGGCACGGAAGACACTGGAGTCAGTCGGACTTGGCGACCGGGTAAGCCACAAGCCCAACGAGCTTTCGGGTGGTCAGCGCCAACGCGTCGCGGTGGCACGGGCATTGGTCAACGATCCGGCCATTATACTTGCCGATGAGCCGACCGGAAACCTCGACACCAAAACATCTTACGAGATCATGGGGCTTTTCGAAGAGATCCATAAGTCAGGCAATACCGTCATTATCGTTACACACGAACACGATATTGCCCAGCACGCGCACCGCATCGTACGCCTTCGCGACGGTCTTATCGAAAGCGACCAGCCTAATGACAATATCGTCAGCATAGCCAATATGGCAATGCCTGCCGCAGGTTAAGAGGCTGTTACTTCCATTTTTCATAAAAAGACAGGCCATCCCGTTATGCGGGATGGCCTGTTGTATTTAAGCCTCCAGGGGGGGCTTATTCAAAAGTGTAACGGATGCCAAACTGGGCTGTCCATACATCGAATTGAGTACGGCTTTTCACGAAACTGTCCTGAATGAGAACGGACTGGCCGTCAACAGTCTGCCGTGCCAGTTGATAGCGCGGTTGCCCGTCGGCGGTGACACCCCTGTAGATAAGCGGACGGTCGTTCACGATGTTGTTGCCCAGGCCGGCTTCGGCATCAAGCAGGTTCACGAAGTTCAGGATATCAGCGCGGAATTGAATGGCATTGCGCTTTTTACCGATCTTGAGCGAGAACTCCTGTACAACCGACAGGTCGAAACGGTGCAACATCGGGAAGATGGCGCCGTTGCGCTCGGCATACTGGCCGCGACGGGTGCTCAGATACGCATCCTGTTTGATGAAATCATTGAATGCTGCGCGTTGCTGGTCGCCGGTAAAGAGCGTATTGCCGCCCGAGGTGATATCGTCGAACAGCATCTGGCCCAGTTGCGCTTCAGTCGGAACATAAATAAGGTCGTTGTCGGGCACGCCGTCACCATTCATGTCGCCCGCAATGCGGTAAGAGAAACGCGATGTGGTAATACCCGCACCTGGGTTGAAGCCAACGGCCTGACCGGTGTAACCGATGGACAATTGCGTAGCGCCACCGAAGGTACCGCCGTATTCCAGGCGGTAGCCGAGAATACCAACCAGACGATCGGGAAGATCCTGGTCGGCAAAGGAAAGCGGGAGGATGTTGTTACCTGCAACTGATCTTGCACCCGTCCAGGAGCCGGAGGCAATAGATCCTGCGTTCATGATGTCTTTCGCTTTGCTGTAGGTATAGGCAAACATACCGTAGAGGCCGGTTTTTACCGGGTATTCAATTTTGAAGGTTGCACCCAGGTAGTAGCCCTCGTCGGTAGTGGTCATGACCGCTGCACGCGAAACGTTGTCGTTGATACGAACGGCCGCATTCAGGTTAGAACCCGTAAGGCCGGAGCCCGGGAAACGCGGGCGGTTATCCGGACCGGCGAACGATCCCGTTGCAGGTTCCAGGTTGGCATCAATATAACGCACTGCGTTGATGTTGCGGTTGTAGAGCAGTTCCGCCGAAGCAATAAAGCCAAGCGGCAACTTCTGGTCGATGGCGATATTCGACTTCCATACTTGCGGGAACTTGTAGTTCGGATCGGTTCCGGCAATGTCAAAAGTCGACGGCAAGGTCGGCATATCGGGGTTGAAGATCGACGGATTGGTCGTAAAAGGATATTCTTTCGTGTTCGACTCATCGATAAAGCCGGTTAGCACACCGTTGTTGCCAATCTGATTGGACACCCAAACATAAGGAGGCCGGCCGGTGAAAATACCCGTCCCACCGCGTACCTGCGTGCTTTTTTTACCCGTCACATCCCAGTTGAAACCCATACGCGGCTCCCAGAGCACTTTTGCCCCCGGCAGTTGTCCGGTATTGATCTTGTAACCGAGTTTTCCGTTCTCGTCGATATACGTCTGTTCCGTGATCGTCGGGTTTTCAAGGGCAGTGTCTTCAAACTTGATAAGCCCCGCGCGTATGCCGTAGGTGAGTTTGAAACGCCTGTTGACCTGGTATTCATCCTGCAGGTAGAAATCAATCTTATGCACTTTCAGCACCTGAAGGGGTTTGGCGAATTCCGGCAATGCCGAGTAGCGATACTGGAAGCGGTTGATATTCACCGGCGACATCGGATCTGTGGAATTTGCGGCAGCGTAGAATGCGGCCAGCGAATCGAATACATACACGCCGTTGCTGCCCGGGAAGAACAGGTTGTTCGACTTGTAGAATTCATAGTTTGCGCCAACTGTAAAGGTATGGCGGTCGCGGTAGATGGATACGTTGTCGGTAACGTGGAAAGTACTGTAGTTCAACTGGTTGTCCGGCGTGAAAGGATCAAAACCTACAGAAATATAAGTACTGTTATCCTTCATGATGTCAATCGTCGGGAATAAACCGCCATTGCCCTTGTATTTCCGGTTCTCGTTTTGCTTGTCGTAGCCGACCAGGAAAGTATTGTGCAACTGGTCAGACAGCGTGGTATTGAGTTCGAGTACCGCAGAACGCGTGTTGTCAAGGATAATATAACCCGAGTTCTGATAAGACATGGAATTCGGGTTGGTACGGCGTGTGCCCCTGCCAAGAGAGGAACTGTTACTGATCAATTGATCCGACTCCGAGTTGTGGTGCGTGTATCGCAGGGTAAGTTTATTCCGGTCATTGACGTTCCAGTCGAGGCGTACAAGAAACTTGTCGCTCTTTGTTTCGTTGTCGTAATTCTCGAAAGGCCCGGTCTCATACCCGAATTTGGTGCGCATAAAATCGCTCAGGTCTACCAGATCCTGGTATTCCACACGGGTCACGTTGCTGCCGCCATCATCGAGCGGACCGCCTTTGGATGCCCACGTTGTGGCAGGAGAGGTATTGCGCACCATCTCGCCATTGGCAAAGAAAAACAGCTTGTTCCTGATGATCGGGCCGCCCAAACGGGCGCCGATGACCTTTTCATTGAATTCGCCGATGTTGATCTTGTCTTTTTTACCGTCGTTGTTCAGGTCTTTGAATTCGGTACGGTTAAACAAACCCGTCGTATCATTCTTGCGATAGGTAGCATATACCGATCCGGCGAAATCATTGGTACCGGAACGGGTTACGGCATTGATACCTGCTCCTACAAAACCTGTCTGACGAACGTCATAGGGAGCAACGTTCACCTGAAGTTCTTCAATAGCATCAAGTGAAATGGCGGTTGATCCCGTACGGCCACCAGCCTGGGCATCAGTGCCGAGACCGAAAGCATTGTTGAATACGGAACCGTCGATCGTAAAGTTATTGAGACGGCTGTCCTGTGACCCGAAGGAACTGCCGTTGCCATTCGGATTGTACTTCGTGATGGCATTGATCGAACGGCTTCCGATCGCAGGCAGACTGGTAATCTGCGATTTGGTAAAGGTGCTGGCGGCGCCGGTACGATCGGAACTGAAAATATCCGAACGGGTAGCGGTTACCACAATTTCACCGAGGGCCGTGCCGGATTCCCGCATCTGGAAATCAACGTTTGATGCCGTACCCAGGCTGGTGTAAATGCCTTCGCGGGTTTCAGGTTCAAACCCGGTATACGTGATCGAAACAGTAAAGGGTCCGCCCACACGTACTGCCGGGAGAGTATAACGCCCCAACGCATTCGTTGCAGTGCCGTAGCGTGTCCCGGAGGGAACATGGGTAGCAACTACGGTTGCACCGATCAACCCTTCGCCATTGGCGTCGGTCACCTGGCCGGTGATCGTAGAGGTAGTCACCTGGGCAAATGCCGAGAGTCCGCAAAGCAGGAAAGCGAATAATAACAATCCCTTACCGGCTCGAATGGCTTTCGAGTTAAAGAAAGTAAAGTGGTTCATACAGTAAAAACGGATTTAGTGAAAAAGAGGAAAATTCGATGGCGAAATTACGCACGACACTTTAACTTCCCGTTAAGTTTTTCAGTTTTTCGGACGGATATCCCCTCAAATCAGGAACACTGTGCACTTTTCTATATTTTTGGGCCGATAATTTTCCCAACGACAAAAATTTCCACCATGAAAAAAACAATTCTTATCCTCTCCTGCCTTTTTTGTCTGGCCGGTGCAGCGCAGTCTCAAATCGTAATCACCGAGATCATGTACAACCCGCCCGAAGGCGGGGCGGATTCCCTGGAATATGTCGAGTTTCTCAACGCCGGCAACGCCGCTGTTAACATGGAGAACTGGACGATGTTCGGAGTGGTTTTTACCTTTCCGGCAGTAGTGGTACAACCCGGTGAATACCTCGTTCTGGCCGTAAACGCAGCCGCCATCCAAAATCAATTCGGCGTAAGTGCCTTGCAGTGGACAGGAAATGCCCTGTCTAACAACGGCGAAACAATCAGACTGCTCGATTCGAGCGGCGCGACAGCAGACGAGGTAACATACAGCAATATTGCGCCCTGGCCTTCAGAGGCTGCGGGCGGCGGTGCGTCGCTGGAATTATGCGATCCCTCCAGCGATAACAGTAATCCGGGTAACTGGATTGCAGCAACAACTCCAACCGGTGTCACGATCAACGGGATTGAAGTCTTGGGTACCCCGGGTGCTGCGGCCAACTGCAATACCAATCCGGTCCTGCAGGCCGTCAACGATCAGGCTACCGCCGCATCGGGGGAGACGGTCACCATTGCCGTACTGGCCAACGACCTGCAGCCCAACCCCCTGACCGGTCCGGTCGTAATCGTAAACACCCCCACGCAAGGCAGCGCCACCATCAATGCGGACAATACCATTAACTATATTTCCAATCCGGGTTTCTGCGGTATGGACCAATTCACCTACCAGGTGTGCGACAATGATGGCTGCGACGAAGCCACTGTAAACATTACGGTCAAATGCTACGCTGCCTACTCTATAGCCACGGTTACCACCGAAGATGCAGACGGTGTGGCCGATTCACTGGGCACCGATTGCGAGATTCAGGGCACCGTTTACGGGGTAAACTACCGGCCGGTGAACAATAACCAGCCTTCTCTCCTGTTTACCCTGATCGACAATGCCGGCAACGGCATTTCCGTATCCAGCCTGAACGGGAACTTCGGCTATACGGTTAAGGAAAAAGATAAAATCACCGTACGCGGAACAATCGGCCAGTTCAACGGGCTGACGGAAATACAGCCAGATTTTATCACCAAACAATCCGAAAACAACCCGTTGCTGCTTCCCTTCAGCGTCGACCAGTTGAACGAAAATACCGAATCCAGGCTGATCCGGGTCAACAACCTGCATTTTGTCAATCCCGCTGAATGGACAACCGGTATGGGCACCAGCGGCTTTAACGTGCGCGCTGTTTCTGACGACCATCCGCTGGATACGATCTCCATCCGCATCGACCGGGATATCGAAACCTACAACGCGCCCGTACCGAGCGAGCCTTTCAACGTGACAGGCCTTGGCGGACAGTTCGATTCGTCTTCTCCGTATACCTCCGGATACCAGATACTGCCGCGCTACAATGCCGACATCAGCACACTCACGGGGGTCAAAGAGGCTGATTTCAGCGCCCAGGTACGGATTTCTCCCAATCCGGTCAGCGATCGGTTGCTCGTACAAACGGAAGTTGCGTTTGACAGGATACTGCTGTTCACCGCGACCGGTGCATGGATAAAAACACTGGAAAATCCTTCGCTGTCCGAACAGATTTCTACCCGGGATTTGCCGGAAGGCATGTACTTTATCCGGTTTGAAAAGGACGGTGCAGCCTGGACGAACCGCTTTGTGAAGCATTGATTTTCAGGGGCAGATACGGGATGGTGCGGGATTGACAAATCGTTTGTCAGCCGCACCATCCTGTGTCTGCTTCATTCTTTTCCGTCGTTCGTCGGACATATCCCGAAAAGTTCTTTCTTTTGCGGCCTTTTTTGGCGTGCGGCTTGCAGTGTAGCCGCATCTGATCATCAATACCGCATCCCGATGTCTTTTTATACCCGATTTGTACTTGCCATTACGGCTTTCTGTATCCCCCTGGCCGCTTTTTCCCAAAATCAAATTCCACGTCGAACCGTACTTCCCGCCGTATTAAAAGAGGTATCGGGAATGGTGCTTACCCCTTCAGGGGATCTCTGGATGCTCAACGACAGCAAAAACCCGCCCGAACTATTTCGTTTTGACCCCAAGGCTGGAAAACTGCTTGAAACACGCAAACTTCCCGTCACCAACCGGGACTGGGAGGATTTGACTATTGACCCGCAGGGCAATCTGTATATCGGCGATATCGGCAACAACCGGAATGCGCGCAAGGATCTGCGGGTGTACCGCTACAATCCGGCTACCGGATCACTGGACAGTATCTTGTATCGATACCCCGACCAGGAGGCCTTTGCGCCGGCCAACGAGCGCGACTGGAATTTCAACTGCGAGGCGATGGTTTTTTTCAAAGACAGCCTGCACCTCTTTTCCAAAAACAGTTTCAAGGGAAATTTTTACACCAAGCACTACGTCATTCCGGCTCAACCGGGCAATTATGTGGCGGAATTGCGCGACAGCATTTGCCTGAAAAATCGCGTAGTCACCGGCGCTGCCCTGAGTCGCGACGGCAAGGTGTTTTCCCTGACAGGTTATATCATCGGGAAAAAACTGGGATTCCTTCCTTATACCAAAGCAAGCGTTTTTTATTTCACCGACTTCAAGGGCAGCGATTTTTTGCACGGCAAGCAGACCCGGAAACGGCTGCCAAAATTCCTGATAGCCCGTCAGTATGAGTCTATTACACAATGGGAAGACGACTGCTGGCTGGTGGCCAATGAAGGCAGGAAACCGCAGTTTCAGGCGATATGGCGTGTAGGAAAAACCACTAAAGAGCAGAAACGCCTGAGTGCCTCAGGCCTTTCTTTCAATCCCAAATGATGCGATCAGGGAAGTCCACGCCGGACGAAGCGGCCCCTTCTGCACCAGCCACAACAATCCGCCGCCGAATATGACGGCCTTGATCGACAGTACGGCCCAAAAATGCCCGTCCGCGAACGCCAGCAGGCTGCAACCAGCCACCAATGGAAGCAGCCAGAGGGCCGTTTGCCATGCATAGGTCAATACCGGAGCAAACCGGACGCCGCACCGGCCGGCGAGCCACCACAGCAGGGCAACCTCCACCAGAAACTTGGCAGCCGTACGGCTCCAGGCGGCCGACTCTACCGTCGGGCGGACAAACAAAAACACCGAAAGAAAAAGGACCAATACCGCTGACCAAACCAGCATCCAGATAAACAGGAGCCTGGGGTTGCCCAGTCCCTTGAGCAATTGCGGAAAAACGGCACTGCAACTGCGCACCAGTCCGCCGATAGCCAGTATCGTAAGTACCGGTACCGCCGGCAGCCATGCCGCACCAAAAACAATCAGGATCACTTCCCGGGAGAACAGCGCCAGACCCGCATAAACGGGGAATAACAGGGTGATCATGTCGCGCGACAATTTGTTGAAATAGTGTTGCAACGCGGGTTTGTTGTCGCGAAGCCGTGCGAAAACAGGAAACCCTACCCGTGTTACAATATAGCCGAGGCGTGCCGTGGGAAGCATTAGAAAAGTGAACCCGAGGTTGTACAAACCAAGCGCCGTGGCGCCAAGCCATTTCCCTACGATCAGTTTGTCGGCGTAGTTTGAGGCAAAATCAGCCCAGCGAGAGGCAAGGTCGTACAGCCCGAAGCGCAGATACGGCAGCGCCTCGCGGAAATGCGCCAATCGTGGCGCCCAACAGGCGTAACTGCTGCGTATGGCCACGAGGCAACCTGCCGTGGCGAGAATATTACGTGTCAGAAATCCGGCGCCCATTGCCATTGCGCCCCAACCCAGACCAGCCAATGCGGCGGTCACCACAAAAGAGCCTGCCCAGGATATGACCTCGATCTTTGCGATCAGATCGAATTGCATCGACCGCGTCAGCAATCCCGCATGCTGTGTTCCCAATGGTGTGATCAGCAGCGACAGCCCCATCACACCGAGAAGAGGAGACACGGAAGGCTGATTAAACCACGCAGCAATAACATTCCCCGCGAGCCATAAAGCGCTGAAAATCAAAGCCCCAAACAACAGGTTGATCCATGTAAGTGCAGCCAGTTGTCCGGGCGTAATGGAGCGGGCCTGCACAATAGCCTGACTCAGTCCCGCCTCCGCGACCGGCACCAGGAATCCCAATACAACAGCCGCGATTGCGTACTCCCCTGCCTCGGCGGGGCCTGCAAGGCGCGTAAAAACAATGATCTGAAGTGTCTGGAACAGTGCGGAACCGAGTGTGCCCGCCAGCGACCATCGCACCCCGCGGCGAAAAGAATCGGCCAGTTGGTGCTCGGGAATGTCAGGCAGCGGCGTTCCGGTGGGCATAGGAATAAGCGCGGGAATGGGCGTAAAAAAAACAGCCCTCCGCCCTTTCTCATTTGAAAGGACCGGAGGGCCCCCGCCTTCGGTTTTCTTTGCTCAAAAGAGCCTTAATTGTTTCGGGCATTTGTTGTTGGGAAACGCCCGGCTTTTCTTAGTTATGTTGGTAGGTTGGGGTTATAAAAACTAGTTTTCTCGTAGTATGAAGACGGATATAAAAGAAAGCGGTTCAAAGCGCTTTGTCATTCAAAGTTTATTTACAACAACCGAATCTGTCGGAAAGAACATTTAAAAGTTACTGGCAGATAAAGTCGCTTGTAAAAATGATTGTTGAAATGTTGTCTGTTCTGTTTGTGTGAGCAACAAATCTGATGCAAATATGAACGAAATTTTTCATTCAGCAATACCTCCCCCCCTCCCGAGGCCCCTGAAACGCCCCATTTACCATTATCATACTTCTAAATAGTGAAGATGTTTTTTGAAAAAGTTGCAAGACAGAATGATTATATTTAGAGAAAAGTTGATGTTTCAGCCGTGAAAATGCGAAGTCTGGAAAAATGACTTTTCAGAAATTTTTTTTCAAAAATCGACCGTTTCTTCTCCAAAACCGACCGTTCCCTCAAAAAACAGCACATTTTCATATCGGAAAATCAGCCGTATCGACACGTTCGGCGCAGGCAAAATGGCCCAGGGGGCAGGAACGCCTGCCATGCAAGCCACACGGGCGACAGGGCAGTGCCTCCGCGACTTCCACGACAACACTTCGATCGGATAAGGGTGTGAACCCAAATGCGGGCACCGTCGAGCAGAACACTGCGGCAATTGGAGCGTTGAGCGCAGAGGCGATATGCACGGGAGCGGAATCATTGGCATAGTTCATGGCAGCCCCCTGCATCAATGCTGCCGACTCCAGCAGCGACAGTTTGCCGGCAAGGTTCACGATCGTTTGCCGGGGCAAGGCTGTCCTGATCGCTTCGCAGGCTGCGGCATCGTTCCCGGCGCCCAACAGAAAAACCAGCCGGTCGGATGGCAGCCGCTGTAACAGTTCCAGCCATTTATTGGTTGGAAACTGCTTGGTAAACCATACGGATGTGGGTGCAACACATACATAGGTACGGTTGGCAGCCAATGCCGCGGCTTTCGCCATGTCCGCATCGGATGGATACAGGCGGGGCCGCTCAAACGACCCGTCTGTCAGGTGTTCAATCAACGCAAGGTTTCTGTCCACTTCATGCACTGGCCGGTCAGCACTTCCATATACGTGCGCTACGCGCCGGGTAAAAGCAAGCGAGAATGGATTCTTGCGAAACCCTGCCATGCCCTTTGCCCCGGATAAAGCCGTCAGTAACCCCGATGCGGCAAAACGCTGGCAATTGATCACCCAATCGTAGCGTTCGCTGCGGACCCGCCGGACAAGAGCAGCCAGCCCCGCGTATTTGGATTGCCGTTTATCCCAAACCAATACTTCCCTGATATTCGGGTTGCCGGAAAGCAGTTTTTCATTGCCTTTCCGCAGTAAAAAATCAATGGATGCCTCCGGATAAAAGCGCCTGAGTTTTTCGATGACAGGTGTGGCCAGCACGACATCGCCGATGAAAGCAGTTTGAATAATGAGGAACTTCATGAAAAAAAATTTCTGTCACAAAGAAAAAGACTTGCGTACAAATAAAACGGTTGTAAATTTGCACCCGCTCTGAAACAACATTGCCTGCGGGAATGGCGGAACTGGTAGACGCATACGTTTCAGGGGCGTACGCCCTTACGGGTGTGGGGGTTCGACTCCCCCTTCCCGCACATAAAATGGCCGCCCTCGGGTGGCCATTTTTTTTGCCCCCCAAACCCTACGGCTCCATAACATCCTTACCCGGTTGATATTTGCTCCCGGCCTCTTTGTTCGCCTGCCTCTTCAACAGTGTCGCACAGCCCCCTTGCAACACAACAACCCGCATGGCGTTACTCTTTTCGGAAGGTTTCGTCAGAAGCCGGATTTAATTGTTGTGATTGTACCTTTGCGGGCAATACCAAACCGATTCGTTGTATTATGAAATTCTTGCTTTGTCTTTTCTCCGCTTTTTTGATGACCGGCACCCTTTCCGCTCAAACCGGCGGCTCGGGCGCCACTGAACAGCACCCCGTCAGCGCCAACGAGCGCACCACGGTACAATGGCTGCCCGATACCCTGTTTTTCGGTGAAGTTTATGAGGGAGCGATTTTGCTGGACTCCTTTATGGTCACCAACACCGGCGCGTATCCCTATGTCATCAGGCAAATTAAGGCCAGTTGCGATTGCACGGTGCTCAGGCTCCCCGAGCGTCCGGTAATGCCCGGCGAAACGGCGGCTATACGGGTGGAGTTCGACAGCGCCGGCAAAGCGGGCCCGACGCGGCCGGGTATTGTTATTTACGACAATTCCAAACCCAATTCCAGGAACATCCTGTACCTGGACGGGTACGTAAAACCGAGGAAAAAGCCCAGAAATAGCCAGGGAGGAAGGTAAAGAAATGCCCGACAGCTGTATGGATTTAAAAAACCCGCGCTCTCAATTGGTCCTTCCCATAATGCACAGGGTATCTAAAGAATGCTCCAAACTGCCGGGCAAAATCAAGTAGTATACAAGATGCACAAATGTAGTGGTTATTGCGGGAATAATATTTTGTTTTTTCCCTATTGTCTTCCACCAACCAAATCATGACCCGAAGTTGATGATTTATTAACAAATTCGGGCACACAATCTGTTCATTCTCATTGGAGAAACAACTACCTTTGCGGCTTCGATCAAAATACCTCAAAAAAATTAAAAATTTGGGTAATTTGCTGAATTTTTTGTAAATATTTTCCATCATCATTGCCCAGCCCCTACATTCCAAACATCCTTTTTCATGATAGATATACGCAACATTGCCATTATTGCCCACGTCGACCACGGCAAGACGACTCTGGTAGACAAGATGATACACGCTTCGAGGCTCTTCAAGGAGCACGAGGTTTCCGGCGAACTGATCCTGGATAACAATGACCTGGAACGGGAGCGCGGCATCACTATTCTTGCCAAAAACGTCGCGATTCAATATAAAGGTATAAAGATCAATATCATCGATACGCCCGGCCACGCCGATTTCGGTGGCGAGGTGGAGCGCGTGCTCAACATGGCCGACGGCGTGTTGCTGCTCGTCGATGCTTTTGAAGGCCCCATGCCCCAAACGCGCTTCGTCCTGCAAAAAGCACTGGAAATGGGTAAAAAGCCCATTGTTGTCATCAATAAGGTCGACAAACCCAACTGCAATCCCGATTGGGCGCATGAACAGGTTTTCGACCTGATGTTCTCACTCGACGCTACCGAAGAGCAGCTCGACTTCCCCGTTGTGTTCGGATCGGCCAAGCAGGGCTGGATGAGCCACGACTGGAAAAATCCGAGCGAAGACATCACGGTGTTGCTCGACGACATCGTCAAATACATCCCCGAACCGCTGGTATCTGCGGGCACCCCGCAACTGCTGGTCACCTCCCTTGACTACTCCAACTACACCGGCAGGATCGCCGTTGGCCGCCTTTCCCGCGGAAAACTGCAAACAGGCCAGGCCGTATCGCTGATGAAAAAAGACGGCAAGGTGCAAAAACACCGCATCAAGCAGATCTTTGTTTTCGACGGACTCGGGAAAAAAGAAGTGCCGGAAGTGGATGCAGGCGATATCTGCGCCGTTGTAGGGGTCGAAGGATTCGAAATTGGCGACACGATCGCCGATTACGAAAATCCGGAGGCGCTCACGCCGATCTCTATTGATGAACCGACCATGTCGATGCTGTTCACCATCAACGACTCGCCGTTTTTCGGACAGGAAGGCAAATTCGTCACCAGCCGCCACGTACGGGAGCGCCTGGAAAAGGAACTGGAGAAAAACCTGGCGATGCGTATGGAAGAAACCAACTCTGCTGACTCCTTTATGGTATTCGGCCGCGGGGTATTGCACCTTTCTATCCTGATCGAAACCATGCGCCGCGAAGGTTATGAACTGCAAATCGGCCAGCCAAGGGTTATCGTTAAGGAAATTGACGGCGTCAAACACGAACCGGTGGAGGAACTGACAATCGATGTACCGGAAACGACCAGCGGCAAATGCATAGAATTGGTGACCCGCCGTAAAGGCGTTATGAAGAGCATGGAGCCCAAAAGCGACCGCTTTCTCCTGCGCTTCGATATTCCGTCGCGCGGTATCATCGGACTGCGTTCCAATATCCTGACTGCTACGCAGGGCGAAGCGATCATGACGCACCGTTTCTCCGGGTATGAACCCTGGAAAGGGGACCTGCCCGGCCGCCAGAATGGTTCGCTCATTGTCATGGAGACCGGAACTGCTATTGCGTATTCGCTCGACAACCTGCAGGACAGGGGAACCTTCTTTGTAGATCCGGGCGAGGAAGTATATGAAGGCCAGGTTATCGGCGAGAACAATCGCCCCGGCGATCTGGTTATCAACGTGACCAAGACCAAAAAACTGACCAACATGCGGGCTTCCGGGTCCGACGATAAAGCATCGCTCCCGCCGCCCAGACGCCACAGCCT
>CALMBD010000335.1 GCA_937861115.1 uncultured Bacteroidota bacterium | reverse complement strand
GTTACGGCGACCGTG
The DNA here is from genome assembly GCA_937861115.1 of uncultured Bacteroidota bacterium. Taxonomy (GTDB): domain Bacteria; phylum Bacteroidota; class Bacteroidia; order Chitinophagales; family Saprospiraceae; genus M3007. Next base: position 12,264 of record CALMBD010000335.1, on the reverse strand, counting down.
TACAGCAGGTGTATGCGGGTTTCGAGACGCAACTCATCAGTGCGGAGATGGCCGCCCGGAGACTGGAAGAGATCAAAAAAGAGGTGGACGACCTGGTGTTGCGCCGACGGCTCGGCTATACGGAAGGCCTGTACTTCCTCGCTTTTATTGAAGACCGGTCCAAAAGGATCGAGTTCGCCCGTAATGTCAGTGAAAACTTCCTGGAACTCTTCAATGCGTTTATGGAGGACGATATCCTCACGGAAAGCGAATACATGAAGTTGAAACAGTTCCTGCAATCTATCCGGCACAAGATTCCGGGGGAGGTGTACGAACGATTCCGCGACAAAGTGGAACAGGCATACGCGTCGCATCAGGGGTAGGGGCCTTGTTATTGTTGTTATTCGTCATTGCCGCTTGACGTAACGCGAATGCTTCAGCCAGAAACGCCAGGGCCATTCGGCGCACTCCCCTGCATAGTCCACACCGATGCGTTTACCTGATGCGATATCGGTTTCCTGAGTATCAGATCCGTTGTCTTCGATCCATACGGGCGTATCGGGCAAGGTCAGTTGCTGCCCGGAAAGTGAGGTCCGAATACCCAGGGCCTTGGAAAGAGCGCCGGGTCCTGTAGTCAGTTGTACCGGCGGGATGCCGGGTTTCGAATGCCTGATATTGCGCCGCTCCTGCATAAGTTCCAGTCCGTCAACGGGTTCTATGGCCCGAACCAATACGGCATGTGCCATATTTTCCGGTCCGGTCACTACATTGAACAGGTGGTGGATGCCGTAACACAGGTACACATACGCCCTGCCACCTTCCCGGAACATTACCTCGGTACGCGCGGTTCGCCGGTTGTTCCAGGCATGGCAGGCCCGGTCGTCGGGAGCGCGATAGGCTTCTGTTTCGGTTATGATCCCCGCCGTGCGTTGCCCGTCCATTTCCGTCACCAGTATTTTTCCCAGAAGGTCGCGGGCGACCTGCACCACATCGGTACGCAGATAAAATTCAGGCGGTAGTCGCTGTGCAGGGCTTATTTTTGTCTTAAAAAATGTATTTCCAGACATGCAAATCACGGTATCAGAAGCGCTTGAAGCGCTGCGTGAACGCGAAGGTAAAATCTTCGCCGAACTATTCCGGCACGGCTCCATGTCCGTAGAAATTTACCGGCCTGAAGGCAACGACATGCAACAACCGCATGCCCAGGATGAAATATACGTCATCATAAGCGGCAGGGGTGTTTTTCAAAACGGTACGATTCAGCATCCTTTCGAGGCCGGCGACGTCTTGTTTGTTCCGGCAGGCGTGGAACATCGTTTCCTCGAATTTTCTGCCGATTTCAAAACATGGGTCATTTTTTACGGCCCGAAGGGCGGGGAACTCAGGCAGCCAGCAGGCGCGTAAGTGCCCGGCTGCGGTATTTATACCAGGCTGCGTACGCTCCCATGCGCATCTCATGCCGACCGCTGCCGAGTGCATTATCGCCTGCTGCAAATTGAGCCAGGATGGCGAGCGTAGCGGTGGAAGGGCTTTCTGCCGTCCGGTCGCCGGCAAGTACGGCGGCAGCGAAATTGTTGAGCATCTTGTGATCCAGCAGTTCGCCCGTAGTTTCGTGGATCAGCAGGCAAAGCGACTGGGCTTTGCCGTGTGAAAGTGGCGCAAGTTGTTCGCCGAACGCCTTCTGATACACTTCGGCAAGGAGGGAGTGGAATACGAATAATTCCTTTTGTTCCATTTGGTTGTTTCGGTTTTTATGGTGAACATTTTTTGGTTGCCGCAAATGTGGGGTATCGGGCTTTATATCTCCAAAAAAGTTTTCCAGCAATCTCATATGGATTAGTCGTTTCAGCCACCTGTTTATCAATGCATTTTAATCCTTTTTTAAAACAGTCCCGATAAGCCGTGGATCGGAAGGCAAATGCAACCATTATGAGCCTACTATTTGCTACATTTCGGGCAAAAATAGCCGATGCCCCTTTTGTTGACCACGCATCCGTCTGCCGGTACGATATTCGGGTTGTGGCAAATCACAGAGGAAGAACATTTTTTCCGCCGGGAACTCCCCCTCTCCGAGGCGGAAGAAAATGAACTGGCGCGCCTGAAAAACATACGCCGCCTGGAATGGCTCGCCAGCCGCTGGCTGCTGCACAAACTTACCGGCGCGCCACAACGACTACCACTGGCCAAGGATGCTTTTTCCAAGCCCTTTTTTCTGGACAAACCCGACCTGTATTGCTCGCTCAGCCATTCACACGGGATTGTCGGCGCCCTGTTGGCAGAGCAGAATGTCGGCTGCGATATCCAGGTGCTCGTGGGGAAAATGCCCAGGCTGGCCGCAAAGTTCCTGAACGAACGAGAAACGGCGTTTGTGGCGCCGTTTTCACCGCAGCAGCAGTTCGATCTGTTTCACATCTTCTGGACGGCAAAGGAAAGTCTGTACAAAGCGTATGGCCTGAAAGAACTGGACTTTCGGGCACACCTGCACGTGGAGCCCTTTGATTGGGCCGAAGCGGCCGGGCACACACGCGGATGGGTGATAAAGGAGGCTTTCCGACAGGAATATCAACTCATCTTTGAAAAAATCGACCTCCCTGACTCCGGTGAACTGGTCTGGACGGTCTGTCTGCCGGCAGGTTAAGTGGCCTGTGTGTTGCGTGCCTTGATCGTAGAGGGCGACACGCCCAGGTTCTGGTCTGTGCGCACATGCGGGAAATGGCACAACAGCCCTATCTTGATCATGGCGAGGTGGTGGATGGCGTGGTCGTACACAAACAAAAGTTCGCGCCCGATGGTGCTGGGATAGGCAGGGCGCTCCTGCCCGCCGAATTCCGCCCTGACCTCCACGGGCTGCATGGCATCGAAAGTGTGCAGCGCAACGGCAAAAGCACCGAACGCCGCTGCTGTGAGTTCCGTATGGTCTTCATACAGCAGATTCCGCTCCCGCGCGGCGTAATCGACCATTCCCGAATCAAATCCCTGCTCCAGGCACTGGAAGAATTCCAGGATATGCCTGAAGTGCTGACCCAGTGTGCTGCCCTCAAACTCGGGTAGTTGTTGCCGATACTCATGAGGCTTCAACTGAGCGAGAACGTGGTTGACCTGGTCGATAATGGTCAGGATGGCGCTGTTTGCTTGCATGGGCGCGGTTAGCAAAAAGGGTTTTCAAATTATGGATGCGTCGAGGATTCAGGTGGAGCAAAAATAGATACGATTTTTTGCTTTCGCCGGTTTCCCTGAATTTTTACTGCAACAACGTCCGCATTAAGACTACAGTGCCGACATTTGTCCCGACATGCTACCGCCGCCCTTTGTACGACAGATGCTGGAATTGCTTGGTCCGGAAGAATACCCGGCCTTTCTTTCCGCCTTGCAGGAACCCGCCCCGATCAGCATACGCCTGCGCGATGACGCCCGCATTTCTGCACCGGCGCAAGGAACGAAAGTACCCTGGCATCCGCGCGGATATTATCTGCCGGAGCGGCCGGTCTTTACCCTCGATCCGGTTTTTCATGCCGGTGCCTATTATGTACAGGAAGCATCGTCCATGTTTCTGTATGAGGCCTTGCGGCAAACGGTCGATTTTTCCAAACGATTGAGAGTGCTGGACTTATGTGCCGCTCCCGGCGGGAAAAGCACCCTGGTTGCAGACATGATCGGCCCGGGCAGCCTGCTGGTTGCCAATGAAGTCATTCGTACACGGGTCGGTGCACTGCGGGAAAACCTGGAGAAATGGGCCGTGCATAATGTCGCCGTTACCAGTGCGGAAGCCGAGGACTTTGCCGCTATCGGGCCCTGGTTCGACCTTATCGTGGCCGATGCGCCATGCAGCGGCGAGGGCCTTTTTCGCAAAGACCCCGATGCCATGCGGGAATGGTCGCCTGCGCAGGTGGAGATGTGCGCCGTCCGGCAACGCCGTATCCTTGCGGCTGCAGTGGAGGCTCTTGCTCCGGGCGGCATATTTATCTACAGCACCTGTACCTATAACCGCCAGGAAAATGAAGATAACAATGCCTGGATGATCCGCACATTCGACCTGGAAGCGCTCAGCCTGGATATTCCGCCAGACTGGGGTATCGTTCAATCCGGGAACAGTTTCCGTTTTTTCCCGCACCGGACACGCGGTGAAGGTTTTTTTCTGGCCGTTTTTCGCAAAAAGGACGGTAATCCGGGAAGGCAAAACCCACCGGCCGTATTCCGGAACGTGACGCCTTTGGCCAAAACCCTGATCCCCGAGGCGCGAAAATGGCTGAACGAAACGGCAAACCCGCGGTTGCTCCAAACGCCTTCAGGGGATATCATTGCCTTGCCTGCCGCACAGGAAAATGACTATCTCGTGCTGGACAAGTTCTTGAAAAACAAATGGTTTGGGACAAATGTCGGTGTATTTAAAGGGAAGGACTTCATTCCGTCGCATGCCCTCGCCCTGAGCAGCATATACGCCCCTACCCTACCCGCCCTTGATCTTTCGCGTGAACAGGCCCTGCTGTTCCTGAAAAAAGAGACCTTCGACATTTCTCCCGACATGCCGCGCGGTTGGGCACTCGCGCGCTTTCAGGGGTTTAACCTGGGCTGGATGAAAATACTGCCCAACCGAATGAACAACTACCTGCCTCCCGAACGGCGGATCAGGATGGAGATCAAAGGCGGATGATTTTCCCTGTTTGGAACGAATCACCGGCATAAACCCGCCAGAGGTAAACGCCCGGATCGGGGAAAGCGGAAGCGGGCAGGTCGAGGGTTTGCGATACCGGGCCCGCCGGGAAGTCGCTGCCATATACTACCCTGCCTCGTATATCACAAATTTCAACGCGCAGCGGCGCCGGTTGTGCGGTCCGGACCGGTATCGACACTCCGCCCCCTGTCGGGTTGGGTTGCGGTGCACCCACAATCGTCCTGTCTGGTGTATAGTATTGTAGTACAAGGGGATGCACGATTCCTCCGGCCAGATAGGCTTCCGGTTGAAGGCGTTCCGGGTAAAAGTCGAGTACCTGGCTCAAGGTGCAGCGCTGTGTTGCCCTGAGCCGCAGCGTCAGCAGGTTGTCGCCCGCCGACAAATGCATGGGCCGGCCTGCAAACCAGCTGATGTTCAACAGTCCCGGTTCCGGCTGTGCAAACGCCTGATCGTCAAAATCCGGCAGAACGGCAGATGACAGGGCTTCTACCGCCACCACTAACGGATCGAAGCGGAACCCTGCCTGGAAACCAAGCCAGGAAGCGTCTGCCTGTATTCGGATCGGCACCTCGACAACCGCACCCGCTTCCAGTATTTGATCGGCCATATCGATGGTCACAGCGGAGCCTCTGGCCTCGACCGCGTCGGCTGAAAGACTGGAAGCGAAAGCGGTTCCGTTCACGTCGCCCGTTTTAACGCCGTTGAACAGTACAGGAGCGGGATAGTTCCACACGGGCATGGTGATAAAGGAATGTTCTGCCGGGCAGTATCCGGTGAAGGGATTGGGTGGAAAATTGCAGTTCGCCGCAAAAAAGCGCCATGAAGTGTTTGCCGGAAACTTGTTGTAAATGCCGAGGATCAGTTTGCGCAGTTCCAGCACGTCGAAGGTTGTAATGGTACCGCTTCGGTTGATATCGGCAGCAATCCACTTCCAGGGCGCGTCGAACGGCGTGATACCGAGTATATGACTGGATATCAGCACCAGGTCGAAAGTGGAAACGCCGTTCAGCGGGAAGGTATCTTTCTCTGCAAAAAGCGAAAACGAAGGAGCAGGCGGCAGGGTGTCCAGCAATGTACAGGCATCCGGTCCGGCAGGCAGGCTGATCGTGTGCAGTTGCTCGGCGGTATCAACCCAAACCATGCTGAATTTCACGCCGTCGACCGTGCTGCTGTCGCCCCAGAAGGTGCGGGCGCAAATTTGGGGCGCCAACAGGCAGTACCCGTTATTGTCGTCGATTGAAATGGTGGTCGTGCAGGATTTTACATTACCCAGTTTGTCTTTTGCCCATATTTCTATGCTTTGTGCGCCCAGGGCGTCGCAATCGTAGTTGAGTTGCGCAACCGGACTGCCGTTCAGAAGCGGGAAACCGGAGCCATTCCCGGTTTTTCGCATGGAGAGTTGTAACTGATTGAATGGCGTTGAATTGTCGACCACGTATTCCAGGGCATCCAATAGCGGCAGGGTTGCCGTACCATTCGTATTCATGCCGACACCGATCCCGGACTTGCAGGAAATAGTTGGCTCCAGGCAGTCTTTGACGCGGAACGTGTGGTCGCAATATTTCACCACGCCGCCTTGCTCCACCCGCCAGATGATCCGGTGCCTGCCCTCCGGCAGACGAGGCTGTACGTAAAGATTTCCCGTAAGCCACCGCACATAGGCAAATACGGTATCGCCGACGGAGTGAAGTTCCATGGCAAAGCGAAATTTCAGCGAATCCGGAACCGGACGCCGGTCAAATTCTACCGGGTCGCCGCCGGTGTAGTTCTGGTTCTGTGCGTTGTTGGCAAAAACCAGCCCTGGAGGCGGCAATGCATTGCTGGAAACGGCGGATTCATAGTTATTGTCGTTGTCCAGATCGAACAACAGGGCATAGGAAATATTGACACTGCCTGCATTTCCCGATCCGCACTTCAGGACTTTGAGGTTCAGGTCGACCGTTCCCTCGTACAAATCGGAAGTAGACAGTAGCTGGCTCCAGGTAAACGGGGCATCATTCCACAACGCAACGTCGTTGCCGGACAGGTCGCAAATGACCGGGTTTCCCGGCGGACAATTGAGGATCGTCGGACATTGAGCGGAGAGGTTTCCGGCAATGACGAGGACCAGGACAAGAGGGTGTAGCGGTTTTTGCATAAGCATCTGCGATTGACCTGAAAAACACCATAAAAATACAGGAAACGCAGATAACCACGGCAGTTTTGTGCCGTTATATTGAGCAAGCGGCGGCGGTGTTCCTAGCGCCCCATGACGCGTTTGACTGTCGCGCCGATCTGGGCGGGCGATTCCACCACCGTAACGCCGTTTTCAGCCAGGATACGCATTTTGGCGGCAGCCGTATCATCGGCCCCGCCAACAATAGCGCCCGCGTGTCCCATTTTACGACCTTTGGGCGCCGTTTGTCCGGCAATAAAACCGATCACAGGTTTTTTATTGCCGTTTGCACGTATCCAGCGTGCAGCCTCTGCTTCCAGCGATCCGCCAATTTCGCCGATCATGACGATGCCCTCCGTTTCCGGGTCGTTCATAAACAGTTCGATGGCCTCGCGTGTAGTGGTGCCGATGATCGGGTCGCCGCCGATACCGATAGCGGTGGTGATACCCAGTCCTGCTTTTGCTACCTGGTCGGCCGCTTCGTAGGTCAGGGTGCCCGATTTGGATACCAGTCCGATGGGTCCGCGTTTGAATACAAAGCCGGGCATGATGCCCACTTTGGCCTCGTCCGGCGTAATGATGCCGGGGCAGTTGGGACCGATCAGGCGAACGCCTTTACTATCGACGTATGCTTTGGCCCGGATCATATCCTGGACCGGAATGCCTTCCGTAATGGCCACGATCACCCTTATACCCGATGCTGCGGCTTCGATAATGGCATCGGCGGCATACGCCGGCGGGACGAAGATGATGGACGTATCGGCGCCTGCATTTTTCACGGAATCTTCCACCGTGTTAAAGACGGGACGGTCAAGGTGTTTTTGGCCGCCTTTTCCGGGCGTTACGCCGCCTACTACGTTGGTTCCGTAGGCGATCATTTGTTCGGCATGAAAGGTTCCTTCTTTTCCGGTAAAACCCTGTACGATGATACGCGATTGTTTATTGACCAGGACAGACATCTGATAGTGAGTGCGTTGTAAGTGGTGTGTAGTATTGGTTAATAGTGACGGGGCCGTAACGAAAAGACCTTTCGGCCCTTTCAATACAGCCCCGTCAGAACTTGGTTTCAGTATTGGGGATGTTCATTTCTCTTCCTTGATGATATAAACATCCTCGTTCCGGCGCTTCATGAAATAATGCTCGCGCGCAAATTTTTCTTTTGTCAGTTCAAAATCCTCGGCTTCCTCCTGGGCGTCCTTGATTTTCTGCTCATAAAACGCCTTGTCGTTTTCCATACGGTGCAGTGCGCGCTGAAGCCGCCACTGCGTCCACATACTGTGCTTGTCCAGAAAAATCATGATGAAAAAAAAGACAAGCAGTGTGAGGTAGTAACGGTTTTGCAGTGGGGCTGGTAGCCGCAGCCACAGTGATTGAAAAGGATTGGCAGGTAGCGCCATATTCGCTCGGTTGAGTAAAGAATCGGGTTCCTTGACGCTCAAAAGTAGCGCCTTTTGCTCAATATGCGCAGAAAACTTTTGAAAAGAAGCCCTGTTTCGTCGTCACAAGGCATCAATTACCTTTGTCAGCCGTTCGAATATACCCGAAATACTTCCGATCCCGTTCACCTGGTGGCTTTTTCCCTGTTCTTCGTAATAGTCGAATACAGGCGTGGTTTCGTTTTTATATACCTCGATGCGGTTGCGGATGATGCTTTCATCAGAATCGTCAGGGCGGCCTGAAGTAACGCCGCGCAGTTTGATTCGCGCCACGATCTCTTCGTCGTCTACCTGAAGGGCTATCAGGGCGGAAACCGAAGTGCCTTTTTCCTTCAGCAGATCGTCCAGCGCCTGCGCCTGATTGATCGTCCGCGGGAAGCCGTCGAAAATAAAGCCTTGCGCCTCCGGGTGCGCTTCTACTTTGTTACGCAGCATGCCGATTGTCACCTCATCGGGCACCAGTTCGCCTTTTGCGATGTAGGATTTGGCCTTTTGGCCCAGCGGTGTGTTGTTACCCATTTCATGGCGAAACAAATCGCCGGTGCTGATATGGATGAGGTTGTATTTGTTTACCAGTTTATCGGCCTGTGTGCCTTTGCCCGAACCTGGCGGGCCGAAAAGTACAAGGTTGATCATTGTATGTTCGTTAATATATTTAGGTCAATTTAAAAGTCTGTAAACCGGTAGCGTTCCCCGTATTCCTGCATCCAGCCCATCAGGCGTTCCACATCAGCCGGAAAAAACAGTTCCGTGCCCGGATTCATGGTTGCTGCCGTACCGCACGCCACGCCCGTCCGGGCCATGTCGCGGAACGACTTGCCCTCGCTCAGCGCCCATACCATACCGGCTACCATGCTGTCGCCGGCGCCCACGGTGCTCCGTTTGGGAACCGGCGGCGCCGGGAAATGTTCGAAGCCGTCTTTTGTTACAAGCAGGGCGCCCTGTGCGCCGAGCGATACCACCACCACTTCGCATTTTCCCTGATGGATGATTTCCAGCGCCGCATCGTCCACCTCGTTCATTTCCAGTTTTTTGACTCCGGCCAGCGCACTCAGCTCGCCCAGGTTGGGCTTGAGCAGGAAAAGGCCTTCGTCGGCAGCAGCCTGTAGGGCAGCGCCCGAGGTGTCCAGGATCAGCCGTGCATTGATCTGCTTGGCTAACACGGCCACTTTTTCGTAATAGGTATCGGGCAGACCCGGCGGCAAACTGCCGCTGGCTACCAGATATTGGGGTTGCAGCTTCGCGACAATACTCAGACAGGCGTCTGCATGGCTTTCCGACATTTCCAGCCCCGGCATGGTGAAGCGGTACTGGAGGTTGGTGGAAACATCCGTGACGGAAAAGTTCTCGCGGGTTTCACCTTCCATTGCTTGCACCCGCGTCTCGATACCTGCCTCTTTCAATATAGCTTGGAGCCGGAGTCCCGTCGCGCCGCCTGTGGGAAACACGGCAACAGATTCGCCACCCAGTTTCCGGATGCCTTTCGATACATTGATGCCGCCCCCGCCGGCGTCCAGCCGAAGCGGGCCGCAGCGCATCTTTTGCTCCGGCACCAGGTGATCGACTGTCGAGCTTTTGTCCAGTGCGGGATTTAAGGTTAGCGTTACTATTTTCACGGTTTAAATGTGTTGATGCAGAAACCTGAAAAACCTGTAATTGTTTAGCAAGGAGCAATGATAGTTAAACTCAATGAAACGAATCTAATAGAAGCTGCACATTGGCTGGCAGAACGGGATAAAGGGCTGGCAAAAGTACTGGACAACTTTGGATATCCACCGCTTTGGGCGCGCGAACCCGGGTTTTCGACGCTTGTGCATATTATTTTGGAGCAGCAGGTTTCACTGGCATCCGCCAACGCTGCATTTCAACGCCTGAAAGAGCATGTCGGCGACCTCACCCCCGCTGCTTTTTCAGGGCTTGACGATGTGCTGCTGCGCAATATCGGGTTTAGCCGGCAAAAAACCACCTATGTCAGGGCGCTGGCAAATGCAGTGTTATCCGGCATGTTTGACTTCAGCGCACTCGCCGCACTGTCCGACGAACAGGTACGGCATGAAATGAAAAAACTCAAGGGTATCGGCGACTGGACGGCCGACATTTACCTTTCGGAATGTCTGCTTCGCCCTGATATACTCCCCAAAGGCGATATAGCCATGCAGGAAGCCTTTCGCGTGCTGAACGGACTGGCGGAACGGCCCGTTCACGACCTGTTCGAGGCCGCTACGCAACACTGGCGCCCCTGGCGCAGCGTGGGCACGCGAATGCTCTGGCATTTTTATCTTTGCCGGCGCAAACAACCTTCCTGATGTTTTCCCTGCATTCTGCAGGAGCCAGGTCAACATTCACCCATCCCTGTTCGCTTTATACGTCTTTCAATATGTCCGATTTCTTTTCCAACAAACGAATCTGGATTACCGGCGCTTCCTCCGGTATCGGCAGGGCTTTGGCACTTGCCTTTGCGGAACACAGGTCGCACCTGATCCTTTCCGCGCGCAACGAACAGGAACTCAACAAAGTCGCTTCCGATTGTCTGGAAGCCGGCGCCGTCTCTGTTGTCGTTCAACCGCTCGATCTGGCGCAGCACGACGCCATACCCGGCATTGCACAAAAAGTATTGAAACAGGTCGGCAAGGTGGATATCCTTATCAACAACGGCGGCATCTCCCAACGGGCGCTGGCCAGGGATACGACACTGGACGTCGACAAACGGATCATGGATATCAATTATTTCGGGACGGTTGCGCTTACAAAAGCCCTGCTGCCGCATATGTTGACGCACCAGCTGGGACATATCGTTACAATTACCAGCCTGACCGGTAAATTCGGCTCACCGCTGCGCTCCTCCTATGCCGCATCTAAACACGCCTTGCACGGTTTTTTCGACAGTCTGCGCGCCGAACTCGGTCACACGCCCTTAAAAGTTACGCTGATCTGCCCGGGGTTTGTCCGCACCAATGTCAGTCTGAATGCGCTCACCGGCGACGGGTCCAGGCAAAACAAGATGGATGAGGCCACGGAAAAGGGCATTTCGCCGGAATACCTGGCGCAGAAGATCCTGCGCGCCATAGAAAAAGGGAAAGAAGAGTTGTGGGTTGGAGGAAAGGAAGTGCTTGGGGTGTACATCAAACGTTTGTTCCCTGCTTATTTTTCGCGCCTTATCAAAAAGGCAAAGGTTACCTAGGATGGCGCTTTAGTGTACCCGCGTCGTTGCCAGCAGTCGTTTTATACTATACCTGCCACTACCCTTCCCGGCCAGCATGAGCAAGCCGCCTATAATGGCGATGTTTTTCATGAAAAGAATACTCTGTTCCCGCAGATCTTCTTTCGGGCAATTCCAGAAATCATGTACGATAAACGTTACGGGTACCCAGTACAACAGCAGCAGGATAACCCCAAGGGTTGAACGGTAGCCGAAAAGCACCATCAACCCGCCCGTTACCAGCAAAAAAATTGCCCCGTACAGCAGCAGGTTCTGGTTCCAGAGCAGACCGTAATCGGTCATTACCTGTTTGGTTTTTTCAAAATAAACGATGGAGTCGGTTGCCTCAAAAATAAATATGGTAGCGAGGAAAATCCTGCCAATAAGGTCTGTGACGTCGCGCATACGGCCTGCCGGTAAAACTACCGGCTGTTTCAAGTTAAGAATTGGACTGAGCCTGTTGGTCAAATGGGAGAGCGAAGGTATACAATTTGAGCACTGTCAAAGCGAGAAAAATCGGCGTCGGGTTGCCTGAATAAAAAAAGCCCCCCTCCTGCTATTAGGAGAGAGGCCATCCCAAAAACCGATTTTAAAGTATGTTAAAATCGATTTCCAGCGATTCATCATAGCGACAGGCTCGTGCCGCGTGTATCTCTTTTATTTGATTCGTAAACTTCGAAAGTTGATCTAGCAGGTTAGAGGGTTTGGAGAGTTTAGCGGACTTCAACTATTTGTCAAAACCCTCTAAACTCTCCCTCTAACTCCCTCTAAATTACTTCGTCTGAATCATCTTCTTCGTGGCTGCGTCCGTAGCAGTTTCCAG
>CALMBD010000334.1 GCA_937861115.1 uncultured Bacteroidota bacterium | reverse complement strand
GTATTTCATAAAAACCGGTTATACAATGCCGTAAACATCAAACGTGGGAATAGCAGAAAGTGCAGGGAATCCTGACAGGCAAATATAGATTTTTAACCCATTAAGGACATATCTACCTGATATAGTAAATGTGTACGCGCAACCGGTACCGCCGGCCCTGTACTGCGGGGGCGACTAAATGTTACCGGGCCGCGATCATTCCGGAACAACCACCGGGCATTGCGCCAACTTTCGCCCCTCGATTTGTATCATCAGCACATAGTTGCCCGGCGTCAAGGCTCCGGTGGCCCAGGTTTCGAACTGCCGGAAGGGTCTGGTGGCCTTGTAGGGGGTTTCCAGCACGGCCTTCCCCTTTGCGTCGACCATACGGAAACGAATAACAGCCGGGTCTTCCAGTTCAAACTCGATGGTCAGGCTGTCGGTCGAAGGATAGGCGCGCAGCAGCCTGGGCGGTTCTGCATCCGGCAACTCGGTTGCAGAAGACTCCGGCAACATGGCATGCCCCTGCATACCGCTTCCACAGGCGTCCCTGTCGCCTGAAAACTGCAATGGTTTGCTGTCGGCGTTGTTGTGGAAAACCTGCCGGCTGTGTTTCGGTGAAGCGCTGGTATCCTGCCAGTTGTACTGGGCAGACAGGGGAAATATATGCAGCACGATGATCCAGGCTGCGAGTGTCTTTTGTATCATGTCTGTATTATTTTTTAAAACAACACGACAAAAATCGGGGCAGCGAACAACGGTGCAAAGCAGAAAGGGGGGAGCGTTGAAAAAGGCGGGGCGAATGTCGGTTTTATGCAACATAAGTACCGGGACTGAATTAATTGATAAAATTAAGCGCGGGGGTTTTGTGTCAAGACAAGGCATTTTTTGAGGGCATAGCAGCGCTACGGCTGAAAAAAATAACGCGGTATTGACGCAAAAGACCAAGTTTAAATTATCGATTAATTCAGTCCCGGTACTTAAAGTGCGGGTCTCCCGGAATCGGTCGGGAAACCCGCGAAAAACCTTAATCTTCCTCTTCAGGGATGTCCTCGCCCGTATCGTCCGCCATATCGCCTCCCTCTTCTTCTTCCATGTCATCTACATCGTCGTCGGATTCCGGTTCCTGTACCTCATCCGCATCGCCGTCCGGTTCGGCGACCACCAGAAATGATGATTCGAAGGGGGTTGATTCCAATACGTCCTGTTTTTCGTAAAACATTGCTGCAGAATTTGATAAGTGAAAAAGATGAAAAATCGACGTATAAATCTTCGGCAAATTCCGCGCAGACAGGCACACTGGCGGGTTAAGTTGTTATTAATATTGCGACCCGCTAATAGTAACGCATGATACTCAAACAAATACGCCGGATTGTTTTCGCCCTGCTCGCTACTGGCGTCGGGCTATACCCAAGCCTTTACTTCATCATGGACCGGAAGTTCGGCCTGCTGAACACCAAAACCGAGACGCTGTTGCTCAGCCTGCCCTGGAATATCGGTTTTTATACCCACATCGTTTTCGGAGGACTGGCCCTGCTGGTTGGCTGGACGCAGTTCAGTGCAACGCTGCGCGCACGGTGGCTGCCTTTCCACCGGTGGACCGGCCGGGTTTACGTATTCGCCGCCCTGCTCAGTGCCACGGCAGCCGTCTGCATCGCCTGCTACGCAACGGGCGGCTGGGTGCCGGCCCTCGGATTCGGCTGCCTGGGCATCACCTGGTGGTACACGACGTTTCAGGCATACCGGTACATCCGCCAAAAAGATACGGCGCGTCACCAGGTGATGATGATCTACAGTTATGCAGCCTGCTTTGCCGCGGTCACCCTGCGGCTCTGGCTGCCTTTGCTGACCGGCATATTCCACGATTTTATACCGGCATACCGGATCGTGGCCTGGTTGTGCTGGGTGCCCAATCTGGCTGTGGCGCATTTCTTTGTGGTAAAACCGCTTCGACGCCTGCAACCTGTATAGGAAAACATTCCCCATCTTTCCCGACCTTTACCTACGCATCAACCCTCTTGCTCCTCCATGTCCAGCAAAATCCTCTGCCTTGAAGGCGAAAAAAGCAACAGCCCGCACGGCAAGTACTCGGTAGAAACCGTTTTGGAATTCCTGCAGCAAAGCAGCGGCATCGGTTACGAACACCACCGGGTGGCCACCCGGGCCGAACTGGACCACCGGCTCGCGGAGTTCGGCCGGCTTAAATCGTACAGCCTGTTGTACCTGGCATTTCCGGGCGCACCGGGCCAGTTCAGCGTGTCTGCGCGGGAAGACGTCACCCTCGACGACCTCGCTGCGGCAGCCAAGGGCGGCTGGGGCAATCGTATCCTGCACCTGGGCTGTGGCAAAACCCTGAAGGTATTGCCCAAACAACTGGACGCCCTGCGCCGCAGCACCGGCGTGGCCATGCTCAGCGGATATACCAATGCAGTTGACTTTTTCCCCATGTCCATCCTCGAACTTTCCTATTTCGCGCTGCTCGACCAGTACCGCACGCCGGCGGCAATCGCCAAACACCTCGGGGAGCAACAGCGGTATTGGGTAAAGACGCTGGGGTTCAAATTGTTGGGATAAATCCGCCTCCCGCCGTAAAGTCGCCTACCTTTGCTCCATGGATACCGATGAAGCACTCCCCGGGATACTTTCCAGACTGGGCATTCCGGCCTTAAATGCCATGCAGGAAACCACCCTGCCCGCGATTCAGCAGCACCCCAACGTCATCTTGCTGGCGCCGACGGGCTCGGGCAAAACCCTGGCTTTTCTGCTTCCCGTCCTGGGCCTGCTCAAGGCCGACACGCCCGGCGTGCAATGCCTGATCCTGTCACCCACGCGCGAACTGGCCATTCAGATCGAGCGCGTATGGCAACAGATGGCTACCGGCTTCAAGGTAAACACCTGCTATGGCGGCCATTCCATGCAGACCGAAACGAAGAACCTGAGCCAGCCGCCGGCCCTGCTGATCGGTACACCCGGCCGCATCCTGGAACACATCAACCGGAACACCATCGCCCCCGGCAGCATACATACGCTTGTGCTGGATGAGTTCGACAAGTCGTTGTCCATGGGTTTTCAGGAGCAGATGGCCGACATCATCAAGGCCCTTCCCGGCCTGGAAAAACGCGTCCTCGTGTCGGCTACCGCCAAACAGCACATCCCGGGCTTTACCGGTATTACCCACCCGAAAGTGCTGAATTTCAATAAGGCCACCGAAAAATCGACCGACGGACTGGTGGTAAAAAGGGTCGTGTCGCCCACGGAGGACAAAGGGCCGACGCTTTTCAGGCTGCTCTGTTTTTTGGGCAGCGAACAAACCCTGATCTTCTGCAACCAACGCGATGCTACCGAACGCGTCAGCGCCTTGCTGCGCAGCATGGGCATTGCCAATACCTTTTTTCATGGCGGCATGGATCAGCCGGAACGGGAAAAAACGCTGGTGCAGTTCCGCAACGGCAGTATCCTTTTCCTGGTCGCCTCCGATCTCGCCGCGAGGGGGCTGGACATTCCGGAAGTAAAACACGTGGTCCATTTTGAACTGCCGCTGAAACAAAACGATTTTTTGCACCGCAACGGCCGCACTGCGCGCATGCACGCCGAAGGGACAGCCTACCTCCTGATGCACCCCGACGAGCCGCTCCCGGCTTACCTGCCCGACCCTCCCCCGCTGCTCGAACTGCCCGAAACCGATACCCTTCCGGAGCCGTCGCCCTGGACCACCCTGTACATCAGCGGCGGCAAAAAGGACAAACTCAGTAAAATGGATATAGTGGGTTTTTTATCCAAAAAGGGCCATCTTCAGAAAGACGATATCGGCAAAATCGAAGTCTTGGATTTCATGTCTTTTGCCGCCGTCAGAAAAGACCTGGCAGATGGCCTGCTGCAGGCCATCCAGTCGGAAAAAATGAAGGGGAAAAAGTACAAGATCGTGGTGACGAAGTAACAAGGGAAATGCCCCCCTTTGCCCCCTCACTTTCCCCGCCGCACCGCACCCTTCCCGAACCGGGTGCGTATCTTGTCCATCGCGTCCAGCAGCCGAGATTCTTTTTCCGTATCGTCGAACAGGTTGATCTGGCTGGAGCCGGGCACCAGTTCGCTGAAGCGCACGCCCGTGAGGCGTATGCCCTGACGGCGCTCGTAGAGGCGGTCGAACAGCGTGAGGGCATGCTTGATCAGCGTACTGTCCTGGGCGGTGTAGGGTATTCTGGCCTGCTTGGTGAAGGTGTTGAAGTCCGAATAGCGCAGTTTTACGGTGACGCAGGCAGTAAGTTTACCCAGCGCACGCAGTTGGTACGCCAGTTGGGCCGTTTGCCGCCGGATCTCGTCGTGCAGGCTGCGCACGTCTATGGTATCGGCATGGAAGGTATGTTCGGTGGAAATGGAATCCTGCTCGCGGAAGGGCACTACCGGGCTGTCGTCTTCTCCGTTGGCCTTTTTCCACATGATCAGGCCGTGTTTGCCGAATTCACGTTCGAGCAGGCGCGGCGGCACTTCGCTCAGGGTTTGGCAGGTGCGCACGCCCATCAGGGCCAGCCGGCGTTCCGTTTCGCGGCCAATGGAAGGTATTTTCCCCACAGGCAAGGGGGACAGAAACGATTTTTCCGTGCCGGCAGGTATCAGTTTCGTGCCGTTGGGCTTCACTTCGCCGGCGCCGACTTTCGATACCGTTTTGTTCACCGACAGCCCGAAAGACAACGGCAGGCCCGTTTCCCGGATGATACGTTCGCGTAGTTCAATGCTCCATTTCCAGCAGCCGATGTGGCGGTCCATACCCGTCAGATCGAGGTAAAACTCGTCGATCGAGGCCTGCTCGAACAGGGGCGCCTGCGCGTCGATCACGTCGCGCACCAGCGCCGAATGTTTGGAATAGGCTTCCATGTCGCCGCGCAAAACCACGGCGTCGGGGCACAATTGCAGCGCCTGTCTCATCGGCATGGCCGAACGCACGCCGAACGCGCGCGCCTCGTAACTGCACGAGGCCACCACCCCGCGGCTGCTGTTGCCACCGATAAGCAGGGGCTTGCCGCGCAGGCTGTCGTTGCGCAGCAATTCCACCGCGACGTAAAAAGCGTCGAGATCAAGATGGAGGATAGAGCGATCGGTGAAATCGGTGGTCATTTTGTCATTTTTATCAGCGTTGCTGCGATGGCCTGGCTGAACCCAACACCCCTTCAGCATCTTACCCGCAAATTACGGTTTGCCGGTATAATTGCCTGAAATTATTTGTCCGACAAGTCCCGACATTTTATCTATTAATGCACGCCGTACCGCTCATCATCACGAGTTTGTGGATAACATACCTGCCTGGCTGCGTGCAAATCATTCCAGGTTATGTTTTCGCCGGCTGAAGACGGTCGCACCACTGGATGCCAAAATAGTACAAATGTCCTATATACCGACTCACCCCGGTAAGCGTACCT
>CALMBD010000333.1 GCA_937861115.1 uncultured Bacteroidota bacterium | reverse complement strand
CCCCGTCCACTCGTGGAAGGCGAAGACTACTATATAGAGCGGGGATACTGGGTTTTTACGGAATCGTTCCTGCGCAAGCGCGGCACATGCTGTGGCAGCGGTTGCAGGCATTGCCCGTACAGAAAGAAAAAGTGGAATATTACACAGTCGGGAGGATAGGATAAATCCTCAGGAAACCCATTTCTCGATACGCACCAGCGCTTTAGGATACCCGTTGACGCCAAATTCCTGGCGTTCCTTTTCCGTTAACAAGTCAGGCCGGTGTATCTTGTCTGCAGGCACCCGGGCCAGTTCCTCGCACCAGACCCGTACGAATTCGCCCCGCGGATCGTAGTTTTTCGCCTGGGTCAGGATATTGAAATAGCGGTCTTCCCTGGGGTCGCTCCCCACACCCGCCACATAATTCCAGTTGCCCCAATTGCTGCAGGGATCGTAGTCGAGCAGCATGCTTTCAAAATACTCGGCGCCCATCTGCCAGTTGACTTTCAGGTCCTTAACCAAAAAAGAGGCTACATTTTGACGGCCGCGGTTGCTCATCCAGCCGGTCTGGTTCAACTCCCGCATATTGGCATCGATAAAGGGAACGCCGGTTCGGCCTTCTGCCCAGGCCAGAAATGCATCCCTGTTGTTTTTCAGGTGTTTCAACGGTTTCCCTTGCGTACCGCCCCGTAGAAATATCTTGTTGCCGTACTTTTTTCCCATCAGCCGGAAATAGTCGCGCCACAACAACTCGAAGAAAATCCAGTAGGTACTTTCGTTGCTGACACGTTCCCGTTCGTATCGCTTCAGTTCATGGTAAACCAGTTTTGGCGACAGGCAACCCTGCGACAGCCAAGGCGAGAATTTCGTGGAATAGTCTCCACCGGTGAGACAATTTCGGGTTTCTTTATAAGTGGCTGCCAGGTCTTTGTCCCACAGGTAGTAGCGCAGCCTGCGCAGGGCTTCCGATTCGCCGCCTTTAAAAGGCAACACGGCATTGGAGCTGGATTCCGCATCCGTATGGCCAAACTGGGTTATCACCGGCAAATCGCCCCGCTCGATATACTGGGGCAGGGGAGGCAATGAGGTCGGGGTCGGCAGCGGCTCCCGCACAGGCGTGATATGTTCGTTGTCTTTTCTGAACTGGGTAAAGATATCCGGCGTGTGGTGTACCGGTACCGGAAGATCCTGCGTGTGGTACAACATTTTGCCCCGGGTATAGAGCAGTTCAACGCCCGACGACCACAGTTTTTGTTCCAGCGCATCCTGGACGAACTCTTCTTCCTGCGTGCGTTCCCGGTTACACAGCACCCAGGAGGCTTTCAAGTCCCTCGCCAGTTCGGACACCAGGCACTCGGGCTTTCCCACACGGATCAGGAGATCGGACCCCAGTTGGCGCAGGTTCTCGCGGAGATCTGCGATGCTTTCGATGATAAAACGGGCGCGAAACCTGCCCGTCTTCGGAAAACCAAACCTCGTCTGGCCCGAAAAAACCCGTTCGTCGAAGACGTAAACAGGAATTACTTCTTCTGCCATGCGAAGGGCAGTGCTGATGGCCTCATTGTCGTGGAGCCTTAAATCCTGCCTGAACCAAACTATTGCGCGACGCTTCATACCTTGTAGTGACTGGGAATGCCATGCTAAACTTTTATAAAAGGCTTTTGTTTGCCTGGATCGAAGTTTTTTTGCAGAAATTAATTGCGCCGCAAACGACCGATAACGGTTTCCTCTATTCACGCAACGACAATATCCTGCCGTCCTGATGTTCAACTTCAATAAAAAACCCCGTGATATCACCAATCGCGCGCCGGAGCGCGAGTTGGGTTTTGGTCGAATTATCACCACCACCAGCCGTATGATGAACCCCGACGGCCAGTTTAATGTCGAACGACAGCGGACCAGCGTCTGGGACAACACCTATTTCAATCTGGTTACCATGCCCTGGTGGCAATTTTTCGTACTGACGCTTGCTGCATTCGTTTCCATGAACTGCATGTTTGCGCTGCTGTACTGCGCTATCGGGGTGGAGCACCTGAGCGGTATCGAGCCGGGCGGGTTTATACACAATTTTACCCAGGCCTATTTTTTCAGCAGCCAGACCCTGACGACGGTAGGTTACGGCCATATCAGCCCCAATGGCCTTGTCACCAACATGGCCGCTTCCTTTGAGTCTTTTCTCGGGTTGTTGTCGTTTGCGCTGGTTTCCGGTTTGTTATACGGCCGTTTCTCCCGGCAACGCGCGAAAATCGTCTTCAGCGAAAACATGCTCGTATCGCCTTACAAAGATGGTCAGGGTCTGATGTTCCGGATGGGTAATGCGCGCCGGAGCGAGATCATTGAAGCGGAAGTGCAGGTCATCATGGCCATCAACCAGATGAGTGCAGAAGGGGTGCTGGAGCGCAAGTTTTTTTCACTTGACCTGGAACTCAACCGGATTTCCTTCTTTTCGCTGTCCTGGACGATCGTGCATCCCCTGAGCGAAAGCAGCCCGGTATCCGGATTTTCTCCCGAAGAATTGCAGGATGCCAATGCGGAATTCATGGTGCTGGTTAAAGGCATGGATGAAGCCAACCACCAGCTGGTGCATGCGCGGCATTCCTATGTGGGCGAAGAGATCGTCTGGAATGCACGTTTCCTTCCTATTATCGGCAGAAACGACAAAGGATTGGCACAGGTACTTATTCCCAAGGTGGGCGCTTACGAGGTTTTGAACTAAAATTGTCACAGATTATTGATTTTCAACAGATCTTCCGGCGTGTCGATGCCCAGCGTTTCCATTTCCGTGATGCCGACGGCAATGCCGTAGCCGTGTTCAAGCCAGCGCAACTGCTCCAGCGATTCGGCGCGTTCCAGCGGTGCAGGCGTCAGCGCCGCCAGGGCCAGTAATGTTTTCCGTTCGAAGCCGTACAAACCGATATGCCGGTAAAAAGTGTGGTGCGCGCACCATTCTGCCGGTTCGACACCCCGCACGAACGGGATAGGGTGCCGGCTGAAATAAATGGCGCCTGCAGTTTCCGAGAATACGACCTTAACCAGGTTTGGGTTGGCCAGGTCTTCCGCATTGGTGACCGGCTTGGCAAGCGTGGCAATCCTGTGCCGGGGGTGCCGGACAAGTGTTTCGGCGAGCAGGTCGATCTGCTGCGGCTGGATAAACGGCTCGTCGCCCTGTACATTCAGCACCCATTCCGCCTCCGGAGATTGAAGGGCCACCTCCGCGCAGCGGTCTGTTCCGCTCGGATGCTCCGCACGGGTCATCAACACTTCTCCGCCGAAAGCGCGCACATGTGTCGCAATGCGCTCGTCGTCGGTGGCCACCACCACACGGTCGACTTTGCCGGCCAGGCACACCTGGTCGTACACCCTTTGGATCATCGTTTTGCCGCCGATGTCGACAAGCGGCTTGCCCGGAAAACGGGTGGAGGCGTAACGGGCCGGAATTATGGCGAGAATCATATCTGGACTGCTTCTTTTGCGCTGTTCGGTTGTGACTTGCTGATTGACAATGTACTTTTGTGCCCAGAAGGAAACAAAAAAACCTGTTACTATGAGCCGAATCCAAATCCTGTTGTCAGCCGTTTTGCTGGCATTTGCCCATAACCTCCATGCACAAAGCGAGACAAAGGAACAACAAACACCGCTTCTCACCGCTAAAGACACGCTTTTGCTGACGATCGACAACAATAAAAAGTTTGTTCAGCATCCGGTCAAAGCCAAGCAAACCCTTTTTTCCATCTCCAGGTATTACAGCATCAGCCTCGAAGAACTGTATGAGCACAACCCGCAGTTCCGGACCGATCCTACGCTGAAAATCGGCACACATGTCAAAATACCGCTCCCCAACCTGGCCATCAAGCGCTACAAAACCAAAAAATTCGCTTCGGCTAAAAATGTCTCGATCTATTATGTCGTGCAGGAAGGCGACAACCTGTACCAGATATGCAAGCGCAATTTCGGCATGCCGGTCGATTCGATTGTCAAACGCAACAATCTGAAAAACAACAACATAAAACCGGGTCAACTGCTGCACGTCGCCTGGATGGGCACGGAAGGGGTAAAACCCGAGTGGCGCCCCGCCCGGCAAAGCGCAGAATCCGGCGCCCTGAAGACCAAATACGAACAGGACAAACTCAAGCGCAAGGAAGTTGACTCTCAGGGTGTTTGTTTCTGGCAAAAGGACAGCAAGGAGAAAGGCGATCTCTATGCACTGCACCGCGAAGCGGCCATCGGTACGGTTATTATGATCATCAACCCGATGGGTGGGCGTACGGTATATGCCAAGGTGATCGGCCGGATTCCGGATGGATACGAGCGCAATATTGAAGTGGTTTTATCGCCCGAGGCAGCTAGAAAGATCGGCGCCCGCGACCCGAAATTTTTCGTAAAGGTCAAGTTTTTGAAATAGGGGGCTAATTTTGCGCCGCGATGACCGGCACCAACCGGTATCGTTTGCGAAAAAATATTGTAAAACACTGATTAACAATGCAAAAGGTAGTTTTTATCCTCATCCTGATTTCATCCTTACTCGGCGCCTGCAAACAAGACCGGAAAAACACCGGCGAACAACAGGATACCGATCTTCATGCAAGTCCCAAACAACTGACCGGCAACTGGATCGCCATGGATTTCTGTGCGCGTGCCAACCAGTACGGCTCCGTCCTGCAGGCCATGAACAATGCGCACCTGCCTTATGCCTATGCCATTACCTTCGATCCAGCGCGCCCCGACAGCGCCATTTGCGACAATGGCATGGAAACATGGAGCCTGGCAGTCAAATACAACGTCGATACCCTGGAACTCGTCAATGCACGGCCCGGAAAATCGGTCTTCCTGATCTACAACTCCGAAGGGGACAAGGACATGACCATGTTCGACGTGACTACCGGCACCGCCCAGATGGACCGCTTTATTCGCTCCAAAGCCGACACAAAATCGGGCAAAACGGCCTTTTTGATCGCCCTCAACCACAACGTGCTCGATGGCGTTTTCACTTCCGCATCCAAAGGCGTAACCGGTGATGTCCTGTTTGCCTCTGCCGGAACGATTCAGGGCCTGAAAGACTTCGATCGCTATGAACTCTGTGTGGCCGGCGATTGTTTTGTTACGGGCGATGCGATTGACGTGATCACCTTGTCCAATTCCAAACAGGAAGGTTCTGAAAAAATGTTCGGCTACCGCTTCGACGGGCAAAACCAAACCCTGAGCCTTTTCCAACTCATCAACAAGAACCCGGAAGAAAAAGGCGCCTATACCGTCGGCGCCGAAGTATTCAGGTTTACGCGCAAAAAAGCCGATAAAAAATAACGCAATGGCCAGTGCACTGAAAAATCTCTCCGAGTACGACGAAAGCACCATTCCCGCTGCCGACGACATGACCTTTGGCATTGTCGTCGCAGAATGGAATGCCAGCATCACCCATGCGCTCTATGAGGGTTGCTATGACGCCCTCATCAAACACGGCGCAAAAGCGGAAAACATCCACACGATCCAGGTTCCCGGCTCTTTTGAGTTGCCTGCAGGCGCCCGTATGCTCGCCGGCCGGGAAAACCCCGACGCCGTGATCTGTCTCGGCTGTGTGATCAAAGGAGAAACCAGTCACAACGAATACATCAACCATGCTGTCGCTACCGGGCTGGTCAACATGAGCATTGCCAGCGGCAGGGCGTTCATATTCGGCGTGCTTACACCCGACAACGAACAACAGGCCATCGACCGCGCAGGCGGTAAACACGGCAATAAAGGCATCGAGGCGGCCATAACGGCGATCCGGATGGCCGCCCTGAAAAAAGCACCCAAAGACGGCAAACGCAAAATCGGCTTCTGATCTGCCGTTATCCCACCTATGAAGATTACAACCATCCACACCGGATACCTCAAACTCGACGGCGGCGCCATGTTCGGCATCGTGCCGAAACGCATGTGGGAGAAATTGAATCCGCCCGATGCCAAAAACCTTTGCACCTGGTCGATGCAGGCACTCCTGGTGGAAAGCGGCAACCGCAAGGTGCTGATCGATACGGGTTGCGGCAACAAACAGGACGAGAAATTCTGGTCTTTTTTCGAGCCGCACGGACCGGAAAACCTGTTCGGATCGCTCGAGCAGGCAGGCGTCGGACGCGAAGAGATCACCGATGTGTTCCTGACCCACCTGCACTTCGACCACTGCGGCGGCGCTTTGTGGAAAAACGAAAAGACCGGAGTATCGGAAGTATCGTTCCCCAATGCAGTGTACTGGTCGAACAAGCGGCATTTTGACTGGGCGATGAAGCCCAATGCCAGGGAGAAAGCCTCGTTTCTGAAAGAAAATTTTCTGCCGCTGTACGAACAGGGCAAAATGCGGTTTTTGGATGTGCGCCAAAACATCGAGTTTATGCCGGGCTTCCGCATCCGCTTTTACAACGGTCATACCGAAGCCCTGATGGCGCCGCTGCTGAAAACAAACGATACCCATTTGCTGTATTGTGCCGATGCCATGCCTTCCCAATGGCATATCGGCATGCCGTATATCATGGCCTACGATGTGCGGCCACTCGTGACGCTGAAGGAGAAAGCAGCCATGCTGTCAGAAGCGGTTCGCAGGCGGTTTATTCTCTTTTTTGAACACGATCCTGTGGTGGAGTGCGGTACGGTGCGGGATGAAGGCGGCAGGATTGTCCTGGACAGGTCGGGTATGTTGCGGGATTTTATTTGATAAATGCGTAGAGTGGATGGCACGCTGATGACGCGGATTGAACAGATTAACGCAGAAGAGTAGATGGCACGCTGATGACGCAGATTGAATGGATTGACACAGATTTTAATACTTTTTA
>CALMBD010000332.1 GCA_937861115.1 uncultured Bacteroidota bacterium | reverse complement strand
TGTTATATCTCGTATACCACCACATCCGCTGCCCTTTTCTGCACATAAGGCGCCAGCCTGTCTCGCACATAATCAAACCCTTTTTCGGCTATCTCCTTGATTTTCATGTTGATCTGAATATAGGTATCGATGGGGTAATCGTCTATGGACACTTCGCTGTGGTAAAGGGCTCTTTTAACATTCCGCTCGAACTCGCTCTGGGTCTGGCTCAGCAGTGTCATGCGGAAATAGTAACAAGCCAGGGTGTCTGCATAACGGCTTTTGTGCCAGACATCGGTAATGGGTACGCCATCCTGGAACACCTCTGCCAGGTAGATGCTGTTACGGAATTCTTCGGCGGTTCCGCAAATGGCCAGCATGAACAGGTAGTTGTTCAAGGCATAAAACAGTTTGGCCCGCCGTTCCCGTTTCTTTTCAAGGGTCAGTTCCTTGTTGTTTTTTTCATCGTCGATCAGCCAAAAATAGGTCTGTCCGCTTAGTTTCAGGCTCTCCCGGAGATTGGTTTCGTATGGTGGCTCGAAGTCGAATCGCTGGGTGCGGTAGTAATGCCATTCCGGACAGTTGAACCCGCCGCCGGAGAACCGCCAGATGGAGGTGTGGATGTAGGAGAGGGCGAGCCAGACATTGTAGTTTTGGGCGCCGAATTTGCGCATCACGCAGGTGATAATGCGCAGCACATGGTCCTGCTTGGGCAAACGACCGGCGAGAATGGCGGCGGCATGGATCAGGGCGATCGTGGGTGAGGGATACTGGTCGGCCTCGTCTGAAGGATCGGCATCGCGGTAGCGTTCGTACACGGTGTCGCAAATTTGACCGATCCGTTCATACTTTTCAAAAAGCCACAAAACAGCCAGGCCGCAGGTCAATCGCTCCAGTTTTTCTGCATCGAACGACTGCTTGTTGCCGCTGAACAGCGCGCTGGCCAGGTCGTTGACTACTTCCGCAATCGGATCTACCAATTCCCGTTCGCTGTTCGACCGGTCGCGCAAAGCCTGAATGATACTGTTCATGCGTTCCTGGACCCTGTTGCAAACGGCCTCCGGGTAGTAAAGCCTTGGACCGATCTCCTTGTACACATCCAGGTCGGTCAGGTTTAACTTGTTTTTTTCAACAAAGGTGGGTAGATCGGCAAAGTCGTGCCAGATGCCCCTGACGATGCCTATCCGGTCGCCAAATCCCTGCAATTGCTGGCGTTGGCGCGCCTGTTCGGCTTCAATAAACTGCGTCACTTCTTCATTGGAAACTTCCTGCTTCCCCAATTGGTCGGACAGGATCGCATTCAGTTCATCGGGCCCATGCATGCGCCACCATTCCTGGAAAAAACTCAGCAGCACGTTTTCTTCTGAAGAGGGCTGGACATACGAGAAAACCGAGGCATAATCGCTGACAGATTCTTCATTCATGTTGCTGTCACCGGAAGCCTTGTCATCGACCTTGCTGCGCAGACTGTTGAGGTAGCTGGTATACTTCTCCAGTAATTCCGGGAGTGAATTTTCTTTTATGCCCTGGTAAATACCACTAATGATAAAGAAATTGCAATTGCGCACGATCAGGAAGGGTCGGCCTCTGGGCCCGTGATAGGTAAACGGATACCTACCGTCTTTATCGCGCTCTTGGCTGAAGTGAGACACCGCTTTGAGAATAGGGTCCTGGTTGGAAAAGAATATGGGCAAGGTGGTGCTGGCATTCGAGAGATCAAACTTTTTCAGGTTTTCGTCGAGCAGACATAACGCAATGGCGTCCAGATAGTTATTCGCCTGTTTTTCGCGTTCTTTGTTTAAAAAACGCAACAAGGGACGGAACAATGGGTGCGACGTGATATCGCCATAGGCATAATCTGCGTCGCTCGCCAGGTGGAGAATGTGTTCACCATCTTTGAGGTTCTTATAGCGGCTTTTCCAGAATCCTCCGTTCCTGCCCAGAAAAACACCCTTGAAAATACTCGTGGCGTCCTTTTGCAAAGCGGCGATATAGACATCCCGTTCCAGGCCGGTTTCCTTTATATAGAGGTTGATCTCCGCCCAGAATGCATCGGTAAGCATCTGCAGGCTTTCCTGCGGATGGTCCGGGAAACGGCGTTTATCCCGGAGCATTTTGTTGACCAGTTCTTCCGTATGCGGGGGCAAAAGGTGTATCGGCCCCAGCCATCCTTTGTACGCCAGAGCGCAAAGCAACATGGGTTGCTTTTTGAAAAACCGCCATTTAATGGAGCGGATTTCTCCGTCGAACAGTGCTTCCCAACCCAAAAGCATGTCGACCGCGCCGGCAGTATCGAAAAATATCTTTTGGCGCGCTCTTGGGAGATGGTTGAGGGCATCGCAGAATTGAATGTCATTAGCCAGACCTCTTGGGTCACGAAAATCGAGGATAAAGGAGTCGCCCATGGTTAGATACATTGGTTGGGGGCTGAAAATTACTCCCGGCAGTAATCTTCAGTTACACCGCAGTTATTCAGTTAAAAAGACTAGCTAAAGCGTGTTGCTTTGATTTGGCGATATTGGCGTCAATTACAATGCTATTGATCTGATCGAATTGTTTCGCTATATCCTGCAACCATTCATGTTGCAATGCTTTTTTTATTAATTCCCGAATATGCGCCTTTTGAAAACTGTATGTCAGGTTAAGGAACTGGTGGTAATTTTCCAGGACGCCATCATGCAGGAGGTTGTAAATAGCATGTCGAAGATAGACGGATACATAATCCTCGATCTCGGGAGAAAGAAGGTAGTCCTCAGACTCATCCCAGTAATGCAGTAATTCCAGGGCGGTATACGGGTCTTTTTCTCTGAAGGCATATATTTTGACTACCAGCAACCAGGGGCGCTGCTCGAGGAGCTCGTCCAGTTCAAAAATATAAAGCCCGATTTCTTCCAGATGCTCCCATAATTTGGCGCGCAGCAGCCAAATATCCAGTTCCTCCAATTCTGTATAAATGACCGGCGGCTTGTGCAGCAGGTCTTCCAGAAAGGTTGGCGATACGCCGGCATGCGCTTCGGAAATCAATGTCTTCAACCGGCTCAAAACCACCTTGTCCCGATGGATCAGGGCTTTGGAAAAAGTTTGTTCAAAAAAGGGAGATAATTCGTCAAGCCATTCTCTTGGCTGGTTTGCCAGCGAGTCCAGCGCCAGTTCTTCCAAAGAATAGGACTTGACCTTGTACACAGGTTGATCCAGTACCATCCAGGGGCGCATTAATTCAAGGGATTGTTTGCGGGCGGCCAGAATTTGGGAAAGGATGCTCTCTAAAGCCTCTTGCGGAAAGGACGGATCACGTAATATTTCAAAAAGCGGCTTTTGTTTGTATGTCTCAAGCAGGGCAAGATGAGTCATAATGGTCAGGAATCTTTACAAATTAAGCGATACATGAATAGAAGACGCACCCTCCATACCGGGGAACAGGTACATCTATGGTTCAAAAACTGTATAAATTTAACAAATAACCCTCGGTTTTGTATTTTAGCGGCTTGTTTATTCCCGCATAGCCTTTTTGGAGTGTGGAAAATTACTGGTTAGAGTTGTATTTGTAATAAGGTGAAATGGGATTTCGCAGTGCGAAATGCCATTTCGCAAACACTTATCCAAGGCAAGAACACGCTTTTTGTCCAAAGTATTTTACTCCAAACCATGCATTTGTTTCCTATTACCCGCCGCAGTTCGCTTTTTGTCAAAGAGCTGGTTGACCATTTGAAAACGTTTGAAAAACTGACCTTCCTCAGTTTGGGCTGTCCGCAGCCTGGGGGGGCTGTTCACTTTGAAATATTTCATTTTTACCCAACCGGTAATCATATAGAGGTGATTGACGAACGCAAGGTATTGGACCCTGATTTTGCAAAGTCGCTTTTCAACCCGGTCGGTCCGGTGCAGCTGCCTCCCGAAATCTCCGGTCTTTTAGGCAAAGACGGTCGCCAAAGCTATATCCCTCTGTCACTTGGGCTGTTTACATCGCCGATAGGTTTTTTATTGCTGTCCGATCAGGAGTCATTAACGACCAACCTCTGGCGCCCGGGTATCAGTGCCTTGCTCATGGAGGCGCTGCAGACCGAACTGGATGAGTATTTTACCGATGAAGTATTGCTCCGTATTGCCGATACCGAGACACTCTGCCATCAGTTCAACCAGATACTGCTCCCCTGGCTTGCTCCGGCGACGCATGTCGTATCAAACGGAACGGCGCCGCAAAATGCGGAGAACTATTTCAATCTGTGGCCTGGTAATAGGCAAACCTGGGAAATAGTTGTCCGTAATGGTAATCAGGAATATTGTTTAGCGTACGAATTGCCTGCCATCGAAACGAACCACACCCATTCGCATGTGGTGTGGTCGCCGCTTCAGCGGTACTTTGCCAGGAATTTGTTTGGACGCTGGGAGCGTCTGCATGCACCGGTACCTGATCGCGAAACGTTGATCGCCAAGTTCAATCAAATCTTCACGCTTATTGAGAATCTGGGGAAGGATATCGCGCGTATATCATACGCTGCTGTAGAGCAGGAGGACAGTACACTGACGCCACCGAAGCCGTTTAGTTTTTATTTACCCGATGGGAAAAAAGACTGGGTTATTCTTTTTAAAGGCGCACAAGTGAATATGCTTTCAAATGCAGAGCGGAATGTGGGCCTGGAAGCCATCAGGATATTGCTTCAACACCCCGAGCGTCGATTTTCTGCCCTGGAAATTTATGGCAAGCACCGGTTTGCCAAGGGGCCGGGCAGCTCACAGGAGTTTGATTCTGCGGAGAACAAAAGGCGGAAAAAAGAACTGAAAAGTGAATTGGACTTTTATCAGGACTCTTTGAAACAATTGAGCAAGCCTGAAGATATTGCAAAGGTTTGGCGCATAATATTTGAATTGCTCATGGTGCTGATTGAGCATGAGCCCAACAACAATTATTACTATCAGCAATATTTTTTAGCTCGCGACAAAAGCAAGATCATCAAGGCGGACAGTAATTTTGACAAAAAAGAGTTCAAGATTTTTCAGGCGTTCAAACCGACCGGCGCCCATAATGCCAACACTAGCCTGAAAAAAGGTATCGATGCGGCTATCGCGCAGCTCGATCACCCGGAGCTCAAAACATACCTGGAAGCAACCCTGATCCTTAAGAGACGCGGCGAACACGAGCCGTTTAAATATGTACCCGGCCTGAGCAACGACGCCACCCTAAGACACGCCCCCGATTGGGATACAGGCGATCCGGTGCTCTAAAATTCCACATGATTCCAGCCACAGCCCGGGATTGCGAATCGGCATTTCGCAGGGCGGATTTTCATTTCTCCTTTTACATGCAGAAGGTTTCACTAAATCTGCTGCATCATGAAAGACCTCTTCCAATTCGCCCTCTTTGTCGCTATCGTTTATGTCATCCTGGACTCGCAGGGTACAGCCTCACCTGATAACAGTAAACCGGAAATTACCGAAGCGCGCCCACGACTCGAAGCACCTCGGGTGCCCCCGGTTTTCCTGACCCACGTTCCGCCCGGCTGGTTCGAGGCGCTACGTAATCGCTTTAACGCTTTATACCGCAAAGGAGAGGATGTCCTGGATGCTTGTCAGGTGGCTGAAGTGCGGCCAGAAGCCGTTTCCTTGATTGCGCCTGAAAATGCAGACCGGCTGCTGAACCTCGGACAATTATGCGACCTGTTTGATTCGGCTACCGACTGGGACTACGTCAACGACCCTGCCGGTCGCGACTATTTTGCGCATCCGGCAGAATCGCACCGAATCCGGCGTGGCGATTGCGACGATTACGCCATTTACCTCGGATCACTGGAATCTGCCGTCGGCTTCGAGGTGGTCATTGTGGTCGGCATCCAGCGGTCTGGCCAATACCACACTTTCCCTGAAGTCTGCCTGGGTCGGATGAATGTTGAAATGGCTTCCGACTACCTGCACGCGCGTTATCACCTGCGTCTGACAGACAAGGTCAACTTCCGCAACGACGATGACCAGAACCTCTATATCTCGCTGGAGCGCGGACTCTATCCCGGCGCCTCGCCTTTTGAAGGCCGGACAATCATGCGGCTTTTCCTGACCGATCATTTTATTGAACGAATTTGAAAGGGCACAACGCGTGAATGGTGCGCTGCGAAATTTGGTTTCGCGCGTGATGTTGCTGTTTCGCCTTAATAGATCAGATTCGCTCTTTCACCGATCAACTAAATCATTACCATGGAGAACTTAACCTATATCGATCGCCTGCACGCCTTTGAGCGCCAACTTCACGAGGATCACATCCGGCAGTTGGAGCAAAACCGTGCCTTCGGAGAGCAGGACGGACGCCGCAACCTGCCCGCCGTGTCCGACGAAACCATGCCTCCCGACGAACGGAACATGCTGGCCCGCTACCAGTCGAGGGTGGAAACAGTAGCCGGGATGGTGCGGCAGATGTTGCACGACATCAAAGACCGCCGGTGGCAATCGGCTGTGACCGAAATGGATCAGTGGTCAGAGGCCTGGGTTGCACAACAGGTCCGGAACGCGTTGCAAGTCCGTGACCGGCTCCTGGAGGAGTCATTGGATATCCACTTTGACAACCTCAAGGCACTGGAAAACGCACCTCCTTTCAACCGGGCCAAGACGGATATCGAGGCCGCAGAGAACCGCCTGCAAGGGATATCCCGACACCTGGGCCGCTATGAACTGCACCAAAAGATCAGGCCTTTCTGGGCCATCGCCATCGCGGTAATTATCGGCATACTGGAAGTGCCGCTGAACTACAAGACTTTTTTCGTTTTCCGGGATTCTTTGCTCATGACAATGATATTTTCCCTGTCGTTCGTGGTCGTTATGCCGGTCATCGCTCATAGTGCGGGCCGTCTGTTCCGCCAGGCCGGCGAACGACCCGCTTACTACCTCATCGCCTGCGCCCTGAGCCTCGGAGCGGTGGTGCTGAGCCACTTTGCCAGCGAACTGCGCACGGATGTTTTGAAGGATGCGCCTGCGGCGAGTGTACCGTTCTTTTTCACGGTCAACATGCTGTTTTTTATGGCTGCAGCCATCGCTTCTTTCCTGGCGCACGATCCCAGTATTGCACTGAGCGACGCCCACCGCGCCGTCCAACAGGCGCAGCGCCGCCATGCCCGTACACTGGCCAGTTTCGAGGAGCAGATTCGTGCAGAGACGGATCGCTACCAACAAAAAAAGGAAGGTATCCAGCAGACATTCTCTCAGGCAGAAGCCGCGGCGCAGAACCGATTGTCCGTTGTACAACAGTCCATACACGATGCCACAGCGCTTTACAACCAGGTGTTGGCCCTCGGTCAGCGCCTGGAGCGGGAACAACAGGCATATTGCCACGCCGCTATTTTGTGCCGGCGCGAGGAGAACCTGAAATTCAGGACCAACCATGCCCAGCCGGTGGCCTGGCGGGCGCCATTGCCCGAACTTGCCTTGTCCCTGCACCTGATTCCCGAACTTAAATGGCCCCCGGTGGATGTATCCAAGCCGCCCCTGAACACCCGGTACGCCAATTGAACCGGATCGACTTTTTCTAATCTTCCTAATGCTTTCAAACAATGAAAACCTGCTGCTTTTTCGTATTGCTTAGTGTCGCTGTCCTGCTACACCTTACAGGGTGTCAACGGGAGCATTCCCCCTCCACTACCATTGCCGTGCTTTGCGACGTGTCAGAGCAGGCTTTCAACGACAGTGCCTTTTACAAAAAAGATATCGCCGCACTCACCTGGCTGATTGTGCATGATCCCCTGAAACAGGACAATGGTAGCGGGCAATTGCGGTTATCCGCCCTGAATGCGTTGTCGCAGAACAGTGTCCGCACCGCAACCCTTCCGGCAGTAGACGCCGGTTTTTTAGGGGTCAATCCTTATGTCCGCCAGGATGATGTATCTGAATTTGAACACGATGCGCTGGACGCGTTCGATGCTTTTGGCCGAACTTACCGCAAGGATGCCGGCCAATCCAAAATATATCAGGGTTTGTGCAATGAGTTGACTCGTCTGGCGTCAGATCCGGCCAAATACAAGATCATGGTGGTGTACTCTGATTTTCTGGAAAACAGCGCGCTCTTTTCGCTTTATCCGCCAGAGAACTTGAAATACCTGAATGATCCCGTGGGATTTGCTGATTCGACTTTATCCCGCGTGTGTCCGCTGCCGTCGCTCGACAGCATAACCATTTACCTGGTAGCGTACCGAAACGAGAAAAACGACGATACGGTCAATCAGGCATTGCAATTCTGGAAGGTGATTCTCGTACATCGGGGGGCAAAGGTGATAATTGGGGCCGACCTGACTTCTATGCTTTGAATCGGCGACTGTGCCCCGATAAGGATGCTCCAATTTCGTCCACTCCTTTCTGCTAAATCAAAACTTTATTTGTCATGCGATACTTTTCTGCCCTCGTGCTCATCCTGCTTTTTTTCACGCTCCCGCCAACCAGGGCTGCGGGGCAGCCTTCTCCTAATGGACAGGTGATCGATGCCTTCAACCAGATGTACTGGTGTTACATGGGGAAGCGTGATTCCACGGACCTTACAGAGGAGGAATTTGAAACGTTTTTCAAACAGTCTAAACTGGAATTCAGCCGGCTTAAAACACAGGTGAGTTCCAAATACCCGGTTTTTGTCTACCTGTACGAGCACATGCGTACAGCGCTGGAAGGCAATACCGTGCTGTCCTGCCGCCACCTGCGCGATGCATTGACCGAGTTTGAAAAAATTGACAAATTGCCGTTGCAACAGGCGAAGGCAAAAAGAAAGACTTACAAGGATACATTCGGTATCGACAAGGATTTAATCATTCGCTTTTACCAGTCCGAAACTGCCCGGTCGCTTGGCCTGGTCCAGGGTCAGGACTGCTCGGGCAAAGATACTGGCGCGCGTAACGACCCGGAACCTGAAAGCAGGCAGGAACCGGCGCCCAGGCCGGAAAAGGCTCCCGAAACGCCCCGTGAAGGACCGATTGAAAAACTGGAAAAGCTGCTTTCCCGAGGTTTGATTGACTCTTTTATCGAAATCAGACAACTGGTACAGGGCGACGGACGGATCATTCCGGGGGAAAATGGCGTGCCCTATGATGTAAAGTTCAAAAACGCGAAAACACTGGAGGTCCTGTTCTTCGCCGGCGGGGAATACGTCATCGAAGATGATTCGGATGTCAAGCACGGCGATCAGTCTCGCTGGAAGGCTTTTTCGCCTGCTATCCAAACGTTTTCAGAACTGGTGATCGGAATCATGCAGGACTACGGGAACAGCGCCTACCATGTGTTCGTACAGGGTTCGGCGGACAGTGTAACGTTCAGGCCCAAACCATTTCATCCGCTTTACGACGATCCCTCTTTCCATACGATTCCATTGCTGAAAGTAGACCGGCAACGACATGCGGTAAAAAAGGACACGGTTGTTATTGGAAACACCATCATTAACCCGTTTCTGCCCCAGTTGCGCGCCGCATTTGTAAAAAGTTGCCTGCTTTTCAACCATCGCCTGAAAACACGCCCTGATAAAGTGACGATCGTTGAAGGTTCGGTAAAACCGATCAGGGACTTGCAAAAGCGCAATTGCAGCATAATTATCTATATCGACTGGGAAGAAGCCAAGAAAAATCAACGCCAACCAACAAAAAAATAAAGGAAATGGGACATTTTATACAACCTAACCACCCCCCCGAGCCGAAGCCGCCAAATAGCAAAACTCCCGTTTGGTTTATTCCACCAATTGTCCTGTTGGCTTGCTGGATGCTGGCTAATGTTCCCGGTATGCTTCCGGACTCAGGAAAAATGGGCCAGATAAACAGCACCCTTCCGCTTTTCCTGGCTTTTGTAGCATTCGCTGCCTGCTTTTATTTGGCTAAGTGGCCCGGCCCGGCCAGGGCATTTGCAGGAATTGTACTTTTTCTGCTCGTTTATCTGGGCGCCAGCAGGCTGCTGGGTTCGGGAAAGGGCGAAGGCGGGGACCCACCGCTTTCGGAACAGATCAGACCCAATACACTGCATTACCAGCCAGCCCTTGATTTTGATGTTTTAGCAAAAGGAGCATTGGGTAGCAAGATCTACGTGGAACTCAAACCATGCGACAGGACGCGAGCCGCATATCCAAAGAGGTTCTATGTGGGAGAGACCACACAGGATGGCTGGAACACCTTTTCGCTTGCCATTGCAGACGTCGACTGGGCATATGTGAAAACCAGGAACGGCCATTCTCCGCCTTGTTTCGAAATGCATGTGTATCAACTGGGCGCCTCGGGAGAAGGGGTGCATTTGGGAACTATCGAGGTGCGGTGATACTTAACTATTTCTGCTAAAATGGCTTAGGCATATCACTTTTTATTGATATACCTAAGCCGTTTTTTGTTAAAATAATGATGCTAAAATTGTTGATTATCAACAAAATAATTCGTTTATTTACCAGTAATTAAGTGCTTTTTTGCGGATAAACCCTGTTCCCAAATGCGTATCCTCATTGCCTCCGATTCCTTTAAAGACGCCTTGCCTGCAGCGGAAGTTTGCCGGTCTATTGCCGCAGGTCTACGCCAAAACCAAGGCAATGCCGATATCGCGTTGTTTCCTTTGGCCGACGGCGGTGAAGGCACCTTCGAGGTGCTTGCCTTTCACCTTGACCTGCATGCTGTTGAAGTGGATACCTTTGATCCGCTCCTTCGCCCGATCCGCGCGTCCTACGGCCTCAGCGCCGATGGCAGCACGGCTGTGGTCGAACTGGCAAGGGCTTCCGGTTTGCAATTGCTTGCCCGGCAGGAGCGCAACCCGCTCCATACTTCAACCTACGGGACCGGTCTTTTACTGGCAGATGCCATAGACAAGGGTGTGTCAAAAATCATTCTGGCACTTGGCGGCAGCGCGACCAACGATGCCGGCGCCGGCATGGCATCCGCCCTGGGCTGGAATTTTCTGGATGATTCGGGGCACGAAATGGCCGTAACCGGACTTGCGCTGTCCCAGATCGCCCGGATCACACCCCCTGAATTTGTGATTGTGCCGGAGACCGAGGTGATTTGCGACGTCACCAACCCGCTTTTCGGACCCGAAGGCGCCGCTTTTGTATATGCCCGTCAAAAAGGCGCCGACGAACTGGGTATCTCTATTCTGGACGCCGGTCTGCGCCATGTTGCCCGACTGACTACTGAACAACTGGGCAAGAGCGATCTGGCCAGGATACCCGGCGCAGGCGCTGCCGGTGGCACTGGATTTGGCGCAATGGCTTTTCTGAACGCCACCTTGCGCCGTGGCGCGGACCTGGTCATGGATATTGCCGGATTCGACGATGCCCTGGCAAAAACCGACCTGGTTATCACCGGTGAAGGACAGTTGGACGGGCAAACGCTGCACGGCAAACTGGTACAAAGTATTTGCCGGCGCGCCACCCTAAGCGGTGTGCCGGTGGTCGCCTTGTGCGGCCGGCTCGCTGCCTCCCCCGAACAATTGGCGGCTATTGGCCTGAAGGCCGCCTGGAGCATCAATGAGGTGGAACGGCCCTTGCAGGAAATGCTCAACAGAACGGCTGAAAACCTGACGCGTACGGCAGCGCAGATACCCTTGTCCTGGAATTTGTGACCAACCCCGTCTGACGCGCCAGCGTCTGTACGGGGAGGGGTAGCGAACCATTCCCGTACAGACGCTGGCGCGTCAGACGGGATGGGGGGGGTAGCGAACCATTCCCGTACAGACGCTGGCGCGTCAGACGGGATGGGGAGGGTAGCGAACCATTC
>CALMBD010000331.1 GCA_937861115.1 uncultured Bacteroidota bacterium | reverse complement strand
ACCCGGCGGTCGAACATATCATCATCGACGGCTTATCGACCGATAATACCCTGGACATCGTACGGGAATACGCCCATGTGTCTGCCGTAATCAGCGAACCGGACCGGGGTCTGTACGATGCGATGAACAAGGGATTGCAGCAGACCACCGGCGATATAGTAGGCATTTTGAACTCAGACGACTACTACACCCACCCGCAGGTGCTCAGCCGTGTTGCGGCCCTGCTCGGTCAAACCGGCGCCGATGCTTTATACGCCGACATGGAATATGTCGATGCCCGCGACACCAGCCGGGTGGTACGGACATGGAAAGCCGGACTACTTCGACCGGACAGTTTCCAAAATGGCTGGATGCCGCCCCACCCTACCTTTTTCGTTCGCCGTCATTTGTACGAACGGTTTGGATGCTTTAACCCCAATTTGCGTTTTTCAGCCGATTACGAGTTGATGCTGCGCTTTATCCTGAAACACAACATTTCGACATGTTACCTCCGGGAAGTGACTGTTCGGATGCGGACCGGAGGAGCGAGCAATGCCAGCATTCGGAATCGCCTGCGCGCCAATCATGAAGACCGCCTGGCCTGGAAACTGAACGGATTAAAACCCCGGTTTTATACCCTTTTTATGAAGCCGATATCCAAAATCGGTCAATATTTTATCCGTTGAAAATATTTGCCATCGCCGGCGCCCGCCCCAATTTTGTCAAGATCGCTGCCCTGGAGCATGCTTTCAGGTCATTTCCTCAATGCAATTTTAATATTGTACATACCGGCCAGCACTACACACCGGCACTCGACAGCATTTTCTTTGAACAACTCGATATACCACAGCCAGGGTTTCAACTCGGTACCGGGCTGGCCCGGCAGCATTTTCAACTGATTTTTATGTTTAAAAAAATTGAAGAGATTTTTTTGGCTGAGGAACCGGATTTAATAATAACAGTAGGAGATACCACGTCCACGCTGGCAGGGGCGCTTGCCGCTGCACGGACGCGAATCCCGCTGGCACACGTGGAAGCAGGGCTGCGCAGTTTTGACCGGTCCATGCCGGAAGAAAACAACCGGATCGCTACGGATGCCCTTTCGGATTATTTATTCGTGACCGAACAGGCCGGCGCCGACAACCTGGAGCAGGAAGGCGTAGAGTCCGGGAAGATTTTTGACACCGGTAATTGTATGATTGATACGCTGGTCCGTTTTGAGGCAAAAGCAGACGCGCTGCATACCTGCACGCATTTGGGATTGAGGGCCAAAAACTACGTCCTGGCAACCCTGCACCGCCCGTCGAATGTGGACAGCATGCCGGAATTGGGCGCCATACTACGGATGCTGGAATACATCAGCCGGGAGGTACCCGTTATTTTCCCGGCCCATCCGCGCACCGTCAAACAAATGGAAGCCTTCGGTTTTACCCGGAAAAATATGAACCTCGAAAATGTACATATGATCGGTCCGCAAGGCTATCTGGAATTCCTCAGCCTGCTGAAAAATGCAGCGCTCGTGATGACCGACTCCGGTGGTATTCAGGAAGAAACGACCTATCTGGGAGTGCCTTGCCTGACCCTCCGGACTACCACTGAAAGGCCGGTCACCGTTCTTTCCGGCACCAACGAACTCTTTCCCTCTTTTGACCCGGACCTCGCCATGGAAAAAGTCCGGAAAGCCTTGGGCGGAAATTGGAAAACCGGAATCAGGCCTCCCCTTTGGGATGGGCAATCTGGGCGACGAATTGCCGGTATTTTAGCAAAAAAATTAACCCATTTCCGTTAAGAGGCAAGGTTTTTGTCAATCCGACCGAACAAACACAAGACTACGGATTGACCGCAGATAAATTAACTCGATGAAAAAAGCACTTATTACCGGTATCACCGGACAAGACGGCGCCTATCTGGCCGAACTACTGTTAAAAAAAGGATATGAAGTACACGGCATCAAACGCCGCAGTTCCCTTTTCAATACCGACCGCATTGATCACCTGTACCAGGATCCGCACGTCGACAACCGCCATTTCGTGTTGCACTACGGCGACCTGACCGACTCTACGAACCTCATCCGGATCGTTCAGCAGGTACAACCCGATGAAATTTACAACCTCGGCGCCCAAAGTCACGTACAGGTAAGTTTCGATACCCCGGAATACACCGCCAACGCCGATGCAGTCGGTACACTCCGCCTGCTGGAAGCCATCCGCCTGCTCGGACTGGTAGAAAAAACCAGGTTTTACCAGGCTTCCACTTCGGAACTGTACGGACTGGTGCAGGAAGTACCCCAGCGTGAAACAACCCCGTTCTATCCCCGCTCGCCCTATGGTGTTGCCAAAATGTACGGTTACTGGATCACAGTCAACTACCGCGAATCGTACGGCATGTTTGCCTGCAACGGCATCCTGTTCAACCACGAAAGCCCCATTCGCGGCGAAACCTTCGTAACGCGCAAGATCACGCGAGCAGCGGCTAAAATAGCACTGGGTCTTCAGGACAAGATATGGCTCGGCAACCTCGATGCCAAGCGCGACTGGGGTCATGCCCGCGACTATGTCGACGCAATGTGGCGTATGTTGCAGCATCCGGAACCCGAAGATTTCGTCATTGCCACCGGTAAAACAACGGAAGTGCGCGAATTCTGTCGCATGGCTTTCCAGGAAGTAGGTATTGAACTGGACTTTCAGGGAGAGGGCGTGAATGAAAAGGCCATTGTTGCGAGCTCACAAACTGCGCACGTGACACCCGGCCAGGAGCTCATTGCCATAGATCCGCGGTACTTCCGCCCTGCGGAAGTGGAACTGCTCATCGGAGATGCCTCCAAAGCTGCGGAAAAGCTGGGTTGGTCGCCCAAACATTCCCTGGCCGAACTGGTGCACGACATGGTGCAGTCCGACCTGAAGCTGTTCAAACGGGAAGAGTATCTGAAAAATGGCGGGTTTACCATACGCAACCAATACGAGTAAGATTCTCTCCCGCCGTTAAGGCCTGTTCTTTTAGGTTGTAGATACGCAGAGAGGTTTACCTTTGCGCCGCTGCTACCTGCGGAGAACATACCATGCAAAAACAAGACAAAGTCTACGTAGCCGGCCACAGGGGGATGGTTGGCTCTGCGCTCGTACGAAAAATGGAAAAGGAGGGATTCCACCGCTTTGCTTTGGCGGACTCCCGGCAACTTGACCTGCGCAACCAACAGGAAACCAACGAGTTTTTTCGAAAGGAAAGACCGGATTACGTTTTCCTGGCTGCCGCCAAGGTGGGCGGCATCCTCGCCAACAATACCTACCGGGCCGAGTTTCTGTATGATAACCTCATGATCGAGGCCAATGTCATTGAGGCAGCAAGGCAGTATGGCGTAAAAAAACTCCTGTTGCTGGGCTCTTCAACCATTTACCCCAAAATGGCGCCCCAGCCCATGAAGGAGGAGTACCTGATGACCGGCACCCTCGAGCCTACACACGAACCCTATGCCATCGCCAAAATAGCCGGCATAAAACTCTGCGATACCTACCGCCAGCAGTACGGCTGCCCGTTCATAACGGCCATACCGACGAATCTGTACGGCCCCAACGACAATTTTCACCCTCAAAACAGCCACGTGCTGCCGGGACTTATCCGCAAGTTCCACATGGCCAAAATGCAGGCAGAGCCCTTTGTCACCATTTGGGGAACCGGCTCGCAACGCCGGGAATTCCTGCACGTCGACGACCTCGCAGACGCCTGTTTTTTCCTGATGCAGCACTTCGACGAACCGGGATTTATCAATGTTGGAGTGGGAGAAGATATCTCGATACTGGAACTGGCGCAACTGGTACAGCAGATCGTAGGATATACCGGCGAGATCAGGCACGATTTGACCAAACCCGATGGCGCACCACGCAAGTTAATGGATGTCAACAAGTTGCATTCGCTGGGCTGGAAAGCCGGTATTGGGCTGGAGCAAGGCATTGCAAGCGTATACGCAGGAGTTAAGGACATCCTTCATTAAAATT
Organism: uncultured Bacteroidota bacterium; assembly: GCA_937861115.1. Lineage (GTDB taxonomy): Bacteria > Bacteroidota > Bacteroidia > Chitinophagales > Saprospiraceae > M3007. The sequence goes on along the minus strand of CALMBD010000331.1, from coordinate 8,053 downwards.
TCCTTTGGTCCGAACAGCGACCATTCATCCCGATTGGCCCCGCATTTGTGATGTTATAGAGGCCCCGCGTACCTCTTCACCATTGTACCATCTATCTGATTTTTCATGAAGCAAAATAACCACACATACGTTGCCATCATGGCCGGCGGTGTCGGCAGTCGTTTTTGGCCGGGCAGCCGCGAAGCGCGACCGAAACAATTCCTGGATATGCTCGGCGTAGGTAAGAGTCTGCTGCGCCTCACTTTTGAGCGGTTTCTTCCCCTTTGTCCTGCGTCGAATATCTTTATCGTAACCAACGCAGCCTATAAAGACCTGATCAAAACGCAGATACCCGAAATAACGGACAACCAGATACTCTGCGAGCCAAGCCGCAACAATACGGGCCCTTGCGTAGCGTATACGGCTTTCAAACTTGCCGCACTCGATCCCGATGCCAACTTCGTCATTGCCCCGTCCGATCATATCGTTTTGAAGGAACAGGCATTTCTGGATAAAATACAGATAGCACTCGACTTCGCTTCGGCCAATGATGCTCTTGTGACGCTGGGCATTCAACCTTCCCGCCCCGATACCGGATACGGTTATATCCAAAAAGAAACCGAGGTTGAAAACGGCATTTACAAGGTCAGACGCTTTGCGGAAAAACCCGACCTGAAAACGGCCGAACAGTTTGTTCATTCGGGCGAATACGTATGGAATGCCGGTATTTTCATCTGGAGCGTCCGGTCTATACTTGCCGCTTTTGAATCGTTCTCACCCGATATATTTGACATCCTGAAAGCGGGCATAGGAAAGTATAATACCGTCGATGAGCAGAATTTTATCGATGCGCACTACCCCGGTACGCCCAATATTTCGGTCGACTTTGCCATCATGGAAAAGGCGCGCAATGTCTATACCGTTCCGGCCGAATTCGGGTGGTCGGACCTGGGTACATGGGCGAGCCTGCACGCCGAATGCCCCAAGGACGAGCAGGGAAATGTACTGCAGGGCGATGCCATCATGGCCCTCGACGTTAAAAATTGCCTGGTGCGAACGCCTCAAGGCAAACTGGTCGTTTTGAAAGACTTGCAGGACTATATTGTTGTAGATGAAGGCGATGTACTGCTTGTCTATCCCAAATCCAAAGAACAGGAAATCAAAATGGTAACTGCACTGGTAAAGGAACGTTTCGGCGATGGTTACCTGTAGATACAATTTATGAAAATTTTTCCTGTAAAATTTTTGGGATAAAAAAGATTGCCTACATTAGCACCTGTAATCGTTTTCTAATCCAATTTCCTTTTATTCCATTGATTTGTATAGTCCCGGTCTGATGATTTTCCTTACACACAAACAGCAGCCCGGATGAGAAATTTTAATTCAATCACCGTACACCCCGAAATTCAGGATGGAGCCCCCGTCTTCAGCGGCACCCGTGTTCGCATCGAAACATTTTATGATTTCTTGCGCATAGGTGTGAGTGTGAGCGAGTTTTTGGATGAATTTCCGTCCATTACACGCGATCAAGCGCTGGAGGTGTATGATCTGGTAAACCAGAAATACACCGTTGACCAAATAAAATCACTTGTTGCGGGTCCGCAACAGCGCATCGAACCCGGAATGGGTCGTGTGCAGGCTGCGGCGTAAGTCCGGCAAGTGCTATTTTTTCTTTTCAGACCTATAAGTTTTTAAAAACTTATAGGTCTTTTTATTTACCGACAAATCCACGAGACGATTCGCCTGAAGTACTTCAGGGTATTTATTTTTACACCCGAATGCCGCTCAAAAAAATTGCACTCATAGCCAATACGGCCTGGAATCTTTGGAATTTTCGCCGCTCGCTGATCGAAGCACTTTCCGCTCAAGGCCATGAATTGATTTGCGTGGCGCCGGAAGACGGTTATGAAAATCGCCTGCAAGAAATCCGCGGGGTACGCTTTATTCCATTGCGCCATCTTTCCCGGAAAAGTTTGTCGATAACCGGGAACTTCCACACTTTCACAGAACTCAGACAAATTTTACGCCGGGAACAGCCACACCTTGCTGTTTTCTACACGATAAAACCCAACATCTACGGAGCCGTTGCGGCCCGGCAGTCAGGCGTACCGGCCATTGCTACCATAGAAGGTTTGGGTTACGCCGCCATGGCATCACCTGTATTGCGGCAGTTTATCTTTTTCTTATACCGATTCGCGCTCAAAGATGCAGCCCGGGTGGTTTTTCTGAACAGCGACGACCGGCAGATATTCCTGGATCGCCGCGTGGTTAAACCCGACAAGACCTTGATAATCAGGGGCACAGGTATCGATACTGCTTATTTCTCTCCCGACAACAAGCCTGATGCCACAGGACCCGTGTTTATTTTTATCGGGCGTCTGCTGAGCGACAAGGGCGTACGGGAATTCGTCCGGGCCGCGCAACAGGTGAAGCGCATTGCTCCTCAAACGCAATTCAGATTGCTCGGCAGTACCGATGCAGGCAATCCTGCATCGATCGGAGAAGAAGAGTTGAAGCAGTGGATCGACGAAAAAGCCATCGAATACATGGGACAAACAGACGACGTACGGCCGTTCATCGCCGATGCGGATATTATTGTATTGCCCTCCTACCGGGAAGGCATGCCCCGCGTTCTCCTGGAAGGCATGGCCATGGGCAAGGCTGTTATCACTACGCAAAGCGCCGGGTGCCGTGAGACGGTAGAGGAAGGCAGAAACGGCTTTATCGTACCCTCTGAAAATGCTGACGCGTTGGCAGGCGCCATGCTGCGCTATCTCGCGCTATCGCCGGAGCAGCAGCGCGCCATGGGCAGCCATAGCCGGCACAAGGCGGAACAGGAGTTTGGCAATGTGGTCATTTTGCCGCAATACCTGCGGCTCTTTGACGGCGTACTTCAGGGCTCCAATAAAGAGCGATAGGTATCTGCCAGTGCAGCTACACCATAAGCAGACAGGCGTTTATTCAAATCATGCTCATCCGGGGCAGGTTTTCCGACTTCCAGCCAATGGAGCCAATCATACAACGACGACTCCCCTACCCTTCCATTTTCAACTTTAAGGCTCAGGATCAATTTGTTATCACCAAAAAATTCGGGAAAAGGATCAGTACCCGAATAGGACAGGTGAACGACAGGTTTGCCGGAAGCGAGATATTCCACGGCTTTGCTGGGCAACTGGATATCAGACTGATTACCGACGTTCAACAGGATATCCATATCCTGCATTACAGCCCGAACCTCTTCCCGTGGCCGGAGCCCGTGCAAGTGGATACATGACCGTTGTTTCAACATCCCGTAAAACTCCGGAAATATTTCCCCGTAAAAATGCACCTCCAGACGCTCCTGCAATTCAGGTTTAACCGCAACCGATCTGTCGATCAGGTCGAGGAAAGCGTCAGGGGTTCGGGTCGGCGCATACAGTGCGCCGAAGTATGCCATTCTGATGCTGCCAGAGTGACCGGCGATGTAGGGCTTGCGCTCCGATACGCCGGGCAAGGGGTGCAGCAATGGCGGCACGACATGCATCGCTGCAACTGCTTCGTCGCCATAATGCGACCGAAATTTTTCTTTTGTCTGAACAGTGGTCACTACCACCGCATCAGCCTGCTCCAGCACCTTCCGTTCGAGCAAGCGGTTCAAACGGCCGTATAGAAATGCATTGTTCAGCGGTTGCAACTGCACGGCAAACGGATCGCCCATATCTGCCAGCCAATGCAGGCCGCACTTATTTTCCCGGGCAGCCAGACCTATCAGGTGGCCGGTAAAAGGCAGTGAAACAGTGACCAACGCGTCGGGCTCCAGTGTATCCAGCAAAGCCAGGGCTTTTCTTTTTGCAGGCCAATACCAGATACAGGCATCGTCCGGAAAGTAAAGTGATTTCCATAAAAACCGGTACAGCCAGACACCCAGACGCATCAATATGCCGGGCGCTTGTACCCCTGTGCCTACCCTGCCCCTACCGTTCTTATCACCGGTCAGGCGGTAAACCAGTTCCTTAAGGGAATCAAAGCCGACCCGGTGCAGTTGTACGCCGTTGAGCACACTTTCTGCCGGTTCACCCACTCGCCCGGAACACAACACATGTACCTCATGACCTTCTGCTGCCCAATGCTCGGCCAGTGCCGTCCACCTGTGTGCACGCGGATGGATGAAAGGATGGTACCAGGCTGTTACGATAAGGAGACGCAAGTGGGGAGTGTTAAGTGTTAAGTGGTTGGTCGTTTTTTGGTAGATTTTGAGAAGGGCCCGGGCGCTGTTTTTCACATCAAAATGTTGCTCCACGTGACGCCGGGCAGCAGTGGAATACTGCTGATATTCTGCATTTTCCATCCTGTAAAAACGTCGGATGTGTTCGGCCAAAGCCATGGCATCGCCTTCAGGCGCCAGCAATCCGGTTTGACCGTGCAGGACTTCGGCAGGCAGATCGAAATGCGTGCTCGCCAGCACGGGCAGGCCACAGGCCTGTGCTTCGAGCAACACAACCGGCGTCGCCTCGTGGTCGCCGTCGGGAGCATGGCAACTTGGATGCAGGAACGCGTCGAATCCATCGAGAAAGGTCGCCATGTCGCTATGGCGGACAAACTCCAGCCATTTCACCCTGGATTCCAGTCCGTGGGCGACGATATAATGGTGCAATTGTGCCACAAGCGCTTTGTCCTGCAACTCGCCGGCCAGGGTCAGGTGCAGGTTCGGGCAATCGCCCAGCGCAAGCCGGAAGGCCTCCAGTGCGACTAAGTGACCCTTTTTGGGTGTAAAGGTTGCCACCTGAACCAGTCGCAATTGTCCGGACGACTTTGATCGGTTCCGGAAAGGGAAAGTATCCAGGTTGGGACTGGGCTTTACGACAGCCAGTTTTTCCGCCGGACAGCCCATGCTGTGGAGTTTTTCGCAACCTGTTTCACTGGCTGCCAGAACCCGCGCCGCGCCGGCAAACAACACCTTGTATTTTTCCCGGAAAACAGGACGCAGGTTGAGCAGTTTTGAATAATCAAATCCGTAAAAAGTGACGACCAGCGGGCGATTCAGGGCGTTTGCCAGCGGCAGGTACAGGCACCCGGTTGGGCCAAAGTGCGCGTGCAGCAGGTCGGGTGGATCTGTCATCAGTCTTTGTTTCAGCCAGAAAGGATAGGACGGCACAAACCGCTGGGAGGCAGTGAACAAACGCTGCCACCGGGGATGTTCAAATTCGGTCCCAGGTTCCGGAAACAACAGCTGCTGCGGCGGAAAAACATGATATCGAAACGCAGGATGGTAAAACTGCCCCCTGACGATCCACGGGGCCCCGACTTCTACCTCGAGGTCCGGCATGGCGCCCAGTAATTGCGACACCCAACTCAGGGTTGATGGCAAATACAGATCGAACAGTTGGAGAGTTCTCACCGTGCGGCCGTGTCTTTTAAATGCTGATAGATTTGTTCTGCCGCTTCATCCCAGCTAAATGCCTCCCGGCGAATCCGTCCCCGTTCAACCAGTTGTTGCCTGAACGGCTTGTCAGCGTAGATTTGTTCCAAACCCGCCGCCATAGCGACTTCAGACATGGGGTCAACCAGGAGAGCGGCATTTCCGGCAACTTCAGGAAGGGCGGTGGCATTGGCGGCCATAACCGGCGTATCAGTATGCATAGCCTCCAAAAGGGGCAGGCCAAAGCCTTCGCTGAATGAAACGTAAGTGAACGCCAGGGCCGATGCGGTAAGTCTGTGCAACAACTCGTCGCTGACATACCCAAGTATTCGAATGTCGTCTTTGTATGCCGACGATTCCCAGGCCTCCAGCACCTCCCCGGTTTTCCAGGCAAATCGCCCGCCGAGCAACAGTTTTACCGGGGCGCCTGTTTTTTGCCTGAAGCGGTCGAACGCGCGGATAAGTCCGGGAATATTTTTTCGCGGGTGAATGGCGCCCGCGTAAAAAAAATAGGCTTCTCCGTCTGCAAATTCCTCCCTGACCTGCTGTTTTTCCGCATCATCGAGTGGCTTAAAACCTTCGCGGCACCCATTGTACACGACAGATATTTTTTCCGGCGACAGGCCGCAGGTCCTGACCAGGTCTTCCTTTATATAATTAGAGACAGTCAGTACCCGCTCGGCACGGCGCAAAAACCTCGGCAAAAAATACAAGAGGTAAAAGCGGTGCCACCAGGGCACCTGCATCGGATAATGCAGGGGAACAAGGTCGTGGCAGGTCATGACTGTCGGGATGTCCGTAGCAAAGCTGCACATTGAATCGGTAGAGAAAAACACGTCGGCGTTCATTCGCTTCAAAGCCGCAGGAACGGCCCATTCAAACCATGCGTAGAACGTCGGCGCAAAACGCGCACGCGGGTGCAACACCAGCGGCGTTACATTCGGGGCGTACAAAAACTGCGGATCAAATGGCCGGTCGAAAAGGAAAACAAAGGTATCTTCCGGGTGCCGGACCACCATGCGCCGCATGATCTCGTGCGTATACCAGCCAAAGCCTTCCAAACGGCCGGGCAGGAGAAAACGGGTGTTAACGGCTATTTTCAGTGCAGTGGATTGAGTGACGATTCGTGAAACACTTTGTTACTTTTGCCACCGCAAAGTTCAACATTCATCCTTCATTATTCTCAATTCCGGAATGCTCGATTTTTCAGCTGCTCAACTTCAACGCTTTACCGCCACCTGGGTGGGCAATAAAAACCGTTTCGAAGGGGTGGTTATCCCCAAACAGACCCTGGTACCCCTCCATGATGTGGCCGAAGAAATGCTGCTCGCCACTTTTCTGAAACCCTTTGAAAAAACAGAAGAATTCTTCTATTTCCACCACGAAGAAGATGTAAGCAACCACCCGGTGTACCAGTCCTGCATGTCAATTTTTCAAAACCCCGAAAGCCTTTCCGAGGAGGCTGCCAAACTGGCGCAGCAGTTGTACGAACACTGCGAAAACCCCAAGGTGCAGGGCGGGGAGTTTTTTATGGCCTATTTTGAGGAACTGCAACTACAGGGAGAACCGGTCAGTGCGATCGGGTTGTGGAAAGTGCAGTCAAAAGAGCCCTACCTGAAGACGGAACGCACTGCCGAATCCTTTACGCTCAACGTTCTGGAAGGCATATCCATCGGGAAGCCTGAAGTAGCTGCGCTGATCTTCAACCTCGACGAAGCGGAAGGCTACCGCATTTGCGCCATAGATACCGTATCAAAAAAGGACGAGCGCTCTTTCTGGAAAGACGAGTTTATGAGACTGCGCCCCATCGAGGACAATTACTTCAACACCAGGCATTATATCAGCCTTTCAAGTGAATTTATCACCCAAAAGGCTCCGTTCAAATTCGGCCTCGACCGCACCGACACCATCGACCTGCTCAACCGGTCGGGCGATTACTTTAAGGATAACGAGCACTTCGAATTGAATGATTTTACGGAAAACCTGTTTCCGGAGACGGAACAGCAGGAAGCATTCCGGGAATTCAGGGATCAGTATGCCAAGGCATACGCCGTTCCGCTGGAGGACAAGTTTGACATCAGCAACCAGGCCGTAAAAAAAGAGTTTAAAGTGTTCAAAAGTGTGTTGAAACTGGATAAAAACTTTCATATTTACGTGCATGGCCGCCGCGACCTCATCGAACGCGGCTTCGACGAGGAAAAGGGAAAGAAATACTACAAGGTGTTTTTTGAAAACGAAGAATAAAAACATTCAAACCTCCAATTGATCACCAATCTGATGCATTATGGAAATTCTTGATGAGGGTATCCACCGCGAACGCACAGGGGCTGAGGAGTCTGAACGGTTGTTGCTTAAAATGGAAGCGGAAGCCGCACTGCGCCACATCCGCAATGGCCGGTATGCGCTCTTTGCACTGGCAGTCCTGATCATCGTTGCCGGTATCATTGCCATGGCGCCAACAGGAAACACCTTCCTTGAGGCCGAAGGAGATGCGCTGATCATCGGCGCAGCACTAATGGGTGCGGTTTATCTCGGCCTCGCAATTGCCAGCCTGAAATATTTTATGGTACCGTTCGGACTGGCAGCAGGCATTTACGGTCTGTCAATTTTATACGAAGCCACTCAAGATCCGACGAGTATTGCCCGCGGTATTATCATAAAGATCATCGTGATTTA
>CALMBD010000330.1 GCA_937861115.1 uncultured Bacteroidota bacterium | reverse complement strand
CATAACGTGTGCCGGAAGTTCAACGACCGCTGTTCAGGTGCTTGATCATTCGGGCAGAACAGTCACCACGGACAATGTCTTTTTGAAAGACGGCGCAACCCGGATTTTGAACATCGGGCAATTGCCTCCGGGCACTTATTTTATTAAAATCATTGGCGAGCGTTTTTTCGAAACCGTACCGATAATAAAGCAATAGAATGATGCGCTCGTGTAGCCCTCTCTTGTCGGGACATTCAGCAAATGCGGATTGCGAGGAGGTGCGACCCGGAGTGGCCCGATGAAAACAACTTAAATTGACCGGAATTATACACTACCTGCCATGTCTTCCTAAAGGCCGGCAATTCGGTGGGGGTTACATCCCACACAAGCAATAAAAAAATGAAAATGAAATCAGCCATATTTATTATTTACATGATTAGCATTTCTTGCTCTTCATGTATGTCATTCAAGTCCTTATCAAATATAAACAGACCTGTCCACACTGACCAGGATCGATTGAAAGCATATGTAATTAACGTTGAGGATTTTAAATCTGAATATAAAATTTTAAAGTATTCCAAGAAATATGACATTGTTGAAGACTCCACAAATGCAGATGTAAATATAGAATTGAAAAAAATGATGTTAAACCCAATCAGATGCGTTACACCACAAGTTACAGTTTTGCTATTTACATTGGGATTTTACCCGGTAAGATACCTCGAAGGATACATTTTTGAATATGACGAAATAAGAGGGCGTAAAAAGGAAACAATTAAAAAAGACGTAGTTATTGAAAAATCTGTATCCTGGTTTCACTTGTTCTCATTTAAAAAGAATCGGAAAAAAGCAATTGGAAAATCAATTTAGAGCGTGTTCGGGAATTTATTCTGAGGCGAAAGTGAGCAGATTTTATTTTAGATAAGGCAAATTTTGCAGCCGTATGCGGGCAATCCGGCGAAAAATTTAACGCAGTATAAAATAAAATTTGCCACTTGGAGGCCAGAAATAAATTCCCGAACACGCTCTAAAGGAAAATTAAGCCTGTATGGAACAAAGCAGACAACGGCTATGCCCGGCAAAATCTGGTCACGCCGTGTATGCGGGACGTCGGCTGCAATTTTAAAAAAACGATGATTAAGTATATCACATTCGGAATATCCATATCATTTATCTCCTGGATAGTTGGAATGGTACTGAATAGTATTCTTGTGAAAACCGAGTACTATAAAAAACTGTCAAATTTGAATTTTATCAGAAGCAAAAGTTTTAATAAAATAATAGGAATTTATTATTTTAAGTGGGTTGTAAAAAACACGTTTTTCAGATTTTTCAATCCGGGCCTCCGGGTGGAAAGCAGAAATACGGATTTGACCGAAATACGAAAAGAAATGACCCTTGCCGAAATAAGTCATTTAATCGGGTTTATTTTCGTGACGTTTTTTGCCATATACAAAACATTTACAGTCAATCTTTTATTCGGATTTATAATTATGGTTGTGAATGTGTTGATGAACTTATATCCTTCATTGTTGCAGCAAGAAAACAAGAGAAGAATTGACAAACTAATGAATCGGCAAATGAAAGCCGCAGGCAGCAAAGGCTAAAACAGGCATACCCGGCCCAGAAAGAATCAACCTGCCCGTTGATATCAATCATTTCCTCAAGTTTTTAGTGCCCGGATTTTTGTGTTCGCAAAGGCGCCGGCCGTTTCGCTGTGACTTGTTGACACAGCGACTACGGCAGCCACCTACCCTTCACAATTTAAAAGTACTTTCTTGGCGAGCCGGGCCTGCATTTTGGTTTCAAGTTTTAGGGCGTGTCTTAAAAATGATTCAAATGGGAAAAATGAAGGCCGTGGTTTACTCGGAATACGGGGGACCTGAAGTACTCAAATTATGCGAGGTTGCCAAACCGGCGCCGAAGGCGGATGAAGTCCTGATAAGGATTCACGCGGTTTCGGTGAATTACGGAGATGTCCTTGCCCGAAAATTCAAACATGTCTCCCCCGGGGAATTCAATATGCCGTTGCTCTTTTGGGTGATTGCCCGATTTGTTTTTGGTCCTGGCAAGCCCCAAAAAACAATTTTGGGAAACTCGTTTGCCGGCGAGGTAGAGAAAGTCGGAGACAGGGTAAAAAACTTCAGGGCCGGCGACCCCGTATTTGCCTGTACAGAAGAAAACATGGGGGCGTATGCCGAATACCTGTGTATGCCCGAAAATTCTGTGCTTTCCCTGAAACCTTCCAACATGACCCACGAAGAGGCGTCTACCGTTCCTTATGGCGCATCCATGGCATTGAATTTATTAAAAAAAGCCCGTTTGCAAAAGGGGCAACGTGTACTTGTTCTCGGCGCTTCCGGCGGGATTGGTTCCGCCGCTGTTCAACTTGCCAGGCATTATTATGGCGCGGAGGTCACAGGCGTTTGCAGTACCGGAGGCGAAGCGTTTGTCAAAAAACTGGGAGCAGATAAAGTGATTGATTATAAAAAAGAAGATTTTACAAAAAGCGGCGAGACTTACGACCTCATTTTTGACATTCTGGGCAAGGCGTCTTTTTCAAAAGTCAGGGCATCGCTCGGGCAAAACGGGATTTACCTGTCGGTAAGTTTTAAAATGAAGAAACTGCTTCAGATGCTTTGGACATCCATAACGGGCGGGAAAAGGGTGATCTGTGTGCTGGCTGTACCCAAATCTGAAGACCTGATTTTTATCAAAGAACTTGTTGAAACGGAAAAATTCAAGTCAATCATTGACAAGACCTTCCCTTTGGAACAGGCCGCAGAAGCGCACCGATATTTTGAAAGCGGCAACAAGAAGGGAAACGTCGTGATAACCTGTTAAAAACCTGTCATTAAATTGCAAACCATGAAGGCCATCATCTGCACAAAATACGGGCCGCCGGAAGTCCTGAAAATGGTGGACATCGCCACCCCTGTTCCCAACGACAACCAGGTTTTGATTAAAATATTTTTCACGACGGTCACGGTCGGCGATTGCCGGGTGCGGGGGTTCAACGTCCCGCCGTCATATTGGTTGCCCGCAAAACTGGCCATGGGCTGGACAAAACCGAGGCAGCCGATTTTGGGAACCGAATTGTCGGGCGTTGTTGAAAAAGTCGGCAAAAACGTCGGGAAATACAAGGCGGGAGACAAGGTATTTGCTTATCCGGGGCATTTCTGCGGCGGATATGCAGAATTCATCTGCCTGGACGAGAATGCCTGCATGGCCTTGAAACCGGAGAATCTGAGTTTTGAACAGGCCGCTGCCCTGTCGTTTGGCGGCATCACTGCCTGGTTTTTTTTGGAAAAAGGGCAAGTGGCCAAAGGCGAAAAACTGCTCATTTACGGGGCATCCGGGAGCGTGGGGTCGGCTGCCGTGCAAATCGCCAAATATCTCGGTGCGGAAGTGACCGCCGTTTGCAGCACAGGCAACCTCGAAATGGTGAAGCGTTTGGGCGCGGACAAGGTGATTGACTATACCACAACCGACTTTACCGATCTGGGAGAACAATTCGACGCGGTTTTTGACACGGTCGGAAAAACCGATATCGCCAAAACCATCAAGGCGATCAAACCCAACGGGCGATACCTTCATTCTGTCACCACGCCGATGACGGAACTGAAGATCCGGCTGAATTTATTGGGGACAGATATAAAATTGGTCGGAGGCACTTACACCGGTTCGGTCGAACAGATCAATTTCATCAAAAAAATCGCAGCGGAAGGTTTTTTTAAACCCGTTATCGACAGGCAGTACCGTTTTGACGAAATCGTGGCGGCTCATGAATACGTGGACCAAGGGCATAAAAAGGGGAATGTGACGATAAAAGTAGTGGATGAATGATCGCAATGCCTGACCAAAAATCTATGCTAAAAGTTGTTTTAACCTGAAAGTCATGACAATCGAAACAATCAAAAAGAAAGGGTTTGCCATATCACTTATTGCTTTTCCGGTGATGTTGCTCACGGGTTTCATCATGCACCCCAACCTCCTGAAATTAGAGGCACTTCAAACTGTTGAACAATTGGTTGGCAGGTTTCACCATCAGCCCGTGTACCATATAGGCCATTTGATTGTCATGTTTACCGTTCCCGTCATCATGATAATGCTCATTAGCAGCATGAACGTTTTGCAGGGAAAAGGCAAACAATTGGGTTTTTGGGGCGGTATCATTGGCTTATTCGGCGCATTCATCCTGGCCGTTGACAAAGGGGCTTTGTGCCTGGTGCTTTCGGCGTTCGACACTTTGCCGGAACCGCAATTCCGTGAATTTGTGCCTTTTCTCAGTGTTATTGTAAACAAAGCGGGCCTGCTTTGGGTAGTCTGGCTATTGCCCTTATTGCCTATTGGTGCGGCCATGCAGGCCTTTGGGCTGATGAAAGAGCAAATTATTAGCAAATGGCAAGGGATATCGATTATTGTGGGCCTATTGCTTTTAAACAACCCCGACATAGAATTTATCAGCGCCATCGGTGCTTTTTTAATGTGCGTTGGTTACATCCCCTGGGGGGTGAAATTGCTTCAGGCAGAATGAGTTGTAAACATTTAACAGAAATTCAACCATTATGAGCAAGAATTTCATTTTATCAGGTCTGGCGGCATCAATCTCCAACCTCGTGTTGAATGCCGGCGCTTATTTCCTCGTTCTGAAAGATGTCTTTGAGGCGCACCCGCCCGTGTCCGCAGCATTCCAAAAACAACTGGTACGACCGCCCGACCAACTGGTTGGATGGGCAATGGCGGCTACGACACTGACAATGGGCTTTTTTATAGCCACCGTCATTAAATGGTCGGGCGCAAGAACCTTTGTATCGGGTTTGAAATATGGCTTCGTCGTTGCATTCCTTTACTGGAGTTCCATCAATTTCGGGTTGTATGCTTCTTCCAATCACTTTTCGCAAACCGGTGTCCTGGCGGATTTGCCTTGCAGCATAACGGCAATGACCATTTCTGCAGCGATTTCGGCCTGGATATTGGGCAAAGGCAAATAAAAAGGATTCATCCGGCATCTGTGCAAAAAACCAGCCCCCGTCAGGGCAATACGTTTATACCAATTCAAACACTAAATTGGTTCACCATTGGAGATGCAACAATGAAAAACTTTAACCGCCCGCTCCCGGTCAGTGCATCCGAAGGAATATTCCACACCGCCGGCGATGGAACGAAAATCTTTGTGCATACACACCTTCCCGAAGGTGATGAGTACGCCACTGTTTATGTGCTTTCCGGGATCACCGGCATCAACCACAACAGCGAAAAGGACATCATCGAAGCACTGGGCGGAAAGAAAAACCGGGTAGTGGTGATCCATCCGCGCGGCACGGGCTACTCCGGGGGCAAAAGGGGCGACATTGATGATTTCTCCAAATTTTTGGATGATTATGCTGAAATCATCAACACCGATATGCTTTCCGGAAAATACAGCGGCAAGGTGATCCTCTTTGGCCACAGCATGTCTACTGCCGTCGTGCTCCATGTCGCCGAAAAATTATGCCGAATTGACGGCGCAATACTGGTAAACCCGCCTTTTAAAATGAAACCTGCCAAGGGTATGTCCCCCGGCTTCAGCGAATATATAAAATATGCTTTTTACTATGTCTTTGCTCCGCACAGACCCGTCGTAAACATGGCCGGAAACCCTGCCCTGATTCAGGACAAGGCCGAAAGAGCGGAGGCAGCAGCAAGAGGGCGTGACCCGTTGCTGGTGAAATATTTCAGCCTGTACTACATGAATAAAGCACGGGAAATGATGGCTGCCATGGTAAAAAAAGCAAAAAAAGCCGATTATCCGCTGTTGCTCGTTTATGGCAGCAATGACAGCATCGTTGAAAAATCGGGCTGTGATGAAATATTCAAGGCCTGGAAAAATCCGCGCAAACAATACGAGATTGTGGAAAATGGCCCGCATGGAAAATTAACCGTTCTTAAAGCCATTAATAAAATACAGGGCTGGATATTTGCTTTATAAAATCATCAAAACGGCCTTCCCGATGCATCACTAAGAGCATGTTTGTTACCATAATTTCTATATTTGCGAATCAATGATGAGTTAACTATAAATCACAAGAATGAAAAATATCCGGAATACGCTGCCTGCACTTCTTTTCATCTTTCTCGCTTTCCCTTATTCGGGTTCTTCACAATACGATGTAACCACCGGGCCGGGTTATGAGGTGAACAGGATATATCCTTATATTTCAATTACAAAAGATAAATTAAATGAGGCCCGTACCTTGGGTGATCTTGATACGAAATATCAATCATCATGGATACGGGAATACATTTTAGTGGAGGTTATTACAATTCATAATGGAAAAACAAGGAAGGCTGTAAGCAAAAGCGAGGTCCTCAGCCAGGAACAAAAGGATATCATGAACATGGCTGATGCCGGCACACCTGTTTCGGTTAATGTCCAATATATCCCCGAAAACACCTTAACACATAATGATATAAAAGAGATCAATTTTTCATTCACAGTCAATCCGGAAAACGATGCACAGTACGCCGGAGGACAGCAACAATTGAATCAATACCTGAAGGAACAGGCCATCGATAAAATCCCGGATGGCAGTTTCAAGGGTTATGATCTGGCCGCCGTAAAATTTACCGTAAACGAAGAAGGGGAAGTAATTGATGCCCATCTGTTCGAGTCCTCCAAAGATAAAAACATAGATAATTTATTATTGCAGACCGTTTTCAATATGCCGAGATGGAAGCCGGCTGAATATTCCAACGGTGTCAAAGTAACCCAGGAATTCGTATTAACGGTTGGAAACATGGAAAACTGCATGGTAAACCTTTTAAATATCCACAGGGATTGACTTGCCGGGTAGGAGCAGATTCCGGGTTTTGGACCAGCCTGTTTTAAAGGGGATATCGGGTTTTGTTACATTTCCTCATTTTAAAGTTATCCTGCGCGTTAAAAACAACGCACTGAAATACAGGGTGTTATCTTATTTAAGATTCCTGAATTTTCCGGGACTCAATTGCACATGCTTTTTGAAGAAGTTTTTGAAATGGGTGACTTCTGTAAAACCCAGTGCGTAGGCGATTTCGGACACGTTCCATTTGCTGTGCTTCAACAGGATTTTGGCCTCCTGCAGGATACGATCGGCAATGACTTGCGAGGTCGTTTTCTGAACCGATTCCTTTAAGGCTCTGTTCAGGTGTTATCCATAGGTACAAAAACAAAAGCGCGGTAACCGATACCACACGCGGCTTTTGCTGAACGTTTTCAAACTATCCGTACAAGGATTTTGAACTATCTTTGTTTGGAAAAGCCGGTGTGCCTGTTCGGGCCACTAACGACAGCAGGATTTCTTGAGCCAATGAACTTTTTTTACCAAATCGCAGCCACCATCCTCATCCTGTTCTTCCTGGATGCAGGCTGGCTGAGTTTTCTGATCGCTGAGTTGGTCGACTGGCCGGCAGTGTACCGGTTTGGAAATCACCCCAACTGGCCCTTTGCAGAATTCTATTACGGGCTGATGGGCACCTGGCTGTCGTTCAGATATGCTTATCCGGCCATTCTGGAGCGCGATACCACGCCTGCGATCGTGGGCGGCGCCGGACTGGGATTGGCCGTTTCAGCCGTTTATGCAGCCGTCCACCAGTTGGTCTTTATTCCCTGGTCGATCGATCTGATTATTCTGGATATTGCCTGGAACACCGCCATATTTTCGCTGAGCGCATTGCTCAGCAGCCACATCGGGTATTGGCTTGAGACCCATTACCCTGAAAACACAAATATCCAGCGAACATGAATATAAAACGTTATACCCTGAAATCCGGCAGCCTCAAAAACCTGCATATCCGGGAGGAGATTCTCGGGCCGCCCGGGCCCGGCGAGGTGCAGGTGTCCGTAAAAGCCATTGGTCTGAACTTCGCCGATGTTTTTGCGATCTGGGGATTGTATAAAGCCGCTCCGAAAGACGAATACACCCCCGGCCTTGAATATTCCGGCGTGGTACAGGCTGTCGGGGCCGGCGTCACAAACATGCATCCCGGCGACAAGGTGATGGGCGTCACGCGATTCGGCGGCTATACTACCGGTCTGAATATCGACGCGCGGTACGTCATACCTTTACCCGCCGGCTGGGATTTTCCAACCGGCGCTTCCTATCTCGTACAGACCCTGACGGCTTACTACGGCATGAAAAACCTGGGGGAGATACAGCGCGGGCAAACCGTACTGATCCACAGTATTGCCGGAGGGGTAGGTTTGCAGGCACTGAAAATTGCCAAGGCGCTGGACTGCTTCGTCGTCGGCACGGTAGGCAACTCCTCCAAGGTGGAACTGGCCCGGACTAACGGGTGCGACCGGGTGCTGGTCCGCGGACCACATTTCAGGCAGGAACTTGAGGGGTCTCTGGAAGGGCGTCCGCTTCACCTGGTGATCGACACCGTCGGAGGAAAATATTTCAGCATACCCTTCGAAATGCTGGCGCCGATGGGCCGCATGATCGTTGTGGGGTCGTCGCGGTATGCCAGTGTCGGCAACCGGCCCAATATTTTCAACCTCCTGCGCCATTTTCTTACCCGGCCAAAAATCGACCCGCAGATGCTGCCGGAACAAAACAAAGGCCTTTTCGGCTTTAACCTGATTTACCTGTACGAACGTGCAGACCTGATGCACCAGTTGCTGACCGAACTCGACGGCCTGAACCTCCCCGCACCGCATGTGGGGCATATTTTTCCATTCGAAAAACTCCATGAGGCCATACTCCTGTTCCAAAGCGGAAAGACTGTAGGGAAAGTCGTGGTGGAAGTAAACGCTTAATCATGATGAACGCATCACTACGGAATATTGTCGCGGTATTAGCCGGTGTAACTGCCGGTGTCATACTCATGAACTCGATCGAATCATTTTCACCCTACCAGCCGCCTCCCGGCATTACCTACACCAGCGGCGAACCACCTTATCTGCAATGGGTGCGGGACCTGCCGACCAATGCATGGATGATCATTTTGGGTTCCATGCTGGCGGCCTCGCTGGTCGGCGGGTTGGTGACCAATATCGTTACCCCGAGGGCTGTCTATCCGCCGCTGGTCACAGGATTTGTCATCCTGTTTTTTGCCATCGTTAAATATATGGCCTTTGCCAGCCCTGCCTGGGTCACCTATGTCTCTTGCATAGGTTGTATCCTGTTTGGCTGGATCGGCGGTCGGCTTTCCCGGGTTTTTGAAAAAAAGCAGCCGGCATAGGGAAATCTTCGTTCTAACAGTACTTAAACACCCTCCATTACTTGCGTCTTGAAGCACCGGAACCTATCTTGTGTTCTCCTAAATATTGATTTAAACCATATTGCGTATGACATCCCTATCTGCAATTGCCGGACTGTCCCCAGCCAACCTTTGGCAGCGATTCTACGAGATCAGCCAGATCCCGCGCCCATCCAAAAAGGAAGAGCGCATTACAGCCCATTTCGAGCAACTGTTTACATCGATGGGCATACCCTTTTCCAAAGACACTGTCGGCAATCTGGTAGCAAGGGTACCTGCTTCCAAGGGATATGAGAACGCACCCATCGTGATTTTGCAGGGACACAGCGATATGGTCTGCGAAAAAAACCGCGGGACGGAACACGATTTTGACCGTGACCCCATCTACCTGGTGCGCGACGGCGAGTGGATCGGCGCAAAAGGCACCACGCTTGGCGCTGACAACGGCATCGGCGTGGCGTCTGCACTGGCCCTGCTCAACGACCCCTCTGCCGTGCATGGTCCCCTCGAAATTCTGATCACCATAGACGAGGAGACCGGACTGACGGGCGCCAATCAAATTTCGTCCGATCTGCTCCAGGGGAAATACCTGCTCAACCTCGATTCCGAAGAGGATGGCATCTTTTATATCGGCTGCGCAGGCGGCCTGGACAGCACGGGTACCTTTAAAACGGAAACCATGGCTGCTCCGGGCAGCGGCTATTCCGCCTTTTCGCTTCGCGTGGCAGGCCTCAAGGGCGGGCACTCCGGCGGCGACATCCACCTTGGCCGGGCGAATGCCATCAAATTGCTCGCGCGCACCCTGAATGCCCTGCTGCCTTTGTCGCCATACCTGTACGATATACAGGGAGGCAGCAAACGAAACGCCATTCCCCGGGAGGCCGAAGTACTGCTGCTGGTGCCTGATGCAG
Organism: uncultured Bacteroidota bacterium; assembly: GCA_937861115.1. Classification (GTDB taxonomy): domain Bacteria; phylum Bacteroidota; class Bacteroidia; order Chitinophagales; family Saprospiraceae; genus M3007. Next base: position 9,788 of record CALMBD010000330.1, on the reverse strand, counting down.
CCCTTGAAGAAGCCCGGCAGGTTGTTGGCCGTTGTGAACAAGCCTTCAAAAATGAATTCAAGGCCACCGACGGCAGTGTAAACCTGGTACTCGACCCCGCAGAAAAACCGGCTGTCGTCTATGCCCCACCCTTTTCAGATAAGATCGTAAAAACGTTGTTGGGGTTGCCACACGGCGTGGTACGGATGAGCACCGACCTCGAAGACCTCGTGGAAACCTCTACCAACCTGGCCACCATCACCAGCAATGCCGGTTCCATTGTCATCGGCACCAATCAACGCAGTTCCGTTGACAGCGCAAAGCAGTATATCGCATCGAGTGTGGCAGCCGTGTTACAACTTGCAGGCGCCTCTGTCGCCCGCAGTGACGGATATCCCGGCTGGCAGCCCAATATGCAGTCGCGGTTGTTATCGATCTGCCGAAAAGTGGCTACCGAACTCTATGGAAAGGAACCGGAGATCAAGGCGATACACGCCGGACTGGAATGCGGCATCCTGGGCGGAAAATACCCGGGTCTGGATATGATCTCCTTCGGGCCGACCATCACCGGCGCCCACTCCCCGGATGAACGGGTGCATATTCCGGCGGTGGAGAAGTTTTACGATCTGTTGAAACGGGTGTTGTATGCCCTGGCAACAGATAAAAGTCAGGGTTTTGCATGAACGATTTGCAAATCACGAAAGCCTCCGGCGAGCGGGTTGCCTTTGACGCGGAAAAACTCAGATCATCACTTCAGCGTGCCGGCGCCACACCCGGGCATGCGGCGGATATCAGCCATACCATCGAACAACAACTCTACGATGGCATATCCAGCAAGGAAATCTACCGGATGGCACACCGGTTGCTGCGCAAAAAAGCCCGGCACACCGCAGCCCGGTATTCCCTTAAACAGGCATTACTGGCCTTCGGCCCCTCCGGCTTTCCGTTTGAACAGTTTATTGCCCGCCTGCTTAAAGCGGAAGGGTATTACGTGCAAACCGGCCTGCTGCGCCAGGGCCGTTGCATCGACCACGAAATCGATGTCCTGGCCGAGTCCGACGGCCGGGTAATCGTCGGCGAGTGCAAATTCCACAACCGGCAAAACCGGGTGAATGATGTGAAAATACCGCTCTATATCAATGCGCGGTTCCACGACCTGAAAGCCGGCTTTCTGAACGCGCCGGAGTGGAAAGACCGCACCCTCGAAGGCTGGGTTTTTACCAATACCCGATTCACGGATGACGCCCTTCAGTACGGGCACTGCGCAAAAATGCGCCTCGTCAGCTGGAATACGCCTGCCGAATACGGCTTGCGCGACTGGGTGGACCGGACTGGGCTGCACCCCGTCACCTGCCTGACCTCGCTGACCGGTCGCGAAAAAGATGCCCTGCTGGAAAAGCAGGTCGTGCTGGTGCGCGAGGTGCTGGAGGCGCCGGTCGCGTTGACCAATATCGGGGTAAAACAGGAAAGAATAAAGAAGGTGCTGGAAGAGGCCGGGCAGTTGTGCGGATAGGGTATCTTTCACACCCTTGTAGTCCCGTCAATCCAGCAAAGACTCCCCGTTCAAATCCGTCGTCAGCACCATACTCATGTAGTCGAAATAGGGGCGCATGGCCTCGAAAGTGCGTTTCACCTCTTGCAAAAAGTTGTCACCGGTAACTTCCTTATCCGTGAAGGGCCGGTGGACGGTAAAACTCTTTTTGCGGATCAGATCGAGGGCAGGACCGTCCTTGTCATATCCCCGCGGGGCGGTTTTCAACTCGTCGCCGCGGAGTGCGCCAAAATATTGCTGAAAAACAGGATCGGCGATGATCTGGCGGATGGACTTGTCGTCCGCGACAAATTCATCGCGGATGCGTTTAAGGTCTTCTGCGTTGGGCTGCCAAAAGCCGCCGCCGGCAAACGAGGCGCCCGGTTCGATATGCAGGTAGTAGCCCCCCCGAAGCCGTTTGGTGGCGCGGGAGAAGCCCATGCCGAAATTGTTTTTGTACGGCAGTTTGTCCCTGGAGAACCGCACATCCCGGTAGATGCGAAAAAGGGTGGCGTTTTCCAGGTGGTCCGTTTCGTTCAGCGCCGACTCGACGGCCCTGACAAACTGTTTCATGTTCTCCTGTGCGGCCTCGTAGCGGCCTTTGTTGGCCTGAAACCATTCGCGGTTGTTGTTGACAGAGAGATCGGCAAGAAATTGAAGCGTGGCAGGTTGAATTTTCATATGCGGGACAGGCGACTGCATTGACGCATGAATTTTTGACAAAAGTAAGGGATGCCCGCCCGAATCAACTATACCGTGCAATAAGTATCGGTCAAATGTCTTTCCTCCGGAAAATCCGCGCCGCCACCCACAGCGGACCTGCAATCCAGGCAAGCATGGCCGTCAGTGAAAGTCCTACGCCCCATACCGAACCAAAAAAATGCTGAAACAAGGCGCCTGTGTAGCCCATCAGGGCTGCAACATCGAGTTGAAGCAGCATGGCGATGCGTGTCAGGTCGACAGGGTTGAGAAATGCCAGACCGATAACGGCTTTTTCCAGGGGATAATCGCTGAATGCAAACATGCTCATCAGCACAATGCCGTCGTATAAAATCGCGCAAAAAAACCACAGGAGCAGGGCGATGCCGATTCCCCGTGCCTTGTCGCGCGACAAAACCGCCGAAAGGAATGCCAGCGAAACAAAAATAAGCGTAAGCAACACGCCGCCCACGACAAGGGTAAGTCCGCGCATGGAGCCGTCGTACACAAACACCGGGATACCCACGCCGACACAGAAAGCAATACACAGCGACGACGCCAGGCCCAGGTATTCGCCCAGAAATATATCGGAGCGGCGTAGCGGCTGCGCCAGCAGCAGTTCCATGAATTCGTACGAGTTGTACAGGTGGATCGTGGCAAACACGATGCTGACGAGTGGCAATACGATCAGAATAATGTTCAACAAACTGATCATTCCTTTGACCGGATCGTTTTCCAGATTGAAAAAACTCATGGACACCACCAGCAGAAACAGGAGGTACGCCAGTACAAAACGATTGCGTAAAATGTCGTAAACGACGTATTTGGCGATTTTCAGCATATGCAAGGGCGAGCGGGTAATGTCCATGGTCGGCGCTTCCGTACGGGGATTTTCGATAGTGGCAACAGCGGTTTTCATCATAACTAGTTTTGGTTTCCCAACATTTGCTCCAGCAGCATGGTCTTGGGAAAAAGTATGTTGTTTTCAAGGTGCACGTGCCAGCGGAGGTCTTCGTCCAGCGCCTTTAATTTGGCATAGGTGACCCGCCAGGTGGTGCAGGCATTGGCAGGCGCCGTAAAATCACCGGTAATATGCCGCAGGTTTTCAAGCAGTGATCCGGCATAATCGTGCTCATGCTCCATCAGTTCAATGGACTCCTGAACCGGAACGGGAAGTACCACAGAGGTCTGCCCCGGGCGCCGCTGTGCAGCGCACAAAGTCCGGATGTATGGAAAAAGGGCTTCTTCTTCCTTGTCCATGTGCTCCAAAAGGTCGTTTTGCAGCAATTCAACCTGCTTGTTCAATATTTTTAATTCCGGATGCCGCTCGCCGTGTTTCCCCGCTATTTTGGCAGCGTACTCCCGCAGCAGCGGCAGGTTTTCCCGGAGGTATTTGTGGTGTACCTGAACGATATACTCCGCCAGAAAGTCGGGCTCCCACTGGTCCATATTACCGGAGGACAGTTCCGGTTCCCGCAATGCGCGCTGGAGTTCCTGTTCCATTGTTTCCCAGGCTATATTATGATCAAGACACGCCTTGCCCAGTGTTTTTTTCCCGCCACAGCAGAAATCAATGCTGTGCCTGTTGAACACCTCGGCCGTGCGGTAGTGGTGGGCTACCATTTCACCTATTGTCATATCGGGATGGATATTCATTGCGTGATTCTTTTGATGTTAGGAATCTTTATTCATCATTCATCATTCATCATTTATCATTCATCATTCAATTAGTGTTCGCCATGAGTTTTGCGATCGCCTTGCCCAGTTTTTCCTCTCCTGTTTCCGCTTTCAGGGTTTCGAGCGGTTTGAAAAACTCCAGCCTGCCTTCGACGAGATAGACGACATCGGTGGCCAATTCCTCCAGGTCGCTCATGATGTGGGAAGTGATCAGAAACAGTTTATTGCGTTGCTTTTCCTCCTGAATCTTGGACTTGAGTATTTCGGCAGACAAGGGGTCGAGTCCGGCGGTGGGTTCATCGAGGATCATCACCGGGGGACCGAAGAGGAAGGCCAGCGCTGCGCTGACTTTCTGGCGGGTGCCGCCGGACAGCGTCCGCATACTTTTGTGAAAGATATCGGGCAGCCGGTACGCTTCGATCAGTTCTTCGTCAATCAGGTCGCCAGTACCGTTGCGCAGGTCGCGCATCATGTCGAACAATTGTCCGACCTGCATATTGTCGGGATAGCGGCCGATCTGCGGCATGTACCCGATATCGCGGCGGTAGCGGGCATCATCACCGACAGGTTGCCCCCGGAACAGTATCACACCGCTTTCGGGCACCACCATACCGAGTATGCTTTTGATGAGTGTCGTTTTGCCGGAGCCGTTCGGGCCGATAATGGCCACCGACTGTCCCCGCTCGAAACAGACATCAATACCTTTCAGCACTTCGAGTTTGCCGAAGGTTTTATTTACTTGTTGTAACTGCAACATAAGGCTTCATTAAAGGTGTGTTATCGCGAAGGTTATCCGGAGAAATACTGGGGATGATCTTCTCGGCGCGGTCCAGGAGAAAAACCGTAAAACTGCGCCAGAACATCATCGCATAGGGCATTTGATCCGATACCATGGCGAACAGGCTCACCGGGTGGTAAGGCACGTCGCCGATATGGTCTCGGTTGAGATCGTAGCCCTCGTATTTGTCCCAATAGTTCTGATCGAAAGTATTGAGTACCAACTGGTTGTTGGTCGACATGTCGAAGGTGTTGGCAAAGAAGTTATTGAACCGGAACACATTTTCCTCACAACTCGCCTGCACCTTTACGGCCCAGCCGTTTTGCCGGAATACATTCCGCTCCAGGGTGCTTCGGGTGCATCCTTCCATAAATATTCCCACCGTGTTTTCTATAAAATCATTATCGGCCATATAACTGCCCTGAATGTCTTTCAGCAGCAGCGCGTAGGATGCGCCTCCCTGGTTATTGGCAAACCGGTTGTGGCGCATGGTTACATTGCGGGTATACATTACCGCTACGCCGGACCCGTTATTTGCAAAAGTGTTGTATTCGTACACGTCGTTGTGGGAAAACATAAAATGCAGACCGTACCGGATATTTCCTTCGCTCTTGTTTCCCACGATGTGAGAATTGGTGACAAACTCAAAGTAAATACCGTCGCGGTGACCGGTAATGCTGTTGTTGTAAATACCGATACTGTCGCATTTCCAGGCGTGGACGCCGTTGCCCGAATTCTGCTCGGCGGTGCCGTAGGCTGTCATCCTGTTTCCGCTGACCTGGCAATTTATGCTGTTGGACAGGTATATCCCGAAGTAGTTGTCGTCGAGGATGTTGTTGAAAACATACACGTTTTTCGCGTTGTATACCTTTATTCCGGCCATGTCTGCCAGTGATGTTTCACCACAGTGCGCCACATGGAAACCGCTGACACTGACGAAACTGGAACGGATACTAAGGGGCTCGTAACTGTGCTCGCCATCGAGCAGGGGCCAGTCCACGCCACAGATTACCAGCGGTTTATCCACAACGATCCCGCCTTCGCGGTATGTGCCGGCATGCACCCGGATGGTGTCGAAAGCGCGGGCGCCGGCAACAGCAGCCTTCACGCTGCTCAGCGCGGTACCGGGCGCCACATCCCAGGTGCGGGCCTGTAATATACAGGCGCCGGAAAGGCAGTAAATGATGCCGGTGAGGAGGATGTTGTTTTTCATACTTTTTTGTTAAAACGCTTCCGTCAGGGCTTCCCAGTTCAGTGTTACCCCGTCGACTTTAGCCTTCACCTGCTCCAGGTCGGGGAGACCGGAGAACGCAGCCACGCCCGACGCCATGGGTGTTTTCAAACCCTCACTGCGCAGATAAACGGCTTGCTCCGCTTCGAGCAGCGTACCGGTGTGGATATAGTCGGCCACATACCTGCCCGCTACCTGTTCCGGCTCGACGCCGCCTTTCTTCAGAAACTGGACAAAACAGTTGGCGTCGTCCATGACATAGACTTTGCCTTTTTTGGTCACGAGTTCGGCCCCGAAATGGTTGTCCATGATCGTCATTTTACAAAAAGCGCAAGCCTCGTTTCCGTAATTGATCGGCCGGGGACCGGTTGCACATTGCCACAGCAGCAAAGGCAGCAGGATAGCGGCGCGTGCAGCAGTTGCAGGAGCAGTTACGGCTTTACCTGATGTTACTTTTTTCCTTTTCCGGTTTTTCCACCACTCGTACAGCACGATCAGCAAGGCAAGCGCTGTGACACCCATCACGATCCAGCCGCCGGTATCCGGCAGGGACCATGCTTCAAAGTTGAGCAGTTTTTTGTAGCCGAGAACCGGCGGCTGGTATGCCATACCGGGGATAATGATCGGCGCCTCCGGGTTGAGGTTGTGGCCATAGTCGTAACCCCAGCGCCAGAAATCGTATAAGGCCAGACTGTCGGCAATGGCCAGCACCAGATAAAAGCCCAGAGCCGACCACCAGCGGCCAATCAAAGCCAGTACCAGGCACAAACCTGCAACAACCATGATGATCGTTCCCAGGTATTGAAACTCCGGAAACATTTCCTCGCTTATCGCACGCATACCGATATAGTGGTTCAGGGCGCTGATGATCTTGACGTCGCCCGTGATGGTGTTGTGCCAGATCTTCATTTCCAGCCCTTCCGGGTATTGGGGCGCCGTCAGGTAAATCAACCAGATAGGAACTTTCAATAACGCCAGCAGGGAAAGGGCGCCTGCGGTGAGCAATGCTTTGGATATAGTGCTGATTTTGTACATGTTGAGTCTACTTATTTTTCAGGTGGCAGCAGTACTTCGTCGACTACATGGATGATCCCGTTGGAAGCCGGTACTGACGCGATGATATGAGCCGAGCCGTTCAGGAGGACATCTCCGTCCTTTGCCGAGATGACGACGTTTTTCAGGTTCACCTGATTGAGTTTCTGCCCGTCGCGCATTTGCTCTTTCTTAATGACACCCACATACACGTGATATTCCAGAATGTTGCTGAGTGCCGCCTTGTTTTCGGGCTTCATCAGATTGTCCAGGGTTTCTTTGGGCAACCTGGCAAAGGCTGCATCGGTAGGCGCAAACACTGTAAACGGGCCGGCATTGACCAGCACATCGACCAGTCCGGCTGCTTTAACGGCTGCTACAAGTGTGGTGTGGTCTTTCGATCCCATGGCGATCTGGAGTACGTTTTGCTGCGAAACATCGTCCTTAACCCCCGACTGACCAACGGTGGCAGCCGGCGTTGCAGCGGCGCTGTCGGCGCCTGAAGGAGCAGCCTGATTGCAGGCGCTCAAAAGGATCAGCAGCCCGGCAATAGGTATAATTTGAAATAAGTGTTTCATAAAAATGGCATTTTAGTGAATAGTGGAGGTGTTTTGGAACAAGGGACGGGTGTGTCCTGCGAGACAGGAGTTGGCGTTTTCTGACAGGATTTACAGGATTCCCGGCGGTAGATCCGCCTTGTTTTATCTTGTAAATCCTGTCTGAAAACAAACACAGTCAACCCTCCAACATCACAGGCTCACGAGACACCTACGCATGGATCACTGTACCTGCGGTGCATCGCCCGTCCAGAACCTCAGGGGCACATTAGAACCCGCCGGAGAAATCCGGATATATCCTTGCATCTCCTGGTGCAGGGCCGAGCAGAAGTCGCTGCAGTAGAAAGGAATTACACCGACCTGATCCGGTCTCCATAAGAGGGTTTGGGTCTCGCCGGGCATAACAAGTATCTCGGCATTGGTCGAACCTTTTATGGTGAACCCGTGCGGGACATCCCAGTCCTGTTCAAGGTTGGTTACGTGGAAATACACCTCGTCGCCCATGCGTACGCCTTCGATATTGTCCGGTGTGAGGTGTGAGCGAATTGCCGTCATATAGACGTGAATCTTGTTTCCTTCTCGCACCACTTTGGCCTGTCCTTCCCCTTTGGCCACATAGGGGTGGTTGTTTTCTTCCAGTTTGTAGATTTTCACCGATTTGGACTTGATCAGATCGGCGGGAATCGCATTGGCATAGTGCGGCTCACCGATGGTCGGGAAGTCGAGTATGAGTTTCATTTTGTCGCCACTGATGTCGTAGAGCTGTGCAGACTGGGTCAGTTCGGGGCCGGTTGGCAGGAAGCGATCTTTGGTGATCTTGTTGTAGGCGATCACGTATTTACCCCAGGGTTTGCGGGTATCGCCGCCGGGCACACACAGGTGACCGATTGAATAATAGGTCGGTACACGATCGAGCACCTGCAAACTTTGTACGTTCCATTTCACGATCTCGGACGATACAAACATCGAGGTATAGGCATTGCCGTTGGCATCGAATTCCGTGTGCAGCGGTCCGAGGCCGGGTTTTTGTACCTCGCCGTGCAGCACAGCATCGTATTTCAGAACGGGCAATCCCTGGTAGTCGCCATCATAGTTTCGATCTGCAATGGCCTTCAGCATTTTATCGTAAGAAAATACCGGTATCACGGCGGCCAGCTTACCGGAAGCGGCGATAAACTTGCCGGTCGGGTCTACGTCGCAGCCGTGCGGACTTTTCGGACAGGGCATGAGGTATACGAAATCCTTCAGTTCTGTAGGATCGAGCAACAGTGTCTCGTCTTCCCAGGTGGTAGTGGCGGAATGCGTTTTTTCGTCGTAAATATTGTGGGCATAACGGGTTTTGCGCTTGGTACCCTTACCCGCTTTGGCGTATTCTTCCGCTTTTTTCCAGTTAACGGCAATAATGAAATCCTTGTCGTTCTGGGAGGCATTCACCTCAAGCAGGCTGTTGGCGCGTTCGGAGTTGTAGCAGGAAAAGAAAAACCAGTCGGCGCTCGGGCCTTTACCGCCCCTGGCAAGGTCAAAGTCCATACCCGGCATCAACACCTGGAATGCCAGTTTGAGCCGTCCGCTTTCCGGGTTGACACTGACAAAGGACAGGGTTCCGTTGAAGTTGTCTTTGTACGACTCGATAGACACGTCCTGCTTTTCGCCCAGCGGAATGGAAAATCGCGTGCCTGCCACCACATATTCGGTATTCTGGGTCAGAAACGGCGAAGAGTGGTTGCCTGCAGAATTCGGTATCTCCAGGATCTCCATGGTCCGGAAGGTAGACAGGTCGACCCGCGCGATCCGCGGGGTGTTGTTGGCGTTGCCAAACATCCAGCGGCCATCCTGTTCGCCGTTGGTCATCGACAGGGAGATGTGGTGCTGGTCGTCCCACGGCAGCCAGCCGTGCGAAGTATTGAGCATGGCTTTGGTCTCCTCGCTGAAGCCGTAGCCGTTCTCCGGAAATACCGAAAAAGCGGGAATGATCTTGATAAGCCGACCAGAAGGAAGCCCGTACACTGAAATCTGGCCGTTGAAGCCGCCCGATACGAAGTTATAGAACTCATCGTAGGTGCCCGGCGCCACATAGGCTTTTTGAGCGGCATCTTCCGAGCCTGCCGAAGCGGCACTTTTGGTTCTACATTGCCACAGGGCAACAAATATGAGCAGAAGCCCTATGCTGAATAACACGAGTTTTTTCATAACAATTTGAATATTTGGTGATGGTGTGAGGGTTTCATTGTTGGAATTGTTGCATTGCAATAATCCGTCAATCAACCCTATTTCTCCCCGTCGTTTGATCGCATGAACTCCAGC
>CALMBD010000329.1 GCA_937861115.1 uncultured Bacteroidota bacterium | reverse complement strand
GGGTAATTTTTTGCGTGTGATAGCCTGGAAAAATGCCCTTATGCTACTTTTGCTGCATGGATCATTCTGCTTACCCGACCCCCGAAACATTTACCCGTGCGCGCAGCGCCGAACTTTTCGAAGAAGCCAGGGGCTATTTTCCCGGTGGCGTTCACTCCCCGGTACGAGCATTCAAGAGTGTTCAGGGACCACCCGTTTTTTTTGAAAAAGGAGAAGGTTGTCACATGTATGATGTTGACAATCAAAAGTATGTAGACTTTTGCTGTTCCTGGGGGCCGCTGATTCTGGGACATTGTTATCCTTCTGTCGTACAACGGGTAAAGGAGACCGTCGAAAACGGCATGTCGTTCGGCACGCCCACGCCGCACGACAACCTGATCGGCAAATTGCTGCTCGACAACCACCGCTATATTGAAATGATCCGCTTCGTGAGCAGCGGTACCGAGGCGGTAATGAGCGCCCTTCGCCTCGCGCGCGGCGTAACGGGCAAAAGCAAGGTCATCAAGTTCGAGGGCTGTTACCACGGCCATGTGGATTCCCTGCTGGTCAAGGCGGGTTCCGGGCTGGTCACTTTCGGTGAAAGTACATCTGCGGGCATTCCGGAATCTTTTGCAAAGGAAACGATCGTTGTTCCGCTTGCCGACCCGGATGCCCTCGAAAAAGCGCTTCGGGAGCATGCCGGCGAGACCGCTTGTGTCATCGTAGAACCCATACCGGCCAACAATGGCCTGTTGCTCCAGGATCGCTCGTTTCTCGAACTCCTGCGCCGCAAATGCACGGAATACGGCGTGCTGCTGATCTTCGACGAGGTGATCTCCGGCTTCCGGGTCGGCTTTGAAGGCGCTGCAGGTTATTACGGCATCCAGCCCGACATCATTACATTCGGCAAGATCATTGGCGGCGGCATGCCTGTCGGAGCATACGGCGCAAGCAAGGCTGTCATGAAACACGTTTCGCCCGAAGGCCCGGTGTACCAGGCAGGCACCCTCAGCGCCAATCCGGTGGCCATGGCCGCTGGTTATGCCACGCTTACGGAATTGTTGAGACCGGGATTTTATGAGGACCTGCAATCCAAAACGGCGCGTTTTACTTCGGGCTTGCAGGCCTACTGCGACAGCAAGGGTTACGAGGTTACCTTTCCGCATGTCGGTTCCATCTTTTGGCCGACATTCACACGCCGCCACATCTCAAGATCGGATCAGATCGACGGCTCCCGAATGGATTATTTCAAAACCATGCACCTCGAGTGCCTGAAGCGAGGGGTGTATTTCGGTCCGTCGGGATACGAAGTGGGTTTTATCTCGGCGGCGCACACGGAGACTGATCTGGCGTTTGCGACGGAAAAGATATGCGCAAGCCTGGATGTTGTTTTTGCCGGGTAAGTCTTTGTTTATTTTGTTCCGACCCAGGCTACGATACGAAGCGGTCCGCCGCTTCCGCCCTGTATTTTCATGGGAAGTGCCAGCACAAAACTGCCGGTTTCGGGCAGTTTGTCCAGGTGGGCGACGTTTTCAAACACAAGGATGTTGGCGCCCAGCAATACCTGGTGGCTTTTGAAATCGGTCGACTGCCCGAAATCAATGCTCGGCGTATCCAGTCCGATGCCTTTGATTTTCCGGTTGTCGACCAGCCATTGCGCCGCTGCCGGATCGAGCCCCGGGAAATGCAGTTTGGGTATGGCTCCCGCACCCCGCTCGTCGGTGCCGAAATAGCGCAGGGCGTCCGGATAAAACTTTCCGTACCCCGTGCGCAACAGCACAATGGCGCCTTCCGCAATCGGTCCGTGTTTGGCTTCCCATTCGGTAAAGTCGGTGACGCCCGCCAGGTAATCCCTGTTTTGCAGCGCTTTTTCCGATACGTCCACCACGATGGCATCGCCACTGAACCGGTCGACGGGTATCTGGTCGCTGGTCCAGCGGTGATCGGCAAAATGGATGGGCGCGTCGAGGTGGGTGCCACCGTGCTCGGGCGCGCAGAACTGATACGAGGAATAAAAAAATCCACCCGGCGTCTCGCCGTGGGCAAGCGTGTCCAGGTGGAAATTGATTTTGTTGTTGGGCCAGTACAGTGTCGAGTCTGAAAACGCATACGTCAGGTCGACCCATTGTCCTTTTTGAAACAATGATGCAGGGCTTGCAGCCTGCTGCCGGTCGGTATTTTGCTGGGTACAACCCCAAAGCAGTGCGAGAAAGATCAGGTTTCGCATGTAGAAAATGGATTGACTTCTTAAACAGCGTCAAAGATAAAGATCAATTATCCGAAAGCAGACTGTCCATTTTTTCGTGATACATACTTTCCAGTTCATCTTCGAAGAAAAACTTGTCGTCGCCAAATGCAGGCTTCAGGTCATTGAGCCAGGTGGCCTTGTCATTGTACTCTGCGAAGAAGGGTCGGCCGACCCAGTCCGGATTGCGGCCCTGTAAAAAACGCAGGGTCAGCACTTTCTGTCCCGCCACTTCTGACACGCCCAGGACCTGGACCTTGCCCGGCGTAGCCGACATGCTCGGTCCGCGCACCGTGCGGCATAGCCCGCTCACGCTTTTGTAGGCCTCCCGGAAAATCTCCCAGGCACGTACCAGAGGGACCTCAAAATAGTGTTTGGCGCCGGTATCGCGCGCTACGAACATGTAGTAGGGTATGCAGTTCTGGTTAACCTGTTCGCGCCACATCTCTGCCCATGCCTGCGGGTTGTCGTTGATGTTGCGGAGCAAGGGTGATTGCGTGCGGATCTGCAGTCCCGTATTGCGCAGTTGACGGATGGCTTTTTTCACAGCCGGCGTCCTCATCTCGTTGGGGTGGTTGAAGTGCGACATGAATGCCAGGTTGATGCCGCGGCTCGTCACCCGTTCGAAAAGATCGAGAAACTTGCCGGCCTCCTCATCGTCGATAAACTTGTAGGGCCAAAACGCCAGCGACTTGGTGCCGATCCGGATCGTTTGGATATTCGTCCTGTTGTCTTCGAGAAATGGCTCGATGTATTGCCGGAAGACCTCGAATTTCATGATCATCGGGTCGCCGCCTGTGAACAGAATATCGGTAACCTCCTGATGTTGTTCCAGATATTTGATCAGCAGATCGGTCTCGCGCATGGCAAACTTGATCTCGTTCATGCCCACAAATTGCGGCCAGCGGAAACAAAAGGTGCAGTAACTGTGGCAGGTTTGTCCGGAACTGGGGAAAAACAACAGCGTTTCCCGGTATTTATGTTGAATACCGGTCAGTTTTATGCCTTCAATCTCGGGCATGTTCAATTCCACCTGCCCCGCCGGATGCGGGTTGAGTTGCAGCCTGATACCGTGGGAAGTTTCCTTGATCAGGTTGCGGTCGTTGGTGCTTTTCAGGGTTTTTTCCATTTCCGCAAAATGTTCGGGCAGGAGCATCTCTCTGTTCGGGAAAGTGAGGTTAAAGATCGGGTCGGTCCGGTAATTGTCCCAGTCGATCAGTTCGTCGATCACGTAGTTGTTGACCTTGAAAGGCAGCACATTCCCGACCACTTCAATGGCCCATTGTTCCGATTCGCTGAGGCGATCCAGTTGTGGAATGTTTCTGAAGTTATTGAGTGCATACGCTTTGTATGCCGGCTTAATTTGTGTAGGTACTTGCATCGAATAAATTTTGTTTATGATCTAGGTTTACACAATCTGGCACGGGCGGTTGGCAGCCTGCAACTGAGCAGACATTTTTTACCGCAAGGTTTGAAAACGGGGTCGGTCAAAGCAGAAACGGGGGAAAGGAGTTGCGGAAAATGACGCGTTTTCCGCATAAAACAGGTAGGTAACCCCCTAAAAAGACCGGAGGTTCACAAAATACGGAAAGTTTCGAATAATTCAAAAGCCGGTTACCCCTGGTGGGTTCACTTGAAATCCAGGATAGCCGTCCAGACGCTCAGATCATTTTTGTCCAGCCGGGTCCAGATCGGTCGCACCACACCGTCGTGGGCGGAGATGTGGCTGTAGTCGCCAAAAAAGACAAAACTGTTGGGATTAAACGGGGTAGTACTGATCTTCAGATTGGAAAACGTCTGGGCGCCGTCGCGGCTGACGGCCAGGTAAACATCGGTTCGGAAATCGTCGTAGGCGCGCCGGTCGTAAAAAACGGTGTACAAATGCCCGGTTGTCTGGTCGATAGCCAGCCAGCTGAGGAATTGTTGCTTGCCGCGCGCATCGTCGTTCACGCGCTGAGGCTTGCTCCAGGTGTTGCCCCCATCGGTACTTTTGGCGATCCAGATATCGGTGTCGTTCGCGCCGCGCCGCTGGTCGCCCCAGTTCAGGTAAAGCGTACCGCGGTTGGGGCCGTTGGAGAGGTCACATACCAGCACAGGCATGCCGTTGCAGCGCTGTATACCGGGGATATCGAAATTCCAGCCGCCGGGCTGGTCGGCCGCAACGATGTCTTCGCTGAGCCAGGTTTTACCGCCGTCGACAGAGCGGTCGAACCATATCCGGTTGTTCCACGACCAGGCGACATATATTTCGCCGTTGGGGCCGAATGCCGGCACGGCGCCTTCCGTGGTGTTGTCATCGTCGAGACAGTCGCCTTCAAACTGGCTGATTTTCAGCGCTTCAGACCATGTTTTACCGCCGTCGGTACTTTTGGAAAACAGGATGCGACTGTGGTCGTTTTCCATATCCCTGGAGTCGTATTTGTCAAATTCCGTCCACGTACAGATCAGGTGGCCGGTTTCAGGGTCTGCGCAAAGCCAGTGTTTATCCTGGTCTTTCGGGTGCCGCATGCCGCAGTACGAACCGTCGTTGTAGGTTTTGCCTCCGTCGGTACTTTTTTGGATGACAATTCGGTCGAGCAGCAGTTCGCTGCCCCAGGCACGGCCCTCTGGGTCGCTGAGGTGCGCGTAATAAAAACTGCCTTCCCGGTCGGCAATGATGACCGGATCGCCAAATACCCCGAAGGATGACTTCAGGTTGCTGCTTTTCCAGGTCAGGCCGCCGTCGTCGCTCCAGCTATAGCGGTTGAGAATGGCGCCGGCCGCGATGTTTTTCGTATTATTGGGATTTATGCATATCGTCGGTTCGCACGGGCCGAAAAAGCCGCCCGAGCCAGCCTCTGCAATCATCACATTTTTGAAACCCGGCGGCAGTGGAATCGGCACACCCCTTTTTTGTTGGGTGACACAGGAAACGGCCATACAGGTGGTGAACAGCAGTGCAAACAGACTTCGGAAGGATGTGAAAGGATACATAAAAATTGATTTTGGCCTGAAATTCCGTAAAAACCCGAATTTGGCGTTCAAATTCGACAAACTTCAGGAACACAATGGTAAAAGTTTTTCTCAGACCCGGCAAGGAAGAGCCCGTGCGGCGTTTTCATCCCTGGGTGTTTTCAGGCGCCATCGCGCGCGTCGACGGCCAGCCGGCCGACGGCGATATCGCCGGAGTGTACGACCGCGGGGGCAATTTGTTGGGGCTGGGACATTTTCACCACGGCAGTATTGCAGTGCGGATGCTGAGTTTTGGCGACGACGACCCGGAGCAACCCCGTTTCTGGGAACAAAGGCTTGCCGCCGCGCTGCAGGTCCGAGAAACGGCGCTCAGGCCTCTGGATCAACAGACCGGCTTCCGGCTCGTGCACGGGGAGGGCGACGGACTTTCGGGCCTGGTTGTGGATGTGTACAACGACACAGCCGTATTACAATGCCACAGCATCGGGATGCACCGGCAGCGGGAGACGATAGCCGCAGCCTTGCACACCGTTATTGGTCCGAAACTCAAAGCGGTGTACGACAAAAGCAGGGAAGCTCTTCCTCCGAATTATGCGTCCGGACAAAGCGACGGCTACCTGTGGACGTCGGGACAGGAAGTATCGGGTACGGCAGTTATTTCGGAAAACGGGGTTCTTTTCAAAGTGAACTGGGAGACCGGACAGAAGACCGGTTTTTTCCTCGACCAACGCGACAACCGGCGCCTTTTGACGCAATTTGTTCCCGGCAAGACGGTGCTCAATACTTTCTGCTATACCGGCGGCTTTTCCTGCTACGCCCTTCGTGCCGGCGCCGCGCTGGTACATTCGGTGGATGTTTCCGCCAAAGCGATGGAACTTACAGCAGAGAACGCGGCACTCAATGCGCCGTATTCGGGCGAGCACGCAGGTTTTACGGAAGATGTTATGGCCTACCTGAAAAATACCGACCGGCAATATGAGGTAATGGTCGTCGATCCGCCGGCTTTTGCCAAAAGCCTCGAAAAACGCCACAACGCAGTGCAGGGCTACAAGCGCCTGAATGCTGCTGCCCTGCAAAAGGTAGCGCCCGGCGGTATCCTGTTTACCTTTTCCTGTTCGCAGGTCGTCGACCGGCAGTTGTTTTACAATACCATTGTGGCGGCAGCGCTGGAGGCGGGGCGGCAGGTGCGGGTGCTGCATCACCTGACCCAGGGCGCCGACCATCCGGTGAATCTTTTCCACCCCGAGGGCGCGTACTTGAAGGGCCTGGTGTTGTATGTAGAGTAAGGCGCATTTTCCGGGGTAAGGAATTGCTCCGCAACAAACTTTCTTCGTCAAGAGCAGTTTAAGCGTGGGAATAATGATGAAAATGTTTCCGGCTGAGGGAATATGCTCTGCCCTGAAAATAAAATCCAAACGATTTTATCGGCCGAAGTGCCCGGTATTACGGATATTTGAAAAATGAATAATGGTATTGCCTGGTTTCCCAACTAGTCAACATCCCGGCTGCGATGCTATTTGGAGAATGCCCTCTGATTATATTCCGAAGTTTAAACTTAAAACTGACTTACTATGCGTACCCTCCTCTTTTTCATTCTTTTGATTGCCATTGGCAGTGTTTATTCCTTCCAGAAAAAGGAACCTGCTCCGTCGATGGTCATGTGTCACGACCCGGGAAATGCCACGGCGGAGTTCGCCCTGTTTGCCAACGACCCGGCGTTTCGCAATGCACACCCCGCTCCTTTGCCTGTTTCCGTTACACACCAGGGTGAAATGGTGGAATTTCCTGTTGCCGACGGCCCCAATGGCCGTGCCTTTCTGATCAAATCGCACCAGGCCACCAACAAGTATCTCATGCTTTTTCACGAGTGGTGGGGACTCAATGATTACGTGAAAAATGAAGCGGCCATGTGGAGCCATGCACTGGGCATCAACGTGATCGCAGTGGACCTGTACGACGGCAAGGTGACCACCAGCGCAGAGGAAGCCGGTAAACTCATGCAGGCCTGCGACGCTGCACGCGCTGCCGGAATTATTGAGGGCGCCGCCAAATACGCTGGCGATGCCGCCGATTTCCGTACCATGGGCTGGTGCTTCGGCGGCGGCTGGTCGTTGCAGGGCGCCTTGTTGCTGAAAGACAAGGTAAAAGCGTGTGTGATGTATTACGGCATGCCGGAAAAAGACGTGGAAAAACTCAAAACGCTTTCCACCGACGTCGTATTTATCCATCCGAAGCAGGACAAATGGATCACCGCCGAACTCGTATCGGAATTTGAAACCAACATGAAAACCGCCGGCAAGGAAGTGTCTGTGTACCACTATGATGCCGACCACGCGTTCGCCAACCCCAGCAGTCCGCGCTACAACGAGCAGGCAGCCAAAGAATCCCGTGAGGTTGTAAAGGCGTATCTGAAAGATAAATAGGATTTAGGGGGTTGCGGGTTACGCAGGTTACGGGTTGCGGGTTACTGGTTACAGGTTATAGGTTAGGGAAGTTTCGGGTTTTAAGGAGTATTAAATCTGGTTTTTTTTGTAACTTTGGGTTAACGCAACCCGCAACCCGCAACCCGCAACCCGCAACCCGCAACCCGCA
>CALMBD010000328.1 GCA_937861115.1 uncultured Bacteroidota bacterium | reverse complement strand
TTACCCCGCCGTCCACCGTCCACCGTCTCCCGCCACCCGTCTACCGTCCACCGTCCACCGTCTACCGTCCACCGTAAAAATCGCCTACTTCCCGGAAGCCACGGAAAGTGCAGGCATGGATACCGGGGTGCGCAGCGTTACGCTTGATTTTATGGAAAAACTGCGCGCAGCCGGGCATGAAATGGAAGGCGTTGCGTTCACCGCACCGTCGCGTGAGGGAGAGCCGGACGTTCCGTTGCTGGACTACGTTGTCCCGACCTATTATGTGCTGACCACGGCAGAAGCCAGTTCCAACCTCGCGCGTTACGACGGCGTTCGCTTCGGGCACAGAAGTCCGCAGGCCCGCAACCTGGAGGAAACCTACTTGCTGACCCGCACAGAGGGTTTTAGCGAAGAGGTGAAGCGGCGCATCCTGCTCGGCACCTTTGTGCTGAGCAGCGGATATTACGACGCGTATTACGGGAAGGCACAGCAGGCAAGAGCAATGATTCGGGCGCGTATTTTTGATTTGTTCGATCGTTTCGACTTTATTCTGATGCCCGTAGCCCCCGACGTCGCCTGGCGTTTCGGTGAAAAATCGGCAGATCCGGTGGCCATGTACCTTTCCGATATCTATACCGTGCTGGCCAATCTGGCCGGCATACCGGCGTTGGCCGTTCCGGCAGGCTTACATCCGGAAAACGGCATGCCCGTAGGCATTCAACTCATGGCCGGGCGCGGGGGGGAGGAGAAATTGCTCGCTTTTGCGGCCACTCTGTAAAATGGTTTTTAGGAAAAACCGTTTTTTCACCCATGAAAAGTTTTTTACTACCCGCTTCGCTGTTTTTATCCCTGAACCTGACCGCCCAAACGGAACAAATCCTGAGCGACCCCTGGGTCAACTGGGCTGCAGAAATCGAGATCACCCTGCCCGCCGACCCCCTGGAGTACTCCGCCAATGAAGACCGTTCGGCAACCCTGGCCGTATTGAAACTGAACGAACCCGACCGCAGCATGGGCGGATACGTCAACCACTCCCTGAACGCAAAACTCTGGGATATCGCCGAAAACGGGGACTGGGAGGCATACAGCAACGCCGAACTGACCCGCCAACTGGACAACGACGAACTGATGAACATCATCAGCGGGCCCGACACGGTGGTTACCTTCGATCCGGATACCTACGAAGAAAAAGTGCAGCGCGTTTACGACATGAGGCCCTCGCCCCATGAGTCGCGCTTTGTCAAAGTCAGGCAACTGCTGACCTATAACGACGAGGAGGCGACCTTCCGGGTACACACCCTGGCGATTGCGCCCTTTACAGGAAACGAGGCCCCGCGGTTCTGGCTGAAAGTGCCGGAAACGGCAGATTTTGACCCCGACAGCATGTTTATCCGGCCCGATGTGACCTGGGCGGTGCGCTATATCACCAACGTGTCGAGCCCCCGGGTGAGCGATTTTCAGGTACTCAAGGATGAGACAGGCCCTGTCATTGATCGTTTTTTCGACCGCATCATGGCAGATACCACCGTCGATCTGTACACCAATGCCAACGACGACGAACCGCTCCGGGAAGACAAAAGAGCCTGTGTGTTTTCCTGCACGGATTCGGTCAGCACCTTCGACCCGGAAACCTACCTCGAACACGTCGAGATATTCCACACCGAATTGCTGCCCGACCAGATCGTCGACCTCCAGTTGATCGAGGAATTGTACTGGCAGGACGAAGACGGACTGCTGTATACGCGCCTTGTCGCGGTGGCGCCGCGGTACAAATTTTATTACCAGGAAGGCCAGTGGTACCCGAGGATAGGGTTTTACCGCCGTTGTGATGAATAGCAACTTCCCGGCAAAAAAAACGTTTGCATTGAAAAAAAGTCCGTTATGCACCGCTTACCGCTTCTGATATTTATTCTGTTTGCCGCATATCAACCGGTATTCTGCCAGGCATACTTTACCGCCCAAAACGCTCCTGACAAAGCCCGTTCGGCATATAACGAAGGAAAACAATACAGCGACCGGGGTGAGTACGCCATTGCGCTTGGTTACTACGAAAAAGCGCTGAAAGAAGAACCGCTTTTTATAGACGCCAAACTCGCTCTGGCCGAGACGTACGTCGACCTGCGCGACTTTTTCAAGGCAGAGCGATACTTCGAGGAAGCGCTGACCCTGGAAAGCAATTACTGGCCCCTGGCCTATTTCCGACTGGCCACCGTGGAATGGACGCTCGACAAATACGCCGAGGCTGCGGAACACACGGCATTGTTTCTGGCCAGCAACCCTCAAAATGAAAAAATAAAAAGCGAGGCCGAGCAACTGGGCGCCAACGCGGCTTTCGCTGCGAAAGCCATCGAAAACCCTGTGCCGTTCGATCCGAAATCCGTCGGCAACGGCATCAATACCGAACTGGATGAATATTTTCCCTGCCTTACTGCCGACGGCGAAACGATGGTTTTTACGCGCAATATGCTGCCGTCCAACATGTTCGGTCAGCGCGCAGAGGATTTTTATACCAGCCGGAAAGTAAACGGCGTCTGGCAGACTGCCGAACCGATGGAAGGGGTCAACACCCCCCTGAATGAAGGCGCTGAATCCATCAGTCCCGACGGCTCCTGGCTTGTTTTCACGGCCTGCAACCGCGACAACGACGGATCACAGGGACAATGCGACCTGTACTGGTCGCAACTCAAAAGCAACGGCTGGACCAAGCCCGTTCCCTTCAGCCGGGCCATCAATTCGCCCCAGTGGGACGCCCAGCCCACCATCGGCGCCGACAATAAAACACTCATTTTTGCCAGTAACAGGACCGGCACGACGGGGTCGCTTGACCTTTGGGAAACCGTCCGCCAGCCGGGAGGCAAATGGAGCAAGCCGGAAAGCATTGCAGGCATCAATACCACCGGCGACGAGCACACGCCCTTCCTGCACCCCGACGGCCAAACGCTCTATTTCGCTTCCAATAAATTGCCCGGAATGGGCGGCAACGACATTTTTGTGGCCCGGCGCCAGCCCGACGGCTCGTGGGGGCAGCCGCAAAACCTCGGTTACCCCATCAACACCAAAGGTGAGGAGGGGATGCTGGTGGTCAGCCTCGACGGGACGACTGCATACCTGGCCAGCAACCGTCCCGGCGGTCAGGGAGGTCTCGATATCTATCAGTTTGACCTGCCGGCACACCTGCGCCCCAAGCCTGTCACCTATGCACAGGCCATTGTGAAAGACGCCAACACTGGCTATCCGGTCGTGGCAAAAGTGGATTTCACCGACCTGAAAACAGGCCAGTCGTACGTGACCGCCTTTACCAAGGAAAACGGCAGTTTCCTGGTCTGCCTGCCGGCAGGGAAAGACTACGCGCTGAACGTCAGCAAAGACAAATACCTGTTTTATTCCGAGAATTTCAACCTCCGGGAAACCGCTACATTCGACAAGCCTTTTTTGCTTGAAATCCAGTTGCAGCCTATCGCACCGGGTGCTGACGCCAGCGCGCCGTCTGCAAAACCAGTCGTATTGCGCAACGTCTTTTTCGAAACCGGCTCTGCCGCGCTTCTGCCCGAATCCACAGCCGAACTCGACCGACTGGCTGCCCTGCTGACCGATGCCGCTGCGCTGCGCATCCAGATCAACGGCCACACGGACAATGTCGGAGAGGCGTCAGCCAACCAGACGCTTTCGGAAGCCCGCGCCAAATCGGTCCAGGATTACCTGATTGGGAAAGGTGTCTCCCCGGAACGCCTCAAATTCAAGGGTTTCGGCGAAACGCAACCCATGGAAACGAACGATACGGCTGAAGGCCGGGCTCGGAATCGAAGGACGGAGTTTGTGGTGTGGTAAAGGTTATTGTTGTCATTGCTGTTATTGTTGCCATGGAGCAGTTCGGGCATTTTGACCTCCTGTCTTCAACCCAAACCCTCTACCTTTGTTCTCCCAATGTCCAAACCAGTAACCAGTAACCAGTAACCAGTAACCAGTAACCAGTAACCAGTAACCCATAACCCATAACCCATAACCCGTAACGAATTATGACAGCATCCCTCGCTACCGCAGAAAAGAAACTTGACCGGCTCGGCTATCTTGATATCGATGTAGACCCGGAAATGGACCTCGTGGCCGAAATAAACCGGCTGAAAAAAGAGAAAAACGCCATCATCCTGGCTCATTACTACCAGGAATCGGAAATACAGGACGTAGCAGATTACATCGGCGACTCACTCGGGTTGTCGCAGAAGGCAGCGGCCACCGGTGCGGACCTTATCGTGTTTGCAGGGGTGCATTTTATGGCGGAAACGGCGAAAATGCTGTCGCCCGGGAAAAAAGTACTGCTGCCCGACCTGAAGGCCGGCTGTTCGCTGGCCGATTCCTGTCCGCCGCATATTTTCAAAAAATTTAGGGAAAAATACCCCGACCATGTAGTGGTCAGTTACATCAACTGCACGGCCGAACTCAAAACGCTGACGGATATCTGCTGCACCTCCACCAACGCCGTAGCTGTCATCGAGAGCATCCCCAAAGATCAGCCGATCATCTTTGCGCCCGACAAAAACCTCGGGGCATACCTGATCAAAAAAACCGGGCGCGACATGGTACTGTGGAACGGCGCCTGTATGGTACACGAAATATTCAGCCACGAGCGCATCGTCAAACTCAGGAACCGCCATCCCGACGCCAAGTTTATCGCGCACCCCGAATGCGAAGCGCATATTCTCGAAATGGCCGACTTTATCGGCAGCACCACGGGCCTGTTGAAGTACACCATTAACGACCCGGCCCAGGAATTTATCGTCGCCACAGAGGCCGGCATCCTGCACCAGATGCAAAAAGCCAGTCCGAACAAAACCTTCATCCCCGCTCCGCCCAACAACAACTGCGCCTGCAACGACTGCCCGCATATGAAGCGCAATACCATGGAGAAACTCTACCTCTGCATGGAATACGAAATGCCGGAGATCACCTTGCCTGACTGGGTGATTGAGCAGGGCGTAAAATCAATCGACCGCATGCTGGAAATTTCGGAAAAAGCGGGGCTGGGACTGAAAGGTTGAGGCGCCTTAACTGTTCCGTTCCGCAGGATTTTTTCAGCGGTAATCTGCAGGAAAGTTTTCCCGTTTTTGCAAACCGGACACCCAGCCTTGGTTGTTAAAAAATCTTTTACCTTGCCCGGAAATTCCACACAAAAATTTCCGACATGGCAAATACCCGCACTTTTCTGCTAACTGCCCTCTCTATTGCCGCTTTCACTTTCCTGAGCAGCTGTGGCAACGAACCACCCAAAACCGAAGCAAAACCGCCCGTTGACAATGAACTCAGCGAGCAGGAAAAGGCCGATGGCTGGAAACTGTTGTTCGACGGCAAAAGTCTTGCAGGCTGGCATAAATACGGCGGCGCTCCCGTCGGCAAAATGTGGATGGTCGACGACGGCGCCATACACCTCGAAGCCAAACGGGCGGAAGGCGAATGGCAGGCCACCGACGGCGGCGATATCCTGACCAACGACGATTACGAAAATTTTGAACTCCGGCTCGACTGGAAAATAGACACCTGCGGCAACTCGGGCATCATCTACCATATCGTGGAAGATACCGCCAAATATGGCTACCCCTGGATGACAGGACCCGAAATGCAGGTACTGGACAATGCCTGTCATCCCGACGGCAAACTCGTCAAACACCGCGCCGGCGACCTCTACGATCTGATAGAATGCTCAACGGTAACGGTTAAGCCGGCCCTGGAATGGAACAGCGTGCGGCTCGTGTCGCGCAACGGCAAGGTGGAGCATTGGCTCAATGGCACAAAAGTCGTGGAGATTCAAATGCTTGAAAACGGCAAACCCACCCAGCAGTGGCTCGATCTGATCAAGGGAAGCAAATTCCCCGGTCTGCCTGCGCCCGATTTTGGACTGGCTACAAAAGGCAAAATATCACTGCAGGATCACGGGAACAAAGTGTGGTATAAAAACATCAAGATCAGGACATTTTAAAACAATCGCAACTGCGGCGACTTGAACTGTTCGTGCAGGTCGAGGTTGTAGGCCGGCATTTTGCGGCCTTTCATATATTTCTCTTTAGCGATACGAAACTGTTCGTGTACGATGGCGGCAATGTTGCCTTCGCCGCGCATGCGATTGCCGAACCGTTTTTCATGCAGGTTGCCGCCATGCGTGTCGCGGATGCGGTTGAGTACCCTGTCCGCCCGGTCGGGCATTGTTTTGCGTATCCAGTCCTCAAAAATGACCGCTACGTCGCCGTTGAGCCGCACCATCGAATGGCCGACGCCCAAAGCGCCGTGGTCGGCCGCAGCTTTTACCAGCGCAAAAACTTCGTGGTCGTTCAATCCGGGGATGATCGGCGCCACCATCACAAACACCGGGATCCCCGCATTGGCAAGCGCCTCCACCGTTTTCAGCCGCTGCTGTACGGTGGCGGTGCGCGGCTCGAGGAACTGCCGCAATTCTTCCTGTAACGTAGTAATGCTGATGGCTACTCCGGTCAGGCCCTCAGACGCCAGTTTTTCCAGGATATCGATATCGCGCAGCACCAGGCTGTTTTTGGTGATCAGTCCGACGGGGTGGCGGTATTTCCAGAATACTTCCAGGCAGGCGCGGGTAATTCCGAACTTGCGTTCCGCCGGCTGGTACACGTCCGTATTGCCGGCAAACATGATCGGCGCCGCTTTCCAGGATTTCTTTTTCAGTTCGGTTTCCAGCAGTTGGGCTGCGTTGCGCTTCACAAGTATTTTCCGTTCAAAATCCAGTCCGGCGCTGTATCCCCAGTACGGATGCGTGTTTCGGGCATAACAGTATATACAGCCATGCTCACAGCCCTGGTAGGGATTCATGCTCCATTCCATGGGTATGTCGGGGCTTTCGACGCGGTTGAGGATAGTCTTCGGATGGGTATCGAGGTATTCGGTTTTCAACTTGTCCTCTTCCCATCCGTCGGCCATCAGCGCCCGGTCGAGCGGTTCCTGGTCCCTGACGATCTTTTCGTACGGTGAAGGGGGATTGATCTGGGCGCCGCGCCCGCGGAGAAAGGTATCTTTTGTTTCCAAAACAAAATTTTGGACAAATATAAAACAATTTGAGTTAAAAATAAAAAACAAAACTTTTATTGTCCGACTAAAAAACCGCCGTACAGTTGCACGTGGAAAAACCGCCCGTTTGGATAGAAAGAGGCTACCTGATACTGTTCGCCCTGTTGCCCTGGTCGTTCGAATATTCGTTTGGCGCCTGGAACCTGAATTTGCCGGGCGAGCCGCTTATCGCCCTGCTGGGACTGGCCCTTGGATGGCAGATTGCCCGGCAACCGACTGCCCTGAGCCTGGCGCTTACCCGGAACCACCTGCTCAAAATCAGCCTTGTCTGGATTTGCTGGATGGCTGTATGCGCTGCCGTTTCCACCATGCCCCTTGTTTCCTGGAAATACTGGGTGGTGGAAACGGGTCATTGGTGGGTTTTTGCCGCCGGCCTGAGCCTGTTTCCGGATATTGGTCGCAGAGGGATCACGCTCTTTGCCGTTTCGATGTGCGGCATGGTTGTGTACACCTTGATACACCATGCTTTTTACCACTTTCGCGCCGACCAGGCGCTGTTGGCGCCAATGCCCTTTTTCCCCGAAAACACCCTGTACGGGGCGGTGCTGGCGCTGGTGTTGTTTCTGGGCGCGGCAACCGGCTTTCAGCAGCCGGGCCGGTTCCGGAAAGTACTTTTCGGGGTGTTGTGTTGTATCGGCCTGTTTTTTTCATTCAGTCAGGCAGCATGGGTTTCGGTGCTGGCGGCCGGCGCGGCGGGTATGGCAGTGTATTACCGTGAGAAGTGGCGCATCGTGGCTCCTGGATTCGTCCTGCTCGTGCTGATGCTCTGTTTTTTCCGGCAACCCATACAGCGGGCGCTTGCGCGGGACGTTTCTTTTCAGGAGCGGCTGAACCGATATTCCTGTGCCCTGCGCATGTCGGCAGACCGCATGTGGACCGGTTTCGGGCCGGGCACCTTTCAGTTTCAGTACCTGCCCTACCAACAACCGGAACAGATGACCCGCATCAGTATAAAGCAGCCTATACCGGGGCACACACCGGATGCCTACGGCAGGGGCGGCGGGGCGCATTCAGAATACTTCCAGGCGCTGGCTGATATGGGCCTTCCCGGATTGTCGCTATATGTGCTGCTGGCCTTTGTGGTGCTGGTCTCCGGGCTCCGGTGTGTATTAAGGGAAAAAACACGTGCCGGGCAGGCATTTATCCTGCTGCTTACACTGGGCCTTATGACTTTTTTCCTCCATGGCCTGCTCAACAACCTGCTGCACGACGGAAGGATTGCAGCGCTGGTGTGGACGGCGGCAGTAGCGGCAGGCGGTGGCAGCGCTTCAAAAGTGAATGGCGTAGATGTTGCGGGCCACTGCTAGAGCCCCCTTCTTTTCACTTCGCGGAGAATAAACGACAGCTCCCGGCCTGCATCGCCGGTGACAGAGGAGTTTTCCTGTGCCCGGCGGATCAGATAGGGAATAACTTCATTCACCTGGCCATAGGGCAGATATTTGGCTACGCGGTAGCCGGCAGCAGCGAGGTTGAACGTAACGTTATCGCTCATGCCGTAGAGCTGGCTGAACAGGGTGCCGGGGTGGTCGTGCGGAATACCTTTCTTTTCCATCAGTTCGACCTGCAGCAGGGCACTGTCGGCGTTGTGGCTGGCATTGCAGAACGCCATCGTATCGAGGTGGTCGATACAGAAACGGATAGCGGTATTGTAGTGGTCGTCGGTAGCGTTTTTGTCGGGATTGATCGGGTTTTCGTTGCCGAAAGACGCCGCGTAAAAGGCTTCCTTTTCCATGTAAGCGCCGCGGACGAGTTTGGCGCCGAGCATAAATCCCGCTTTGCGCGCGCGGTCGTAACTGTCGAGCAGAAACTGAAGCCGGTCTTTGCGGTACATCTGGAAGGTGTTGTACACCACAACGCGTTTTTTGTTGTAGCGCTTCATCATCAGCCAGACAAGGTGATCGATGGTATCCTGTATCCAGCTCTCTTCGGCGTCGATAAATACGGATACACCCTTGTTCGCGGCGTGGTAGCACACAGCGTCGATGCGCTTGAGCACATTGCGGTATTCGCTGAGTTCGTCGCGGGTGAGTGTGGGGCGGTGCTGTACCTTTTCCAGCAGATGAAAACGCGCCAGACCGGTTACTTTGGTGCTGACGACCGGAATGTGTTTGGAACGGGATGCAAAATCGATGGCCCGAATGTTCTCATTCATCGTGTGGTTGAAATCGATTTCTGTTTCCTTTGCTTCCGCGCCGTAATCGAGTACGGTCAGGGTATGGTAAGCAGCCAGGTGCTCGATGCTGGGCTGGCTGTCGAGCAGGGTAGTACCCCCCACGAACTGATCGAACACCGTTTTTTTGACGATGGTCTCGGCGAAGGGCAGACCGTTCTCCACCGCCCAGAGGGCAAGTTTTGAACCGTATTTCACGAGCCAGGGCTTGTTCATCATGCTGAACAGCCAGGCAGTTTTCTTCAGTTCGCGGTTGGTCAGGTGCGAAAAGGCAATCTCCGTATTGGAAAAATCAACTGTGGGCATGTCGTACATTCAACTGTTCCAGATGCGCCAGGACGCTTCAGCCTGTAACTGCAACATTTCCAGACCGTTCTTTGTGGTGGAGCCCTGCGCTTTGGCTTTGCGCAAAAGTAGCGTTTCGGCAGGATTGTATACGAGGTCGAACACTAAATGTTTAGGGCCCAGCCTTTCAAATGGCAAATCCGGGCATTTTTCCACGTCGGGCCATGTTCCGAGCGGTGTTGTATTCACGATCAGGGCCGGCAGCGAGGCCCGATCCCGAAGGGAAGCATAGGATACCTGATCGTCGCCCGCAGGCCGGCGCGACACGAACCGAACAGAAATCCCTCTTTTTTTCAACACGTAGCCTGTGGCCTTCGAGGCCCCGCCCGTACCCAGAACAAGGGCTTCGGTACCCCCGGCCAGCCAGCGCCCTCCGTCTATCGCATTCAAGGCGTTTTCAAACCCGATGGCATCGGTGTTAAAGCCCTTCATCCGCCCGTTTTCAATTTTTATGGAATTCACGGCGCCGATCGCGCGCGCCGTGTCATCCAGTTCGTCCAGGTATGGAATCACACTTTCCTTGTGCGGAATGGTTACGCTCAGGCCGTACAGGTTGGGACGGGAGGAAATCAGGGCTGGCAGGTCGGCGATTTGTTCCAGCGGAAAAAGTTCGAATCGCGCATCGGCAATGCCTTCCCGGGCGAATTTCTCCGTGAAATATTGTTTTGAAAACGAATGGCCGAGCGGGTAGCCGATGAGCCCGAATAAACGCATGGATATTTTTTGGGGTAAAGTTGGGCAAATTTCATGCTTCGCCCAAAAAAGCGACATGCAGGTGTTGCAACTCGACCGGCAGTGCAGGCATCGGCTTTTCCCAATATACCGGCCGGATAAATGATTTGTCGCTGCGCTTCAGGGCTGAACGCCATTCCTGTTCCACGTACTGCGAGCCCTTGGCGTGGTCAGACCAGCACAACTGAAACAGGTCGGCGTCGGCGATCATTTGTTCCAGCGCCTCCGACCATACCTCCCCGCTGCGCAGTTTTTTGACGTCGCGCAGGTAATCGTCGCCAAGGGCCCGGTAGGCCTTTTCCAGTTGTTCCACGACAGGGGTGTCTTTGTGGGCATAGGAAACAAATATTTTGCGGTATACCTTGCCGGGGGCATGTGTCTCCTTTTGTGATGGCTGTGGCGGCGCGGCAGCAAAGGACATGACCGGTATGACGTCTTTTTGAGCAGTCACCTCGATCTCGGCGATGAGCAGCGACTCCAGGTAAATGCGTATGACGCCCCGGATCGCGTCGGGCCGGACGCCTGTGTCGGCCTTTACCCGAAACTCCGCCAGGTGCCAGTCTTCCAGCCACCGGAACCGGTACGACGGCGGGTTGCATTGCACGCCCGGGATATCGGGCATCACAGTCAGCGTTGTGCCTTTGGGGATGGAATGGCTGATGGCCTCCCTGGCCTCCGAAATACTGCCCTTGAGCGTCAGGGCGCGCAAGCCCAGGTCTTCAGCGACCTCCGGCCACGCAGCGGCGGCGTAGACGTACACCAGCATGCGCTGCCATGCGTCGGAGGAAAACGGGTTGGGATATACGGCGTGACATTGGAAGGGAGAAGGCGGTTCGGATACGACTTCATATTCCGAATATGGAACATCGCCAGGCTTATTCACCACTTTTTTAAAATCAGGATGTCCCGCTGGTTTAAAATACTCTCTTGCAATTTTATTCATAAGTATTTGGTCACCCCCTAAACCATGACCGTATCTATCAATCTTTTTTAAATCCCGACGAATTCGCTGTAAATCCCTGTTTTTGCCGGCAATAAGTATCGCGCCCAGGAAAAGGATGACCACATGACCCGAGTCTATCAATGTGGGGAACCTGAAAACACCGGAACTTGTATTGCTGATGTACGTCCAGACCATCAAAAGCGCAAGAGAGGACAACAGTAACAGGCCAATCCACCATAAGGTCCTTATCCTGATTTTATTTAATGCACTGGAAGTTGACACAATTGCATCATAAACTTTCTCAACATCCTTATTGTCGATTTTGAACTGCTCCCGCAGAGAAAGCGCAAGGCTTTGATTCCCCAAACTCGCTTCCGGCCTGAAAAGCCCCCGATCTTCAAGGTGTTTTGCCAGCAGTTCGAGGCTTTTGCGCGATTCAAGTTCGCCAATGATCTGACCGAGTGTTTTATTATTATCCTCCATGGTGCAGGAATTTCGGCAATGCGTAGTGATAGGCTTCAGCGAAACTGCGCCGCCCGTCGAGTTCGGCCAGCCAGCAGCGTATGAAGGCCAGGCTGTCGGTCAGGGGCATGCTCCAGGTAGCCCACGCAGTAGCGCCGAGCGCCGGCGATTGGGCAAATGTATCCTTTTTCAGATCACCTGCTGCACAGACGAACCAGGCCAGGCTAAGAGGAACCGGGCGAGCCGGCAGTGCGCGCAAGGCTCCGGTGATGATTTCAACGGGTACGCCGCCATCGGCAAATTCCACGGCTTCCGTCCCGTTGTGAAGTTGAAAGTGGTGGGCAATCAGAAATACCGCCCGCATATTGGAATTGGCGACTATTTCCTGAAAATCTTCAAAATATACGTCCGCTTTCAATTGCACCCCCGAGTTGTGGCGCATCCACATCAGGTCGTCGAGGAGAGGGGCAACCACCCGGTCGCGGTAGTCGCCCCAGTCCTTGCAATACCATTGTTGCCGTACAAAATCCCACTCGCGCCTGCGTCGAAAAAGCCAGCGGAGCGGGGCAAACCGCTCCGCCCGGTAGCGTGATTCGGTCAGGGCGGGGCAGATCAGTACCGCAACCTGTTCCGGCGAGAGTGGGGTTTCTGCAACGGCCATCTACCTTAGCCTTTAGCGCTGTTGTCGTGCATAACCGGCGTCACATCTGCCTTAAGGTCGGGTATGGCACGCAAACGGCGGATGAAATCGAAAGGACTCCGGGCTTTTTTGACTTCCTCCCGGGTCATGCGGTGCAGTATATCGTCGATACTGGTCTTGCTGCGCGACATGGTAATCCTGTCAAGGAAATTTTTCACATATCTGGGCGCACCTTCGTCCAGACTTTCGGCAATGACGCGCCTGAATTTGCCGGTGCGCGACAGGTCGCCCTGCCAAACAGCCGCATTTGTTTCCGCTATGTACAGATAGTCTTTCATCGAGGCTGTCTGTCTTATGAGATCAGCCAGTTCCGAACGTTTGATCGAAGTACCCTCGTTCATGTACAGC